>NC_020062.1:1735997-2083197 GCF_000330885.1 Rhizobium tropici CIAT 899
CTCGACCAGCGAGAAGCCTTCGAGGCTATCGACGCTGCATCTGGCGCCTTTACCGCCTGGCGTTCGCTGCTGCCGCAGCAGCGGTCATCGATCCTGCGCAGGTGGCATGATTTGATGATCGAGGCGCGCGAGGATCTGGCGCTGATCATGACGCTGGAACAAGGTAAGCCCTTGGCCGAATCCCGTGGCGAGATCGATTATGCCGCAGGCTTCATCGAGTGGTATGCTGAGGAATCAAAGCGCATCAATGCGGAGAGCGTGACCAGCCATCTGCCGGATGCCGAAATGATCGTGCGCAGGGAAGCGCTTGGCGTTGTCGGCATCGTCACGCCCTGGAACTTTCCTTCCGCCATGATTACGCGCAAGGCCGCTGCCGCACTTGCCGCCGGCTGCACCGTCGTTGCCCACCCCTCGTCCGAAACACCGCTATCGGCACTGGCGCTTGCCGAACTCGGCGAACGCGCCGGGCTCCCCGCCGGTGTCTTCAACGTCCTGACCGGCGATGCCGCAACCATCGTCGGCGCCTTCTGCGACGATCCGCGGATCAGAGCATTGAGCTTCACCGGCTCGACGGAGATCGGCAAGCTGATCGCCGGCCAGTGTGCGGGAACAATGAAGCGTCTTGTGATGGAACTTGGCGGCCACGCGCCCTTGATCGTCTTCGACGATGCCGACCTCCATCGCGCCGTCGATATCGCCATCAATGCCAAATTCGCGACCTCCGGCCAGGATTGCCTCGCCGCCAACCGCATCTTCGTCCAGCGCCCGATCATGGACGCTTTCGTTGCGGCGTTCGCCAAGCGCATAGAAGCCCTCAAGGTCGGAAATGGACTGGACGGTGCCGTCGATATCGGACCTCTCATGCACGAACGCGCCATTGCGAAGGTCGAGGAACAGGTCGCCGACGCGTTGAAGCATGGCGCACGGCTTGTCACCGGTGGCAAGCGCCATGCGGCCGGCTCTCTCTTCTACCAGCCGACCCTACTCGTCGAGCTCTCGCCGGACGCATTGATCATGCACGAGGAAACCTTCGGTCCGGTCGCAGCCGTCAGCGTCTTCGACAGCGAGGACGAAGTCGTAGCCCGGGCCAACGACACGGAATATGGCCTTGTCGCCTACGTTGTCACGGCCAACGGCGCGCGCCAGATGCGGCTCGGCCGGGCGCTCGAATACGGCATGGTCGCCATCAATCGCGCGAAGATAACCGGCGGCCCGATCCCGTTTGGCGGCTGGAAGCAATCCGGTCTCGGCCGCGAAGGCTCCCGCCACGGCATCGAGGCTTTCACCGAGCTCAAATATCTCTGCGTCGACACGACAGCCTGACGCGCCCGACACGAAAGGAAGGAAGCATAACATGTTGGACAAGCGCAACGAACTGAACGCCTGGGATAGGGATCACCTTTTCCATCCTTCGACGCATATGGGCATGCACGCCCGCGGCGAGACGCCGACCCGCGTGATTGCCGGTGCCGAAGGCGTCTACATCACGGATACCAATGGCAAGAAGAGCCTCGATGCCTTTGCCGGCCTTTACTGCGTCAATGTCGGCTATGGCAGGCAGAAGATCGCCGATGCGATCGCCGAGCAGGCAAAGAACCTCGCCTATTATCACGCCTATGTCGGCCACGGCACGGAAGCCTCGATCACGCTTTCGAAGATGATCATCGATCGCGCGCCGGAAGGCATGAGCCGCGTCTATTTCGGCCTTTCCGGCTCTGATGCCAATGAGACCAACATCAAGCTCATCTGGTATTTCAACAATATTCTCGGCCGGCCGGAAAAGAAGAAGATCATCTCTCGCTGGCGCGGCTATCATGGCTCCGGCGTCATGACAGGTAGCGTCACCGGCCTCGAACTGTTCCACAAGGCCTTCGACCTGCCGCGCGCGCCGATCCTTCATACCGAGGCGCCCTATTTCTTCCGCCGAGCCGACCGTTCGATGAACGAGGAACAGTTCGCGCAGCATTGCGCCGACAAGCTGGAGGAAATGATCCTGGCGGAAGGTCCGGAAACGGTTGCAGCCTTTATCGGCGAACCCATCCTCGGCACTGGCGGCATCGTGCCGCCGCCGAAGACCTATTGGCAGAAGATTCAGGCCGTTCTCGACAAATATGACGTCCTGCTCGTGGCCGACGAGGTCGTCACCGGCTTCGGCCGTCTCGGCACGATGTTCGGTTCCGATCATTACGGCATGAAGCCGGATCTGATCACCATCGCCAAGGGCCTGACGTCTGCCTATGCGCCGCTTTCGGGCAGCATCGTCTCCGACAAAATGTGGCAGGTGCTCGTGCAAGGGTCCGACCAGCTCGGCGCCATCGGCCATGGCTGGACCTATTCCGCCCATCCGATCTGCGCGGCCGCCGGCATCGCCAATCTCGAGCTGGTCGATGAACTCGGCATCGTTGAAAATGCGGGCTCGACCGGCGCCTATTTCCGCTCCGAACTTGCGAAAGCCGTCGGCGGCCACAGGCATGTCGGCGAGGTTCGTGGCGATGGGCTGATGGCTGCCATCGAATTCGTCGAGGACAAGGACGACCGCAAATTCTTCGATCCCGCGCAGAAGATCGGTCCGCAGGTGGCGGCTGCACTGCTCGAGCGCGGCGTCATCGGCCGCGCCATGCCGCAGGGAGATATCCTCGGCTTCGCACCGCCGCTGTGCCTGACGCGCGAGGAAGCCGATATCGTCGTCAAGGCGGCTGCCAGCGCCATCGAAAGCGTGCTTTCGAACCGCTGATCTGGCACCTGACGGGAAAAAATTCACTCCACTTTGCGGATAATCACCCGGCCCGTCGTGAACAATGGGCCGGTCAACCTCATTCGCTCATCGCCATCGAGCATTGGATGGTGTACATGGATCTCAATAATTGTACCGGATCAATCCATGTATCGTCATGATTCCAAAGACCAGGACAATGGCGCCTGGAAGCCCGTCCTCCAGCATCGCAAGGGTGCGACCAAGCACAAGCTGCTCACCGACAAGATTATATCCGACATCGATGACGGTATCCTGCCGGTGCACGCGCAGATGCCAACCCATCGCGATCTCGCCCATGCGCTGGGCATTTCGGTCCAGACCGTGAGCCTGAGCTACAAGGAGGCGGAGCGCCGCGGCTATCTGCGGGGCGAGGTCGGGCGGGGCACCTTCGTGCGCAGCCGCGTCACCGAACGCGCGGACAGCTTCATGCTCGATCGCGATCCGAGCGGCAGCGCCGATCTTTCCATCATCCGTGCTGTTTATACCGAGGCGCATGAGCGATCGGCCCGTGAACTCATGCAGGCGCTTGCCGAAAGCGACAATAGCAGCTTCATGCGGCCCTGCCGTCCGATCGCCGGCCTCGACGCCCATCGCGCGGCAGCACGGGTCTGGCTCGCCGGCTTGTCGGTCACAACCGATCCGGATCGGATCCTCATCACAAATGGCGCCGCTCACGGCCTCTTTCTTGCCGTCGCTTCGGTCGTTCGTCCGGGCGAAGTGGTCCTGACCGAGAACCTGACCGATCACGGCATCATCGGCCTTGCCAACGTCCTAGGCTTCACACTGCGCGGCCTTGCGACCGATCGCGAGGGTATCCTGCCCGACGCCTTCGAGGCGGCCTGCGCCATCGGCGATGTGTCGGCGCTTGTGATCGTTTCCTCGCTCGGCAATCCCACCAGTCACGTAATGGGGGCCGAGCGCCGGCGCGCAATCGCCGACATAGCCCGTCGGCACAATATCTTCGTCATCGAGGATGAGGTCTACAAGCCCATGCTGCGGGATCCCCTTCCCTCAATGGCGGATCTCATACCCGAACTCGGCTTCTTCGTGACCAGCTTCACCAAATCCGTGATGACGGGATTGCGTATCGGCTATCTTGTCGTACCGGCGCATTATTCGATCCGTGCCGCCTCTATCCTGCGCGTGACCGGATGGAGCGCCACCAACGTCGTTGCCGAAATGGCCTCGCGCTGGGTTTTCGATGGGACGGCGCAAGCCCTGCTTGCCGTCCAGCGAAGCGAGGCCGAGGCGCGGCAGGCAATCGTCTCCGATGTGCTGGCGCCATTCGTCGGCGGCAGCCATCCCCTGTCACTTTGCGCGTGGCTTTCTGTTCCCGAGCGCTGGACGGAGGAAGGCCTCGTGCGGGCGCTTGCCCGCAAGGGTGTCGCGGTCACGCCGTCCGATCCGTTTGTCGCGGGTGGAGAGCGACCGGTCGGTGGCATCCGCATCTGCCTCGGCGGCCGTCTGTCTCATTCCGCCCTTCGCTCGGCGTTGGAAACCGTGCGCGGCACCTTCGAGCAATTGCCGCCCGTCTTCGACGTCGGTTCCATCGTCTAGCCTTGCCGCAACCCGATCCCGTCAAAGGATCGAGCCCAGAAACTCCTTGGTGCGGTCTTCCTTCGGCGCGCTGAAGATATCTTCCGGCTTGCCTTGCTCGCAGATACGGCCCTTGTCGAAGAAGCAGACACGGTCGGAGACTTCGCGGGCAAAGCGCATTTCGTGGGTGACAAGCAGCATGGTCAGATCGTGCTCATGAGCAAGGTCACGGATGACGCCGAGCACCTCGCCGACTAGCTGCGGATCGAGCGCCGATGTCGGCTCGTCGAACAGCAGCACGCGCGGACGCATGGCAAGCGCACGGGCGATCGCCACGCGCTGCTGCTGGCCGCCGGAAAGCTGGCTCGGATAATAATCCTTCTTCTCCGAAAGTCCGACCATGCGCAAGAGGTCGACCCCGCGGCACTCGGCCTCCGCCCGGCCAAGCCCGAGCACGCGTGTCGGCGCCTCGACGACGTTGCGCAGCACGGTCATGTGCGGAAACAGGTTGAAGCTCTGGAAGACCATGCCGACATGCGTACGGATCTGGCGCAGATGCGCCTCACTCGCTAGGAATCGGCCACGGCCATTGTCCTGATGATAGGACATGCCGGCCAGATGCAAAGTTCCCTCCTGGAAAGGCTCGAGCGTCATCAGGATGCGCAGGACTGTCGACTTTCCGGAGCCGGAAGGGCCGATCAGCGTCACCTTCTCGCCGGGCGTGACGTCGAAGCAGAAATTGTCGAGGACGGTCAGGTGGCCGTAGCGCTTGGTCACATCTTGAAAGCGGATCAATGGTTGCGTCATTTGAGAGCGATTCCGTTTTTCGGCAACGCCTTTTCGAGCCAATGAATGGCCGCCGAGCAGACGAGCGTGAGGATGAGAAAGATCAGGCCGACAAGGGAAAGCGGCACCAGATACTCGAACGTCCGATCCCCGATGAGATTGGCGAGGTTGAGCATATCAACCACCGTGACGACCGAAAGCACCGGCGTCTCCTTCAGCATGGAGACGAGATAATTGCCCATGGCCGGAACGATGCGAGGAATGGCCTGCGGGATGATGATATCCCAATAGGTACGCCCATGGCCAAGATTGAGCGCCGTCGCCGCCTCCCATTGCCCACGAGGCACCGCATCGAGGCCGCCGCGATAAACCTCCGACGTATAGGCCGAATATTGCAGCCCGAGCGCCAAAGCGCCAGTCAGGAAGGCTGGCAATGTGATGCCATAGATCGGCAGAACGTAATAGAGGAAGAAGAGCTGGACGAGCAACGGCGTGTCGCGCAGGAATTCGATGACAAAGGCCGTCGGCCAGGAGATCGCGACGAAGCGGCTGCGCCTGAGCAAGGCAAAGACGAGGCCGAGGACAAGCGCGATCGCGAAACCGGCGGCCGCCGCCTCCAGCGTGACGATCAGGCCGATGCCGAGGATCGGCAGGATCGACAGTGCAAAGGACAGCGTCGTCGTCGTATCCCAGGTGAAGCCATACATCATGCCGGCGCCCTCCCGGGAAAAGCGACGCCACGGCGAAGAACCGCCTCCAGCCAGCGCATGAAGGCAACCAGAATGAGCGCCATGATGAAATATCCGACAAGCGTCAGTGAATAGATCGTCACGCTGTCGAGCGTGATGTTGCGCAATTGCTGCGCCTGGAAGGTCAGATCGCTGATGGAGATCAGCGAGACCAATGCCGTATCCTTCAGGTTCTGCACGGCAAGGTTGCCGAAGGCCGGCATCATTTCGACCACGGCCTGCGGCAGGACGATATGGAAGAGCGCCTGGCCCTGCCCGAAATTCAGGGCGCGAGCCGCCTCATGCTGGGTGTCGGGAACCGCCTGCAGCGCGCCGCGCACCACCTCTGCGCCATAGGCGCCGATATTGAGCGCCAGACCGGCGATGCCTGTCGTGATGGGATCGAAGGAAATCCCTATCAGCGGCAGCGCGTAATAGAGCCAGAAGAGCTGCACCAGAAGCGATGTGCCGCGAAAGATCTCAATATAGACGATCGCGATTCCGGAGAGCAACCGCCCTCCGGCAAAGCGTGCAAGGCCGGCCGCAAAGGCGAAGATCGCACCAAGAAACATGGAGGCGATTGCGATGAGCGCCGTCACCTCGGCGCCCTTCAGCAATGCGGGCAGATAATGTGTCCAACTCATTCTTAGGTCACCTCCGTTTCAGGATGGGAGGGGCCGAACAACCTGGCGATCGTCCACAGACGCCGCCAGATCGTTCCCGATTATCAATAGGCTCACTTGCCCGCGCACAGGTCTTCGGTGCTCTTCGCGCGTGCGGCCTCGACGCTTTCGGCACTCAGACCATAGGACATCAGGATCTTCTTGTAGTCGTCGGTCTTCTTGAAAGCCTCGAGAGCGGTATTGAAGGCCTTGTAGAGTTCCTTGTCCTCAAGCCGGAAATCGAAGCCGCCATAGCTTCTGACCGACTTTCCGTTGATGACCGGGTCGGTAAACGGCTCGGCGTGCTCGACATTCGTGCTGCCCTGAACGAGTTTGGCGACTGTCAGCTCGGTTGCCGCATAAGCGTCGGCGCGGCCGGTCTGGATCGTGGACAGCGCATCCGCATTCGCCTGGATCATGACGATCTGGGATTCCGGAATGCCGAGACCATGGAAGAAATCGAGCTGATCGGCACCGGACACGATCGCAACTTTCAGCGACGGATCCTTCTTGATGTCTTCATAGGAATGCAGCTTCTTCGGATTGCCCTTCGGCACCAATAGTCCCTCGCCATAGCTGGAGTTCGGCGTGGTGAACTGAACCTGCTTGCAGCGTTCGGGCAGGATGTTCTGCTCGGCGGCAACGAAGTCGAAGCGCTTGGCCTTCAGGCCGGGGATCAGCGAGCCGAAAGGCGTCACGGTCCAGTCGACTTCCTTGACACCCATCGACTTCAGGACGGCAGCGGCGACATCGGGACCAATGCCCTTGGCGGCCCCGCTCTCGTCCATGTAGCTGTAAGGAACCTCGTTCGCGCTGGCGCCGCGGATGTAGCCATCCTTCTTGATCTGCTCGAGGCTGGCGGCATGGGCTGAAACGGCGAGACCAATGGTCAGGCCCATGGCGGCGATGCTGCGGTAAAAATTCGATCTCATGGTTCACTCCTCTGTGGTTGAAATTCGTCATCGGCTGTCCGGTTTTCCGGATCTTTGCCCATAACGGGGTGGTGACCCGCGCCGCGCTGTCACGGCACGGGAATTCAAGGCGCCTCCGTCAAAGTTGCGACGACGGCCAGGCAATCCCCAGTCTTGATGAGCCCGGGGAAATGACGTGCGGCGAGAACACCGTCCAGCGCCGCCCGATAGTCAAAGGGCTCGGATCCGGTGCGGCCGATCGGATGGATGCGGGCGATGATCTCTCCTCGCGCGACCGTGTCGCCAAGATCCTTCAGCGGCTCGAAAAGACCCTCAGCCTCGGCGAAGACGAAGCAATCGGAGGACGGCATATCGAGCCATTGCGTCGCTTCGACCTCCGGCGCACCTGGGACAATTCCGGCGTGCTTCAGGACATTCAGAACGCCGCGCTTGGCAATGGAAGCCGTACGCGCCGATATGGTTCCACCGCCGGAAAGCTCGGTGGTCACAAAGACCTTGCCCATCTCCTCCGCCGCGGTGTCGTACATGCCGACGGCATCGATCTCGATCATCCGCATGGAATAGGGTGCGGAAAACGCGGCAACGCCATCGAAGCAGGCCTTTTCCTGCCCCTTGTCCGGCAGAGCATGCGCTGCGGCATAGGGCAGGAAATCAAGCGTCCGGCCGCCCGAATGAAAATCGAGCACGATATCGGCAAGCGGCAGCAGGTAACGGGTAAAATAGTCGGCGATCTTCTCGGTTACGCTGCCGTCGGGCCGGCCGGGAAAACTCCGATTGAGATTACCCTTGTCGATCGGCGAGGTACGGGTGGCCGCCCGGAAAGCAGGGTAATTCATCGCAGGGACGATGATGATCCGCCCCTTGATCTCCTCCCGCTTCAGCGTGCGGGCGAGATCGAAGAGCGCGACGGGCCCTTCATATTCATCGCCGTGATTGGCCCCGGTTAAAAGCGCGGTCGGCCCTTCGCCGTTCCTGATGACGCAGATCGGGATCATGATCGAACCCCAGGCGGAATCGTCGCGCGACCACGGAAGGCGTAGATGCCCGTGCTGGATGCCGTCGCAATCGAAATCGACTGTCGGCGTGATCGGCGATGGTCGTTTGGAAATGCTCATGCTGTTCATCTCAGATATCACTTCACGACCAGTCGCCGGGGGACGTTGGAGAGGCACTCGACGCCGCTCTCGGTGATGACGATGCTTTCGGTGATTTCCATACCCATGTCCTCCAGCCAGAGACCGGTCATGAAATGAAAGGTCATGCCCGGTAGCAATTCGGTGCGATCGCCGGGGCGCAGGCTCATGGTCCGCTCGCCCCAATCCGGCGGATAGGAAAGGCCGATCGGATAGCCCGTGCGGTTGTCCTTGACGATCCCGTATTTCTTCAAGACCGCGAAGAAGGCGTTGGCAATGTCTTCGCAGACGTTACCTGGCTTGGCGGCGGCCAGGCCGGCCTCCATGCCCTCGAGCGTCGCCTTCTCCGCGTCGAGAAAGGCCTGCGTCGGCGTGCCGAGAAAGACGGTGCGCGACAGCGGGCAATGATAGCGGCGATAGCAGCCGGCGATCTCGAAGAAGGTACCCTCGCCGCTCTTCATCGGCTTGTCGTCCCAGGTCAGATGCGGGGCGGAGGCATCCGCACCCGATGGCAGCAGCGGAACGATTGCGGCATAGTCCCCGCCGAAGCCGTCGACGCCGCGAATGCCGGCATCGTAGATTTCGGCGACAAGATCGGACTTGCGGATACCCGGCTCGACCTTTTCGACGATCCGCTGGTGCATGGCTTCGACGATGCGACCCGCCTTGCGCATATAATCAAGCTCGGTCGGGCTTTTGACGGCGCGCTGCCAGTTCACGAGCCCTCTCGCATCCTTGAAACGGGCATTCGGCAGGTGTTTGACGAGTGAGGCATAGGCCGCGGCGGTGAACCAGTAATTGTCCATCTCGACGGCGATCGAGGCATTGGCCCAGCCGCGCTCCTCGATGATCTTCGAGAGCAGATCCATCGGATGGCGCTCGTTCGACTGCACATAGTGATCGGGATAGCCGATGATATTGTCGTCGGAGAGATAGGCCGTGCGCTTGGCGCCATTGGCATCCTGGCCGCGGCCGTACCAGATCGGCTCGCCGGAGCCTGGCACTAGGACGCATTGATGCACGTAAAAGGACCAGCCGTCATAACCGGTAAGCCAGTGCATGTTGGACGGATCCGTCACGATGACGAGATCGACACCGGCTTTTTCCATGGCGCGGCGGGTCTTTTCGAGCCGCGCGGCATATTCGGCGCGGGTGAAATTGAGGGTCGGTTCGCTCACGCTTGGTCTCCTGATGCTTTGGTCGTTTCGATCGCTTGGCCCACGCCCGCCGAGACGGCACGGCGATGGGCAAGCGTGGCAATGGCGGTATCCTGGACGCCGGTCCCGGTGAGATCGCAAAGCGTGATCGCCGCGCGCGACCGGCGGCCGGCAATCTGACCCGAGACGATGGCCCCGAGTTCGGGAAAATCGTCGGTCTCGCTCACAAGCCCTGTGGCGATCGCATGATGAAGCTCGCCCAGCCGCCGCGTCTGCTTCAGGCTGTCGGCGACGTAAGGCGCGGCCTTCGGAATAGTGGCCGGATCGATCTCGTTCTTGTGCTCGGCGTCGGAACCCATTGCGGTGATATGCTGGCCCGGCTGCAGCCAGCCGGCATCGAGGATCGGCCTGTCCGAAGGCGTCGTCGTCACGATGATATCGGCGCCCCGGCAGGCCTGTTCGGCATCGGCTTCAGCCGTTACCGGAAGGCCGAATTCGGCCGTCAATTCCGAAGCGAGCCTTTCGGCCTTTGCCAGATCCCGCGCCCAGATCCGGGCCGCCTCGATCGGCCGGACAAGCGTGAGCGCGCGCAATTGCAGGCGGGCTTGCATGCCAGCTCCCAAAATTGCAGCGATCCGGGCATCCGTCCGGGAAAGATGCCGCGCGGCGACGGCACCTGCCGCGGCGGTGCGCACATCCGTCAGATAGCCATTGTCGAGCAGGAGCGCCTCGACCAGACCGGTGCTGGCAGACAGGAGCACCATCAATCCGTTTGTGCTGGGCAGTCCAAGCGAGGGATTGTTGAAAAAGCCGGGGCTCACCTTGATCGCGAAACTGTCGAGATCGGGAACATAGGCCGTCTTCACGTCGACCTCGCCACGATGGGCGGGAATATCGAGCCGCATGATCGGCGGCATTTCCACGGCCTTTGTCGCCAGTGCCGCAAAAGCCTGCTCAACGCAATTGACGGCATCGCTATCGAGCTGAACGATCATGCGAAGATCTGTTTCCGTCAGGATCAGCACACGGGTCATGGCGCCACTCCCCTATCGCCACCACTGACGATTGCCCGATGAGTCGCCGGATCGATATTGCCTCCGGACACGATAACAACCGTCGGACCATCGGGCTTGATCTTGCCGGCGAGCAGTGCCGCCATCCCGACAGCGCCGGCCCCTTCTACGGTCAATCCCTCAATCAAGGCCGCATGGCGAATGCCGGCGGCGATCTCCTCTTCACTGAGGAGGATCACATCATCGAGAAGCGAACGGCACATCGGAAAAGTCAGCCGATTGTCGAGCCCGATGCCGCCGCCCAGCGAATCCGCCAGGGTCTCGACCTCCTGCACATCGATCGGCCGTCCCGCCGCAAGGCTCGCCGCCATAGCAGCCCCCTGTTCCATCGACACGCCGACGACCTTGGCGCTCGCCAGGCGACCCTTGATCGCGGCTGCGACACCCGAGGCCAGCCCGCCTCCCGACAATGGTATGAGAACAAGCCTCGTCTCAGGCAGATCGTCGGCGACCTCGAGTCCCACCGTACCTTGGCCAGCAATGACGGCGGCATCGTCGAAGGGCGGCACGAAACACATTCCCTCTTCGCGGTTCAGACGCTCGACCTCTTGCATGGCATCATCCTGTGAATACCCGACAATGCGCACATCCGCTCCAAGGCTTCGGATAGCCTCGACTTTATTGGCAGGAACAAGTGCGGAAAGGCATACGGTCGCGCGCGCACCCATAGATTTAGCGGCATGGGCTACGGCCCGCCCGTGATTGCCGGTGGATGCCGTCACCAGACCGCGGGCACGAGCCTCCTCGGTCAGGCCAAGAAGCGCGTTGGTCGCACCGCGTAGCTTGAAACTGCCCGTTTGCTGATGATTTTCGAGCTTCAGATGGACCGGAACGTTCAGTCGTTGAGAGAGAGCTTGCGAGAGCCTCAACGGCGTGCGCAACACATATGGCGCAATGCGCCGCCGCGCCGCCTCTACGTCCGGCACGGCCACCATCATCACCATGACGCGCACCAGTGCCTTGCCGATGCCCCAGCCGGCGCCATCATGATTTCCATCCCCTTCTTGCGCTTGATGTTCATGACATCAGCGTGAAAGAGACAATTGATCATGTCAATCTGTATATTGTTTCATTACAATTATAGATATCCCTACCGCTATCAAGCACGCGCCGAACCCGGAAACTGTCAGGAAGGCGCTTGATTATGGAATGTCGGCTCCTGGCTCGCGAATTTCATTCGTGAGAGAGACCTCGCAACATCAGGCTTCCTCTTCAGTCCTTATCGCCTGGCCACTGACACCAGAGAGCCCGAAGCCGCGAAGATATTAGGATCTCCGTCCGGTTCGAGCGGCAGGATCACAACTTCGGCGTCAACATCTCGAACCGGTCCCGGATCGTGCAGCAGGTATCGCCACCGAGCCGGGCGATCGCGTCGATGCCGGCCGGATCCACATGAAGGTTATCATCGACAACGCCATCCTGATAATGCGCAAACAGGATTTCGCCCATGATGATCTGACGCGACTTTCCGAGTTCAAGCGTGATGTGGCGGCGGCATTCGAAAGCCGCCGGGGCTTCCTTGATGTAGGGAGCGGCGATCTTCGTTCCCGGCATGGCCGTCAGCCCCGCTTCCTTCAGTTCGTCGACCCCGCGCGGATATTTCGCAGCACATTGATGCATCGCCTCGGCGATGGCGAAGGACACGATATTGACCGTGAAGACTTCGGTCATGCGGATATTGTGGCTGGTGTCCTTAAACGACATGTCGGGATTGGTCTCGACGCCAAGAGCAAGAATTGGCGGATCGGCAGACAGGCAGTTGAAGAAGCTGAACGGTGCGGCATTGATGCGGTCATCCTCATCGACCGTCGTGACAAGGGCGACCGGCCGCGGGATGATCGTCCCGATCATCAGCTTGTAGCGCTCGCGCGCCGTCAGCGCGGTGAAATCGAAGCCGGTTCGTTCGTTTCCGATGGCTTCATCAACTGTCATCGTCATTGGAAAATTCCTTTAATACTCAGTCCCTTGACGCCAGATGACAGGCAATCGTGCCCCCGCCCTGACGCGGGCGTACATCAGGGGCAATCGATTGACATATCTCGGTCGCTATCGGACAGCGGGGATGAAAGGCACATCCTGTCGGGGGCTCAAGGGGGCTTGGTGGCTCACCGCCCATCATCTGACGGTTGCGGTTGGGCGACACCACGTCCGGGATCGTCTGGAGCAGCAATTGCGTATAGGGATGTTGCGGATTGGCAAAGAGCGCCTCCGTGTCCGCCGCCTCGACGATGCGGCCGAGATACATGACGGCGATCCGGTCAGCCATGTGACGGACGACGGCAAGGTTGTGGCTTATGAAGAGATAGGTGAGACCGAGCTCGTCCTGCAGTTTGCGCATGAGATTGAGGATCTGCGCCTGAACAGAGACGTCGAGCGCCGATGTCGGTTCGTCGCAAACGAGAAATTCCGGCTCGCTTGCCAACGCTCGGGCGATCGATATGCGCTGCCGCTGGCCGCCGGAAAACTCGTGCGGAAAGCGCTTGGCATCATCCGGCGAAAGACCGACGGTGTGCAGCAGTTCCGCAACACGCCCATCGATGGCGTCACTTCCTTCACGCAGGCCAAATTCGCGGATCGGCTCGGCAATGATGTCGCCGACACGCCAGCGTGGATTGAGGCTGGCATGCGGATCCTGAAAGATCATCTGCGCCTCCATCGGGCGGCCATCTGATGACGGTCCGAACACGATGGCGCCTTCGCTGGGGCGATAGAGCCCGGTCACAAGTCGCGCCACAGTGGACTTGCCGCAGCCGGATTCGCCTACAAGCGCCAGGCATTTGCCCCTCTCGACGACGAAAGTGACATCCTGCACAGCGCGTAGATAGCGCTTTGGCTTGCGATCGATCATCCGGTTGAGCCATGGAGCCGAAACGTCGAAGACACGGCTCAGCTGATCGACTTCCAGTGCATTTCTAGCGCTTCTCACTGCACACCTCCATCGTGGACCAGACAGGCAACACTGCCCTCGTCCGCGGCATACCCTTTGGCCACCATCGCCGGGCGCACCTGCCGGCAGCGCGGCCCGGCATCGGGACAGCGGGGATTGAAGGCACAGCCTGACGGGATCGCATTGAGACGCGGCATGGCGCCATCGATCTGGGCAAGCCTTTCCACCCGTGCACCAAGCGCCGGGATGGAGCCCATCAGGCCGCGCGTGTAGGGATGTTTCGGCCGGCTCAGCACCTCATCCACCGGCCCGATCTCAATGACGCGACCGGCATACATGACCGCGACACGATCGGCCGTTTCGGCGATCACCCCCATATCGTGGGTGACGAGCATGACGCCGGTACCGTGCTCGCGGCAAAGTTTTCGCAATAGTGCAGTGATCTGCGCCTGGATCGATACATCGAGCGCCGTGGTCGGTTCATCGGCGATGATCAGTTGCGGGTTGCCCGCCAGCGCCAGCGCGATGACAACCCGCTGGCGCATGCCGCCGGAAAACTGGTGTGGGTAATGATCGATCCGCTCGTCGGCGCCGGGAATGCCGACCTGTTTCAGAAGGTCGATCGCATAAGCTCTCGCCTCCGCGCGGCTGCGATCCGAATGCAGGCGGATCGTCTCGATCAATTGCTGGCCGATGGAGAAGAGTGGGTTGAGCGAGGTCAAAGGGTCCTGAAAGATGGCACCGACCATACGGCCACGGATCCGCGCCATTTCGGCTTCGCCAAGATTGTCGGTGCGCTTGCCGCCGATGCGGATCTCACCGGTTGAAATCCGGCCCGGCGGTTCGAGAAGTCCCAGAACGGACATGCCGGTCATCGACTTGCCGGCACCGCTTTCGCCGACGACACCGAGAATTTCGCCGCGCCGGATGGTGAGGGACACGTCGGACAGCGCGGTCAGAACGCCCTTACGCTTCGGAAACTCCACCGAGAGGCCCCTGACGTCGAGCGCCGGTACACCCGATATGGAGGGATGGATTACGGCGGTCATGACAGGACCTCGCTGACGACTGGGTACAAGGGATAGCTTGACGGGAAAATCTCGCTCACCGGCGGGTGGCCGAATGTGCGCTCGGGGTAGCGGGCGACAAGGCCGTCGAACTGCGCCTGAGCCCTGCCACGGTCGGCAACGAGATCGATACCGGCTACCGCCCCATCGCGCATCGACAGGCGCCCGTCGACGATCGTGGCGCGGGTGACGCGACCGGTCGCACCATAGACGAGCGTCTGGATGGGATCGATACGGGGCGCGATCATATGGTCCGCCATGTCGAATATGGCGATATCCGCCTTGGAGCCGGGGAAGAGACGACCAAGATCCGGTCGTTTCAGCGCATCGGCGCCGGCGATGGTCGCCGCATCGTAGAAATCGGCGGCTGAGCCAGCATCAGCGCGGCCTTCTGCGATCCGGTTGACGATCAGGCCGGTCGCCATGTTCAAGACCATATCCGGCGGCGCCGTGTCGGTTCCCATGCCTATGCGAATGCCCATGGCCTTGAGCCGCGAGAAGGACTTGAGCATCGACCCATGCCGGCCGGAAACCAGTGGGCAATGGGCGATGGTGACGTTGTTTGCGGCATAGCGGTCAAGATCCGCGTCGGTCGCGACCGTGGCATGCGGCGCAATCAGCCGCGAAGACAAGAGCCCGAGACCATCCAGCCATTCCGGCGCCGTCATACCATGCAATCGGCGGACGGTCTGCAATTCCATATCGCCCTGGGCCATGTGCAGGCGCACCGGCAGGTCCATGTCCTGTGCATGCGCGAACGTTTTGCGCAACAGTGCCTCTGTGCAGGTCTCGACACGATCAGGCGCGAGTAGGCCGGAAATCAGGCCGCCGGCCGTTCCGTGAACGCGGCGGGCGAAAGATGCGGCTTCGACGAGCTCCGCAAGCCCCCGCTCTTCGTCGAAGATAGGTTGCATCACGCCCGCCTCATCGAGAATAACGCCGCCGCTGCGAAAGGCCGGCCCGAGCCACACGCGCAGGCCAAGATCTTCGGCCGCTTCGGCTCCCGCTTCAAACTCCGCGACCGTTTCGCCCCAGGCCCGATAGAAGAGCGAGGCGATCGGCAGCGCCGAGGTAATGCCATTCAGAAGCAGTTGCGCGAAGGCGTATCGCTTCTGGAAAGCCAACTCTTCGGGTGCGTACATTTCGTAGGCCCGCGCCGCATAGTCTGTCGGCCAGACACGACCTTTCTGCCACCCAGGTTGGTTATCCATGCCGAGCACGGTCGTATCGAGATCGGACAAGGCGTCGAGATCGACAAAGCCCGGCCCGATCAGGGCCTCGCCCATGTCGTAACGGGCAGAAACTTCGCCTTCGAAGTTCTGCCCGACCCAGACGACGCGATCGCACTCTATGACGACCTCGCCGTTCTCGATCAGCCGCCGCCCTTGCGGCATGTCGGCGATGACGAAGCGCGCACGAAGTGCCCAGCGGCCGTCAGGCCGCTTGCCAAGGGGAAGATCAGACCAACGGGGTGCATATGTCATGGCCGTTCCCGCAGGCTCTTGCCGTCTCGGGCAACGATATTTCCGGCAGTGACCACAAGCTTGCGGGGCGCATGGGTGACGATCGCTTCGCCGAGGGTTTCGCCCTCGACGAGAACGATGTCACCCCGCCCGCCAACCTCCAGAGCATGCCGGGTACGGTCCATCGCAACCGCACCGCCGGTCGTGCAGACATCAAGAGCAAGTGCCAGTTCGTCATCGCGTCGCAGGTTGTTCTTCATGCCAAGCAGCATGGCACGTTCCAGCATGTCGCCGTTACCATACGGCCCCCAGGTGTCACGGAAGCCATCGACGCCGGCGCCGAAGCGTACGCCTGCGGCGCGCAGGCGCTTGAGGGACGGTACTTCGCGCGAAGGCGGCGCGGTCGTCAGGATCGGCACATCGAGCTCGGTGCAGGTATCGATCAGGCCCTGCGTCATGTTCCAGTCCGGCGCGCCGAGGCAAAACGCATGGCTGACGGCGACCTTGCCCTGCATGCCGTGAGCGCGAATGCGCTCGAACGTCATATCCATCGAAAAGGCGCCGAGCTCACCGCCTTCGTGAAGGTGAATATCGATACCTTTACCGTGCTTTTCCGCGATGGCGAAAATCGTGTCGAGATGCCCCTTCGGATCGCGATCCATGCCGCAGGGATCAAGCCCTCCGACGAGATCGGCGCCCATGGCCATGCTCCTGTCGATAAGTTCGGCGGTTCCCGGCCGGCGTATCAGGCCGGATTGCGGGAAGGCGACGATCTCGATCTCCACCACGCGGGTGAGCTGCCTGCGGGTTTCCATCACGCCCTCGAGCGCGATCAGGCCCTGATCGGTATCGATATCCACATGGGTGCGGATCAGCGTCGTGCCATAACCGACCGATTGCAGCGACTGGCGCATCGACTGAACATGGGCATCGAGCCCGTAGTCGCGCTTGACCTTGCGCTCGTTATCGATCTTGTCGATCAGCCGCGGGCCGACCTCGTTCTTGTACCAGGGGTAGCCGAGCAGCGACTTGTCGAGGTGGGTATGGGCATCGACCAAACCGGGGATGGCAATGCGGCCGCCGGCATCTTCCACCGGCACGCCTTCCGCTGCCAGTGACGATCCAATGGCGGCGATCCGGCCGTTCTCGATACGGATATCGGCAAGCTCGCCGCCGATCGGCCTGGCGTTTTTGATCAGAAGATCGCTCATGGAAATACCTCAGCGCAGTTTGGGATTGAGGGCGTCACGAAGCCAATCGCCGAGCACGTTGATCGACACGACGAGAAGACAGAGTTGCAGACCCGGAAAGAGCACGATCCACCACTGACCGGAAAATAGATACTGGTTGCCGATCCGGATCAGCGTACCGAGCGACGGTTGCTCGGGCGGCATGCCGACGCCGAGGAACGACAGCGTCGCCTCGATCAGGATGCCGAGGCCGAAATTGAGCGTCGCGGTAACGAGCAGCGGCGTGGTGGTGTTGGGAAGGATATGTTTAACGAGAACGCGCCAGGTCGGCACACGGATCAGCCGCGCAGCCTGCACATACTCCTTGTTGCGCTCGACCATCGTGAGCGCCCGCACGGTCCGGGCATATTGCACCCAGGCGGAAAGCGAGATGGCAAAGACGATGACGCCGGATGAACCGATCTCGCGTAACGAGGACGGCAAGGCCTGTCGCGCCAGCGCCGAAACGAGAATGGCGATCAGCATGGTCGGCATCGATAGGAGCACGTCACCAGCCCGCATCAAAAGGCTATCCGCCCACTTGCCGTAATAGCCGGCAATCAGACCGACGATTGCGCCGACCAGGAGCGAAACAGCCACTGAGGCCGCACCGATGATGATCGAGGCACGCGAGCCGTAAAGCACCGCCGACAGCAGGTCGCGCCCTTGCGTATCCGTTCCGAGCAGGAAGGGCCACTGGCCGCCGTCCATCCAGATCGGCGGGATTTCCGCGTTCAGAAGATCGAGCGAGGCAAGATCATAAGGATTCTGAACCGTGATCCATGGTGCAAGGAAGGCCGAGGCGACAAGCAGAAGAAGCAATGCCGCAGCGATCACCGCCGATGGATGATGCCAGAAGCTCCACCACAGATCGCTGTCGCGAAGGCGCGCGATCCATGACGGCGTAGCGCGGGCGGGCTTTTTCGCGGTCTGTTCGACAATGGTCATGATGAGCTCCCGTCAGGCGGCACGCAGCCGCGTATCGATCACCGCATAGGCAATATCGACGAGCGTGTTCAGCGTCACGAAAATGAAGGATACAATGCAGAGATAGGCCGCCATGACGGGGATATCGACAAAGGTAACGGCCTGCATGAAGAGCATGCCCATGCCTGGCCACTGGAAGACGGTTTCCGTCACCAGCGCGAAGGCGATCAGGTTGCCGACCTGCATGGCCGTCAGCGTGACGACCGGCATCAGGCAATTCTTCAACGCATGGCGGAACCACAGGGCACGGTGCTTGACGCCGCGGGCGCGGGCAAACTTGATGAAATCCGCCCGCAAGATCTCCAGCATCTCGGCGCGGACGAGGCGCATGACGAGCGTGATCTGAAAGAGTGACAGTGACAGAGCGGGCAGCACGAGCGCCGCCCTTCCGGATGCGGTCAAAAGTCCTGTCGACCACAAGCCGAGCTGGACCACCTCGCCGCGACCATAGCCCGGCAGCCACCCGAGGCTGACAGAGAAGACGAGGATAAGAATGATGCCCACGAAAAAGCTCGGCAGCGACACGCCGACGATGGAGGAGAACTGCAGGCTTTCGGCCCACCACCGCCCTCGCCCGATCGCCGTGAACACACCGAGCGGGATGCCGACCAGGAGCGATAGGAGCGTGGCAATGATCACCAGTTCGAATGTCGCCGGAAAGCGTTCGGCAATCAGCGTGGTGACGGATTGCTGGTTGCGCCAGGACAGGCCGAACTCACCATGTGCCGCATTGCCGACGAAGCGCACATATTGCGCGAAGAAGCCATCGTTGAGGCCCAGCCGGGCGCGAAGCTCATCGCGTTCCACCTGCGTGGCACTCTCGTTGACCATCAACTCCACCGGATCACCGAGGAACCGAAAGATCAGGAAGGCGAAGAACGCGACCGTCAGCATGACGAGAATGGCATTGCCGACGCGCTTGACGAGGAAGGCGAGCATGAGACGTTCCTGAATGTGACCTTGGCCGGGTGGTTTTCAGGCTTTGCAGCCTGCCCGTTGAATTTGCCGGGGCCGGCCGAACAGCCGGCATCGCCCCGAAGTATCCCCTCACCGCGCTTCAACCACAGCGAGGGGAGCGGGATTACATCTTCACCAGCCACAGGCGGGGCAGGTTGTCTGAGAAGAGCGGAAAATCCTTGATCTTGGAATTCGTGGCCCAGGCCAACGGCTGCTGGTGGAGCGGGATCATCAGCACATGTTCCTTGGCAATCTTCAGCGACTGCCCTTCCATGGCCAGACGCTTCGTCTGATCGAGCTCGACGGCGGAGGCTTCCGTCACCTTGTCGAATTCCTTGTCCGACCAGCCGCCCCAGTTGAAGATGCCGAACGAGCCTTCCTTGGTGTGCAGCACCTGCGAGGTGAGGCTATAGGTGTCGAGCATCGGCAGCGTCGCCCAGCCGAGCGTATAGACGTCGACCTTGCCCGAGGAGCGTTTCGGCGTCTGGACGGCGCGGGTGCCCTGATCGAGCTGCGGCTTTAGGCCAACGCGCGACCACATGGAGGCGACGGCCTGGCAGACCTGTTCCTCGTTGACGAGACTGTCGGCACAGTTGAAGTTGAAGGCGAAGCCTTCAGCGCCGGCGGCTTTCAGCAGCTCCTTGGCTTTTTCCGGATCGGCCTTCATCGGCGTGTCGATCGCTGCATCGTAACCGGGGATCTGCGGCGCAACGAGGGCACCGGCATTGCGCGACTTGCCGCGCATGACCTTCTTGTTGATGAGGTCGAGATCAATCGCGAGCTGCATGGCCTGACGGACGCGGATATCCTTCATCAGGTTCGGCTTGCCGTCGATCAGCTGATCGCGCTGACTGAAGCCGATCATCACCGTGCGAAGATCGGTGCCTTCCAGCACCCTCACCTGCTGCGATGCTTGAAGGCGTGGAATATCCTGTACCGGAGCCTGATCGGTAAAGTCGATATCACCGGCCAGAAGTGCCGCCACACGCGTCGAATTGGATGCGATCGGGGTGAATTCGATCCGGTCGATATTGTGCTGCGGCTTATCCCACCAGCCGTCGAACTTGGTGAACACCGTCTTTGCGTCAGGCTGGCGGCTTTCGATCTTGAACGGACCGGTGCCGTTCTCGTGGTAGGTCGCATAGCCCTCGGTACCCGAGCCCACATCGGTCGGTGCTTCAGCACTGTTGTCCTTCAGCCAGACGGCATCGAAGATGTAGATGGTGGTCAGGTCGTTGAGGAGAAGTGGATAGTTAGCCGATACATCGATCTCGATCGTATGGGCATCGATGACGCGTGAGCCCTTATACGCGGGAATATTGCCGCGCAGCGGCGATTTCGGATCGCTTGCGCGCTTCAGCGACGCCTGCACATCCTCCGCGGTGAAATCGGCGCCGTTATGGAATTTCACGTCGTCGCGCAGGTGAAACCGCCACGTGGTCGGCGAAACGATCTCCCAGGACGTGGCCAGAGCCGGTTCGATCTTCAGGTTGCGATCGTAGCGAACCAGTCCTTCATAGACATGGTTGAGCACGCCAAGCGCAAAACTGTCACCATAGGAATAAGGATCGAGCGAGCTGATATCGCGCGAGGCGCCCCATTTCAGCGTCCCGGCCATCGCCGGCATCGAGAGCGCCAAAAGCGCAACACCGGTTGCCATAATTCGTGTAAATCGCATTGCAAATTCCCCTCGGATTGCATGCAATGCCCGCTCGTTCTTGAGCGATAAATCAATGCATGTCGTTGAAATCCCATTCCGCCAGGCTGCTTTTCGCTTTATTCTCTGTGGATTGAATTGGAGGCTAGATCAATACGAATACAAACTCAAGATAAAATTGCATGCAATTTTGATATCTGGATTTAATGCAATATCTGTGCGATACGAAGCCGAACTGCATTCAGGCGAAAGAACCGCGCGCAATGTCTACGAATCTCAGCAGAAGTGATGCGATTTATGGCTCGCTGCGCCGGGCAATTCTCGAGCAGGCACTGAAGCCGGGCACCAAACTGCCGGAGGATTCGATAGGCGACACGTTCGGCGTCAGCCGTACGAGTGCACGCAATGCGCTGCTGCGCCTGGCCTCCGACGGGTTGGTGGAAATCAAGCCGAACCGCGGCGCCGCAGTTGCAATGCCGACGCTGGAAGAGGCAGTAGAAGTGTTCGCGCTGCGGCGCTGCCTAGAGCGCGAGGTGATAGAACGGCTTTGCAAGCGCATTCCGCGCGATGGCGTCGACGCCCTGATCAGCCACGTGCGCGAGGAGGAACGGGCGCTTAAAGCATCGTCTCCGCGCTCTATTCGTCTTGCCGGGGAGTTTCATATCCTCCTGGCCGAATTGACGGGATCCAAGTTGTTGATCGACTTCATCAGCCAGATCGTGTCCCGCTCGTCATTGATCCTTGCCCGTTTCGGCCGGCCGCATTCGGCAGAATGCGGCATCGACGAGCATATCCAGTTGATCGAAGCATTGAAACGGCAGGATCTCGCCAAGGCCGCCGAAATCATGGATCACCACCTGCACGCGGTGGAGGATCGCGCCAAGGCGGATGATAGCCACGAAGGACCGGATATCGGCGAAATTCTCAGCCGGTATATGGCGACGTCCGACTAACTGTGTCGGGAAATGCAGCATCTATATCTAGAGCGCGTCGAAATCGGATAGTCAGCCGCCGAAGCCACATTGAAGGATGTGACTTCGGCGCATGCTTCCGTCCGCGTCGCAGCGACTTGCGCAGGACGATCTGCCCATCCGCGCAATAGCGCATTGAAAACCGCGACAGGCGCGGGTGCATGATCTCAGCGAGTCATGGAGGTACTTCCATCATCGCTCAATAACGTGACAACTCCTGAGAACCGGACTACCTTCAAATGAGCGTTCGCGAAAGAGAAAGTCTACGATATACTTTTGAAACTTGGTTCATCAATTTCGTCCGGGCAACAAATGACGTTTTCTGAAGCTGAAATTAGAGAACTTTCGGATATTATCGGATTTATCTACGAGACGGTCCTTGATGAAGATATCTGGCCGAAGGTTCTGGAGCTGGTATGTCGATTTGTGCGAGGAAAAGCGTCACGAATTTACTGGAGGGACGGAAGCAGACCCGATAGCGAAACGTTTTATTCTTGGGGATTTGATCCAAATTTTCTGCAGATCTACACGAAAAAATACCTGTCCCTCAATCCCATTTATCCAGCGTCAATTTTCATTAATCCGGGAGAGATCTTTTCGGCAAGCGACCTCGTTCCGGTTCACGAATTCCAAGCCAGCCGATTCTTTAGAGAGTGGGTCGCGCCTCAGGGTTTTTTTGACGCGGCGATCTTCAACATCCAGCGTCACAAGACAGGTGCGGCCGCCTTCACTATCATTACCGATAAGGATTACGGCCTGGTAGACCACGAACTGCGCGCAAGGTTAAAACTCCTGGTCCCGCATCTTCAGCGCGCCGCCCTTATCGGTCGAGAGGTGGGCAGGCACCGGCTACGTTCAGGGTCACTCGAGGCGGCGCTCAACCAAATTGAGGCGGGCGTGTTCATTCTGGACGCCACCGGACGCCCGGTCTGGACCAATCAGGTAGCCAACACCTTGCTTGCGCACGGCGATCTCGTTCGCAACAGCGTTCTCGGGCTCGGCCTCGCCGGCCCAAGCGCCGACCGATTACTCCGGGAAAGTTTGGCGGCTCCCCTCGAACGCCCAGAAAACTTGCTCACACCAACACCGGCCCTCATCAAGATGAAGGACAGCGAGGGTATTGAATGGCTAGGCTACCTGATGCGGCTTCTGCCACAGTCACAAACGCAGGTGGCTTTTGATCAGGTCGGACGATCCGCTCACGCTGCCCTGTTCGTTCGGCGGGTAGAACCAGCAACGGCATCGGGGGTCGAGGCCGCAGCTAAGCTGTACGCGCTCACGTCGGCAGAAGCGAGGGTCCTGCAGGCAACGCTGGAATTCGACACGGTAGCAAAGATGGCGGACGCTTTGGGCGTCGCACCCAGCACGGTTAAGACGCATCTGTCCTCGATATTCGGTAAAACAGGTGCCTCGCGACGAGCCACCCTTGTCAAATCGGTCATGTCTCTCCAGCGATGAATCCTAGAGCAGCTGAGTTTTTCACGGAATCTCCGAGCCGCTCTATCTCTTTGTTGTCTCGCAATTCCGGACGGAGAACCGCTTCCGCACTCTTCCTGGAATTGCTCTAAGTATCTTCCGACAGGTCTGGAATCTTTCTGGTCTCGCCAGCCCAGGGACGCGCAATTTTCTGCAAACTCCGCGGATGGATCCACCAAACGATGGATACAGCTTGGGCGTTGCCCCTGATATGGCCGGCACCGGTGTCGTCGACGGTAATGAAGGGCGCCGAGACCAGCCCGGCGTGCACGACAGTGGGCTTCGATACCTCTCACATATGGACACCTCGGTTAGAAGCGGGGAGCCCGCCGCACATGCGAAAGCTCCTTTCTAGTGCTTAATCGCGATGCTCCGGCATTGCCTTCAGCTGGTCCTTTGTCCAGGAAGTCACGCCATGGATCTCGCCGCTTTCGTCGCGCATGAAATCGAGATCGGTCACTCGAACGGACACCGGCTTTGCGCCGATACCAAGGAAGCCGCCAACGTCGATCACGACGCTGCTGCTGATGCCGGCTCCATGCACGTGGTCAACCGTGCCAACCTTGTGATCATCAGTACCATAGATCGATGCGCCTTCCAGATTAGCCTGTGTGAATTCTTCTTCGGTCAGTCGTATGTGGTTGCTATGATCCATGAGTTATTCCTCCTTTAGCTTCGGGTGTAGCGTCGATTAGCGATGTGATTGGCCTTGCGTTCCTGTGTGTCCGTGTACCTGGATTGATTGCCACTGGGGCTTGGCCTTTCCTTTTCCGTTCATCAAAAGAACGAACGGCCATGCGAAAGCTTTGTTCCGGAGGGCGCAGTTCGGAAGTCAATCCCTATGATCGACCTCTACCAGCGAGTCGACCAAACTCCCCTGGAAACGCTTGGCGTTTGGCATTTAATCGGGTCCTGCTCACTTTGCGTGGTTAAGAGATCGCTCGTAGTTGCGCCGCTATGGGCTGGCATGCGACCAAAATCGAAATGGTCGCCTGGTCCGGGCATCAAGGTTAAGAGCATGGTAATCGGCGAGGAAGGCTGTTGGGCTGTGTCCGCTTGCGGACCATCCTAGGGCATATGCCCGGATTGCCGATATTGCGCCCGGCGAAGCCGACTGCGCCAAGGCGTTTCAGGCGCCTGCTCATGCGGCACCAGGTGCCCACGCCGTTCCTTTTCCCAACGGCGGATGTATCGGGGACCCTCAGCTCTCGAATGATCGTGGCGACTATGCATGAGGGATATCCAAAACGTTTTGACTTGACTCCCAAAACGTTTTGGAGAATCCTTTGCGCCATTCGGGAGGACGATCTTGGCAAATCTCAAGCAGCTCGCACAGTCGCTCGGACTGTCGATCACCACGGTTTCCCGCGCACTCGACGGTTACGACGATGTCTCTGCAGCAACCCGGAAGCGTGTGAGAGAGGCTGCAGACATGGTCGGCTATCGCCCCAACGCGTCGGCGCGCAGGCTGAGAAAGCAACGCGCCGAACTGGTTGCCATCACGCTGCCGAGCGACCCCGGCCATATCGGTCCACCGCATTTCCTCGATATGCTCTCCAGCTGTGCTGAGCATCTTGCGAGTGCCGGCCTCAATCTGGTCATCGCGCCTGTGCCACGCGGTGAAAGCGAACTCGATATATGCCGTCGTTTCGTTGATGGCCGCCGCGTCGATGCCATGCTTCTCGTGCGCACCAGGCGGCAGGACGAACGCGTCGAATTTCTCCAGTCGCGCGGCATTCCCTTCGTCACCAATGGACGCACCGAAAGCCTCGTGCCGCATCCCTATATCGACGGCGACGGTTTTGCCGGGTTCCACGCGGCAACGGTCCGTTTTCAGGCCGCCGGCCACCGCCGCATCGGCCATATTGCCGGGCCGCAGGACTATTACTTCGCGCATGTGCGCCGCACGGGCTGGAAGGCCGCGATGGACGAGGCAGGTCTGGATGCCGATCTCTGCGCCGAAGGCGTGCCTACGGAACAGGGCGGCTATCTCGCCGCACTGGAACTGCTCCGGCAGCCTTCGCGTCCCACCGCCCTCGTCTGCTCCACGGACGAAATGGCGATCGGAGCGCTCAGAGCGCTACGCGAAATCGATGGCGGCGACGCGATCAGCATTGTCGGTCACGACGACCTGCCGACGGGCGCCTTCACCAACCCTTCCCTCTCGACCATGCGCATGACCGGCGAAAACCTCGGCGCGAGCTTCGCCTCGCTGCTGTTGCGGGCGATCGCCGGCGAGCCTGCGGAGGAACTGCAGGAGCTTCACGCGATCGAATTCATCGATCGCGACAGCCATCGCCGTCCGATGAAGGCGGCATGATCCGACACAGTGCATCACAGATAAAAACAATGAAGGAGGAGAGAATATGAAACGCATCACGTCATTCGGAATTCTGGCTTCCACTGTGCTGGGCTTTGCTTCGCCGGTGCTTGCCCAGACGGTTTTCGTATCCACCCAGCTTCGCCCGATCGAAGAGGCGACCGTCGTGCGGCAGGACCTGCTGAAGGATGCCGGCAAGGTGGATTATGTGGTCGAGGAACCGCCGCAGTTCGCCGTACGCATGGAAGCGGAGGCCAAGGCCGGCAAGCACACCGTCAGCCTGATCGGCGCGCTGCACGGCGAGCTTTCACCACTCGCCGACAAGGATCAGCTCGAACCGCTTGATAATCTCGCTAAGAAGCTCGCTGCCGACGGCATGCCGCAATCGCTCCTCGATCTCGGCAAGCTCGGCAAATCCATCCAGCAATACATTCCGTGGATGCAAGCAACCTATGTCATGGCCGCCAAGAAGGAAGCCCTGCAATACCTGCCAAAGGGCGCCGATATCAACGCCATCACCTACGATCAGCTGATCGAGTGGGGCAAGAACATGCAGCAGGCGACGGGCCAGCCGCAAATCGGCTTCCCGGCCGGTCCCAAGGGCCTGATGGCACGTTACTTCCAAGGCTATTTCTACCCATCCTTCACCGGCGGCGTAGTGCGCACCTTCAAGAACGCCGATGCCGCGGCAGGCTGGGAGAAACTCAAGGCGCTCTGGACCTATGTAAACCCCAACTCGACCAATTACGACTTCATGCAGGAGCCGCTGGCCGCGGGTGAAGTCATGGTCGCCTGGGACCATGTCGCCCGACTGAAGAATGCCATTTCCGCCTCGCCGGACGACTATGTCGTATTCCCGTCTCCGGCCGGCCCCAAGGGCCGCGGATACATGCCCGTTCTCGCAGGCCTTTCGATCCCGAAGGGTGCCCCGGATGCGGCTGGCGCGACGAAGATCATCGAAACACTGACGACCCAGAAGATCCAGCTGCTCACCGCGTCCAAGGTCGGCTTCTTCCCGACGCTGAACGTCCAGTTGCCACCGGATCTCGACAAGGGCGTAGCACTTCTCGCCGGCGCCGTTACCAAGACCCAGGCGGCCAAGGATGCCGTGATCTCGCTTCTTCCAGTCGGCCTCGGCGACAAGGGCGGCGAGTTCAACAAGGTCTATATGGACAGCTTCCAGCTGATCGTGCTGCAAAACCAGCCCGTCGGCGACGTGCTGGCCAAGCAGGGCGCCGTCATGGCCAAGCTGATGACCGATACCAAGGCTCCCTGCTGGGCACCGGATGCCAAGAGTGACGGCGCCTGCCCGGTTCAATAATCCTCCCTGGAGTGCCTGGGCGCGAATGCCCGGACATTCTTTCTGCAACCCTGCTTTTCGAGGCGGGAGTCCATGACCCAAAACCGACCCTGGATCCCCTATCTGCTGATCCTGCCATCCGTCGTTTTCCTCGGCCTGCTTTTCATCGTGCCGCTGGTGCAGACGATCTGGCTGGCGGTCTCGGATGACGGCGCGCCGTCGCCTGCAAACATGCAGCGCATGGTGACGGACATCAATTTCATGCAATCGGTGCGCAACACGTTCCTGCTGACGATCGTGGTCGTACCGGTCCAGATCGCCATCGCGCTCGCCATGGGCACAATGGTCGCCAAGATCGGCCGCGGGCGGGAGACGATTCTGTGGATTTGGACGATCCCGCTCGGCATTTCGGATCTCGCCGCCGGCCTCGTCTGGCTGTCGATCCTTCAGAATACCGGTTATTTCAACTCGCTGCTCTTCAGCCTCGGCGTGATCAGCCGCCAGGCGAGTTGGCTCTCCTACCAGACGCCGGTTGCGCTTTTCATCGCCATCGCGGTGGCGGAGATCTGGCGCGGCACGGCGATCGTCATGGTCATCATCGTCGCCGGCCTCAACCAGGTGCCGAAGGAGTTCAAGGAAGCCGCCGAAATCTTCGGGGCCGGTCCCTGGACGCGCTTCTGGAAAATAACGCTGCCGTTGATCCGCCCGGCGCTGCAATCGGCCCTCATCCTGCGCACCGTGCTCGCCTTCGAGGTGTTCGCAGTCGTATATGCGCTGGGCGGCCGTAATTTTCCGGTTCTCGTGGGCGAAGCCTATAACTGGCAGAACCAGAACCAGAATTACAGCGTCGCGGCCGCCTATGCGGTTCTGATCATGGTCATCTCGCTCGCCGCAACCCTCGTCTATCTCAAGGCCTTCAAGGTCGACCCGGAGCGCCTGCCATGAGCACACAAGCCATCAGTTCCGAAGCAGCCGCCACCGCCAATCCCGCAAGCTTCGTTTCATCGCGCCGCTGGTTGCTCTGGAGCGGTATCGCCGCGCTTTGCGCCTGGGTTCTGGTGCCGATCTATCTCGTGGCGCTAGGCGCATTCGGCGGGCGACAGGGCGTCTACATCTGGCCGAAGACCGGCCTGCCGACCGGCATCTCGCTCGAACCCTTCATCCTCTTCCTGCAGACGGAAGGGGTCGTCCGCTCCTTCCTCAATTCGCTGGGCGCCGCAGGCATCACGGTCGCCCTCTCCATCCTGCTCGGGGCGCCCGCGGGCTATGCGCTCGCCCGCTACAATTTTCCGGGCAAGGACAGCTACCGGCTGCTGGTCCTGCTGACGCGTGCCTTCCCGCTGGCGATCCTGGCGCTGCCGCTCACCGTCTCCTTCATCCGGCTCGGCCTTTACGATACGATCGTCGGCGTCGGCCTGATCCATACGGTCCTGGCGCTCCCCTTCGCTGCTCTGGTGACCCAGGGCATTTTCCTCGGCGTCCCGAAAGAGCTGGAAGAAGCCGCATGGGTTTTCGGCTGCACCCGCATCCAGGCCTTTTTCAAGGTCGTGGCGCCGCTCGCCTTGCCGGGCATCGTCGCAACGGCCGTCTTTGCGTTCGTCATCTCGTGGAACGAAGTCTTCGCCGCCTCGGTGCTGACGGTGCGCAACCGCACACTGACGGCCTATCTGCTGACAGTGCTTTCTGAAAGCCCGATGCATTACCGCTTCGCCGGCGGCCTGATGCTCATCCTTCCCTCGGTTGTCTTCATCTTCGCGGTCAGGCGCTACCTTTTCGCGATCTGGGGCATTTCCTCCAAATAACGGGACCAATTCCATGGCCAATATTGTCATCGACCGTGTCCGCAAGAGTTTCGGGGCATTCCAGGCCCTGAAAGAGGTCTCGCTGACGATCAACGACGGTGAATTCGTCTCGCTTCTCGGCCCGTCCGGCTGCGGCAAGACCACGCTCCTGCGCATCATCGCCGGTCTCGAAACCGCATCCGGCGGCGATGTCCGCATCGGCGACAAGTCGGTCCTCGGGCTCGCTCCCAGGGATCGCGGGCTCGCGATGGTCTTCCAAAACTACGCGGTCTTCCCGCATATGACGGTGTACGAAAACGTCGCCTTCGGGCTACGCATGCAGAAGGCAGACGAGGCGCGCATCAAGGCGCAGGTCGAAAAGGCCGCCGGCCTGCTGCATATCGAACAGTATCTCGACCGTTATCCGAACAAGCTTTCGGGCGGCCAGCGCCAGCGCGTCGCCGTTGCCCGCGCGCTTGCCGTCGAGCCCAAGGTACTCCTCATGGACGAACCGCTCTCCAACCTCGATGCGCTGCTTCGCCTCGAAATGCGCACCGAACTCAAGACGGTGCTGCAATCGGCCGGCACGACGACGATCTACGTCACGCATGACCAGACGGAGGCGATGGGCCTTTCCGACCGCATCGCCGTCATGCACGGAGGGATCGTCGAGCAGGTCGGTTCTCCGGTCGATGTCTACAATCATCCCGCAACGCGCTTCGTCGGTGGGTTCATCGGCAATCCGCCGATGAACTTCATCAAGGTACCCGTCCTGAACGGCCAGGTCTCTGCCGGTATCGAGCAACTGAATGCACCGCAGGAAGCCGGCAGGGAGATCATCCTCGGCCTGCGCGGCGAGGCGGTCGAGCTTGCGGGCCTGCCGGAGGGCCTCGAAATGAAAGTGCGGGTCGCCGAACCGATGGGCTCGCACCTGCTCCTGACCGGCTCGATCCACGATCAGCCCGTGCGCGTCATTCTGCCTGCCTCCGAAACCGTTGGGAGCGGCGATACGATCGGCCTGAAGCTCGATCGCAAGCGCATCACCTGGCTTTCGCCCGAAAGCGGCCAATCCTTTCCGGCCGTGATGGCCTAGGGGCGTCCCACCCCAATACCGGAGTACCGACATGAACCTGCATATCGATCAAGCCAAGCGTATTCTCGTCGCCAACGACCGCGGCGGCTATACGGTGCCGACGGACCGGCTCTATCCCTTCCAGTGGAACTGGGATTCCGCCTTCGTCGCCATGGGCTTCGCGCTCTACGATACGGACCGCGCCTATCGCGAACTGGAGCGGTTGATCGAGGGCCAGTGGGCGGACGGAATGATCCCGCATATCGTCTTCCACCAGCCGAGCGATACCTATTTTCCAGGCCCGAGCGTCTGGCGTACCCGCCATACGATCCCGACCTCCGGCATCACCCAGCCGCCCGTTTTCGCCATCGCGCTCCGCAAGCTGCACGAAGCCTCCGGGGACAAGACCCGCACCCTGCCGCTCTATGAGGCGGCCCTGAAATGGCATCGCTGGTGGTATGCGGCTCGCGACCGTGAAGGGACCGGCCTCGTTGCCCTGCTTCATCCCTGGGAAAGCGGCAGCGACAATTCTCCCGCATGGGACGTCGCGCTCGCACGCGTTCCCACCACCACCGACACGCCGGTCGTACGCAAGGATACCGGCCACGTGAACGCTTTGATGCGTCCCCGCAACGAGGACTATCAGCGCTTCATCCACCTGGTTGATACCTATGCCGCCTGCGGCTGGGAGCCCGCCAGACAGTGGGCGAAGGCCCCCTTCAAGGTCGCCGAGATCCAGACCACCGCGATCCTGCTCAAGGCCGGCGAAGACCTCGAAGCGCTCGCCCGCGAATTCGGCCGCCTGGAAGACGCGTCCGAGATCGCCGCGCTCAATGAAAAAACTCGTAACGCGATCCTCGCCCAGTGGCGACCCGATCTATCGCGTTTCGTATCACGCGATCTCGTTTCGGGCTGGGATATCGAGGCACCGACACAGGCGGGCTTCATCCCGCTTCTGTCGCTCGATCTCGACCAGGCGGTCGTCGGCGCTCTCGTCGATGAAATGAAGGCATGGTCCAAGGGGATGAAAGTCGCCTTCCCGACAGTAAAGCCCGGCATCGCCAGCTGGGAGCCGAAACGCTACTGGCGCGGCCCGGCCTGGGCGATCATCAACTGGCTGCTGATCGACGGCCTGAAGCGCAATGGCCGCGTCGACGATGCCGAGAAGCTGCGCAAGTCGACCATCATGGCGATCGAGGCGGAGGGTTTTGCCGAATATTTCGACCCGGTCACCGGGGAAGGCTGCGGCGGCCTTGGCTTCTCCTGGACGGCTGCAGCTTATATGTGGCTCGCCGCGTCGTAAATTTAGGTGCCGGTCGCGCCACGCATAAATCTTAGATTGTGCGAGCAAATCAAGGCAGTAGATGCAGAGACACTCGCCGGTAAACTGAGCTCAAGCCACCACCGGCAAACTTGGCGAAGCCCGCAAGCGGGCTATGTCGCGCGCCGGCGGTTCTCCAAAGTGGCGGCGATACTCGCGAGTGAACTGCGACGGGCTTTCGTAACCCACGCGGAAGGCGGCGGTCGTGGCGTCGATGTCCTGGACCAGCATCAGGCTGCGCGCGTCCTGGAGCCGCAGTTGCTTCTGGAATTGCAGCGGCGTCATCGCCGTCACGGCGCGAAAATGCTCGTGCAGGCTCGACGGGCTCATGCCAACTTCCGTGGCAAGCCGCTCGATGCTGAACGGTTCCCGGAAGTTCTGCCCGATCCACGCAATGGCGCGGCCGATTTGGGCCACCCGTCCCTGGCTGGAGGTGATCTGGCGCATCCTCGCACCGTCCGGGCCGGCGAGCAGGCGATAGAGAATTTCCTGCTCAGTAAGCGGTCCGAGTATCGGCAACGCTGCCGGATCGTCGAGCAGAAGCAGCAGGCGCAGCACCGCATCGAGCAGACTGGCGCTGGCGTCGGACACCGTCTTGCCTATGGGCCGAGCGGGCGCTCCCGGTGGCGGCGACACCTGCAACGCCAATTGTCCCAACATGACCGGATCGAAATCGAGGTACAGGCATAGATTGGGCTTGTCAGGCGTCGCCTCGACCACCTGGCCCGTGACCGGTAGGTCGTAAGTCACGACCCCGTAACGGCCCGGTGCATATCTGAACACGCGGTCGCCCAGCGTAACCTCCTTTTGCCCTTGGGCGACAAGGCATAGTTGCGGCCGGTATACGTTCGGCATCGGCATCGTCACCGTGGAGGATCGAGCAAGCGTCACACGTTCGAGTGAGGTGGCGTGGAAGCCATCCTTCGAGGCGTGCCGAGCAATTATCGCAGAGATTTCGGTCAGTATTTCCATGAAGCGGACCATCGCACGCGTGCGGGAGAGCAGCAAGGCGGATCGGCGCGGCTTCTGGAGGATTGGGCAGTAAATGCGGCGCATCGGGCTAACGGTTCAGCATCGCCACCCATCATAGTGTCTGCAGCGCCTGAGTCACAGCGAACCTGGCTGCGGAACAAGTATGGAGCAAACATGACAATCGATAATCGGAAGACCCCACGGTCGCACTGGGCACCTGGGCCTGGGGCGACAACGGCGAGGCTGGCGACGGCTACTTCGGCAGCCGTCTCACGCAGGTTGGCCTGGAAGAGGTCGCGGAAAAGGCGCATGCGGCCGGCTTTACCCTGTGGGATACTGCCATGGTATACGGCATGGGCCGTTCAGAGACCATGCTCGGGAAGATACTGGAGCGCTACGCTCGCAGCGACTACCAGCTCTCCACGAAGTTCACCCCGCAAGCGGCAGGGACCAGTGATGATCCGGTGGCGGACATGCTGGAACAGAGCCTGTCGCGCCTCGGCACCGACTACATCGACCTCTACTGGATTCACAATCCGGCCGATGTGGCGCGGTGGACTCCGCGCCTGATACCGTTGCTGAAGAGTGGAAAGGTCAAACATGTCGGCGTTTCGAATCACAACCTGAGCGAAATCGAACTCGCCAACCGGATCCTCGGGGAAGCCGGATTCCAGGTCGATGCCATTCAGAACCACTACAGTCTCCTCTACCGCAGCTCCGAGCAAGCTGGCATTCTGAATTACTGCCGCAACCGAGGTATCCCGTTCTTCGCCTATATGGTGCTCGAACAGGGCGCCCTGACCGGCAAGTACAGTTCGGACAATCCGCTGCCGGAAGGCACCAATCGGGCGCAGGCTTACAATGGCATGCTGCCTCGGCTGAAGCCTCTGACGGACAAGCTCGCCTCGATCGGAGAGAAGCAAAGTGCGGCAGCGCCCGATGTCGCGACGGCATGGGCCATCGCCAAGGGCACGACACCCATCATCGGCGTCACCAAACCCCATCATGTCGATGGTCTGGTCCGAGCCGGCAGCATCACCCTTACCGGCGCCGACATCGCAGAGCTGGAGGCCCTCGCGGACGCCACTGACGTGAGCACCCGCGGCTGGTGGGAAAAAGAGATGTAGAGCTGAAGCGGCCGCTGTCCGAAGATTTCGGAGCCGCTCCGAAGGCGCTCCTCGCTCGCACGGAAGAGGCCGTGGTGCGAGCGGCCCAGATAGGCCGCTGCAATCGGTGGCTGCAGGATCTATTCGGCTGCCACCACATGCCTGCTTTTCAGCACTGCGATCGAAAGGAGAAGCACGATGGCCGAGCAGATAGCGATGACGACCACCATCGGTCTCGCCGTACCGTCCATAAACATACCGCCGATGCCAACCACCAGCGCCGATGTCATGAACTGGACCGTCCCCATCATCGCCGAGGCCGTGCCAGCGATGCGGCCATGGTGTTCAAGCGCCAGTACCGCCGCATTCGGCACGATCATTCCAAGGAAGGCGTAGCCCGCAAACAGGAAGGCCGCCATAATGTCGAGGCGATCGACGCCACCGACCATCACGACAGCCAGCGCCAACATCGTCAGCGCATAACCCGAAACCGCACCGCGAATGACCTTGCGCAAACCGATCCGGCGGGCAAGCCAGCCGTTCATCTGCGACATGCCGATGAAGCCAACGGCATTCACCGAAAACACGACGCTGTAAAAGCTCGGAGAAAGCCCGTAATGGCCGATGAGTACGAAGGAGGAGTTGGCGACATAGATCATGTAGCTCGACATGCCGAAGGAGGCCATCAGCACCAGACCGAGATAGTACGGGTCCTTAAGGAGTGTTCCATAGGCCTTCAATGCCCCGCCGAGGCTGCTTTCACTGCGCGCCGCAACCGGCCGGGTTTCCTCAAGGAAAAAGCGGCCCGCGACGAAGCCGACAACGCCGGCGAAGACCATGACCCAAAAGATCAGTCGCCAGTTTCCGAACATTGTCACGATGCTGCCCGCGAGCGGCGCCAGAATGGGTGAGATGCTGAAGACCAGCATAAGCCGCGACATCAGTTGCGCGGCGGCGGCCCCCGTATGCAGGTCGCGCACGATGGCGCGGGCAATCACGACGCCGGCACAGGCGCCTGTGCCCTGAATGAAACGGAAGGCGACCAGCCAGCTAATATCGTTGGAGAGCGCGCAACCGATTGCGCCGATGATATAGAGCACCAGACCGACATACAGAGGCCGCTTGCGGCCAAACATATCCGACAATGGACCATAGACAATCTGCGACACGGCCATGGCGGCGAAGAAGGAGATCAGGCTTGCCTGAACTGCATGGGTGTCAGCGTGAAGATCCAGACTGATCGTCGGCAACGCGGGTAGATACATGTCGAGGGCAAAGAGACCCACGGCTGAGAGAATGCCAAGGACGATGGCATGGTGGGAGCCGCCGGCCCCGAGGGATGAAACGGAATCCTTGCTCTGCACGGAAGAAACCTTTCCCGCACACCATTCCCCGGACGAAACAAAGTCTCATACAAAAAGCATGTGACGGGGATTGAGTGGGCGATTATAGATGGGACAGCGGAAAGACGGAGATGGTTCCAACGCATGGCCCGTCATTCCTGTAAAATATTTTGGACAGTATTGTCCAATTGGTCAAGTCCTATATGATGGTGTCATGAAAACTTCGCCCGCAGCGGTTTCTTCCGAGACAGAGAGTCCACCCGCCACCAGTAAACGTCAGGCAATCCTCGACGCGGCCGCAGACGTTTTTGCCGAGGAGGGGTTTGCGGCGGCGAGCATCGATGCCATCGCGGCGAGAGCCGGCGTGTCCCGTCAAACGGTGTACAATCAACTCGGCGATAAGGATAATCTGTTCAAGGTTGTGGTTGCGGAGATCACCGAGAAGTCGAGCGCCGACTTCTTTCGGGTGCTGGACACATTTCCCGTGGCACCTATCGATCTGGAAACGGAGCTGACAGAATTCTCAGCGCTGCTCCTGCGCAAGGCGGTCTGCGATCCGAATGGCCGCTGGCTACGCAAGCTCGTCGAGACCGAGGGTGGCAGATTTCCCGAATTGTTCGAGACCTGGAAGGAATACGGACCGGGCAAGAAATACCCCGCCATCGCGGCTCGCCTGGCGCAGCTCGCGCTCGCTGGTCATCTCGACATAGAGGATCCGGCACTTGCCGCGCGCCAGTATGTGGCGCTGCTCGCAACAGATCTGCGGATCAACCAACAGATCGGCCGCCAAACTCCGGAGGAAGAAGTCGACCGTATGGCAAGAGAGGCAACGAAGACCTTTTTGCGCGCGTTCGCCAAGCGCTAAGCACCGGGTCGCCAGGCCGACTTGTCAGGATGGCGCTTGTAATAAGGTTGACAAGATGGTCCGCCCGTTGCGCGAATGAGGTGGTCGGCCACCCAGCCGAGAGCCGTTATCAGAGCGAACAGGTCGTCCCCATTCATATCGACGCGCGCTGTTCCCTCGCCCTGAGCACGGAGCAATAGTCGCGCCCCTGCCGAGTGCACCGCTGCGCACGAAGGCGGACGTCATTTTCTTGGCAATCCGTTTCGAACAGCATCCAGATATCGCGAAGGCGCTCCCCACCTGGCAGGGGAAGACGAGCGACGATGATGTCGCCGCAGCGGAGGTTGGTGCGCTTGCGGAAAGGCTCGGTTTCGCGCCCATCCAACTTGGCAGACTTTCGGAGGGTGGATTGCTTGTACATGCGCACGGAAAGAGCTGGGGGCACTTGATCTTTAAGGACTTAGTCAAGTTCGAGTGATGCGGCCGCGAGACGCCGAATTGGCTTAACGAAAATGGCCCGCACAAAGTGTCCGGGCCAATCTTCGCTTGATGAGCCGCGGTAGAATTGCGGCATCCGTCTTCACATCAGACCAATCAGAACTCCGACCACTCTTGCTGGAGATGTTTAAGTGCAGCATTGCCCTGCGTAGCGGGAGCGGCGCGCGCGGCAAGCCGGCCTGTTGTCGGGGCGGAGGCAGGCCGGGCCACGGGCCTCGCCTGCGGCTCCATGCGCTCGGCTTCGCCTGTGCGGAATGCGCTCAGAAGCTCGCCAAGACGCTTGCTCTCTTCGGCCAAACCTGCGCCGGCCGCATTCATCTCTTCGACCATGGCGGCATTCTGCTGTGTCGCCTGGTCCATATGATTGACGGCACTGTTGATCTCGGAAAGACCCATGGACTGCTCCTGAGCGGCGGTTGCAATCGCATCCATGTGCTGATTGATCTGCAGGACCAGGTCGGCGATAGCTGAGAGGCCCTCGCCGGTGTCGTTGACGAGCTTCACGCCTTCGCTGACTGCGACTTCAGAGTTGCCGATCAGGGCCTTGATCTCTTTGGCGGCATTGGCCGAACGCTGGGCCAATTCCCGGACTTCCTGGGCAACAACGGCAAAGCCTTTGCCGGCTTCGCCCGCACGCGCCGCCTCGACGCCGGCGTTAAGTGCAAGCAGGTTGGTCTGGAAGGCGATCTCGTCGATCACGCTGATGATCTGGCTGATCTGCTTGGACGAATGCTCAATTCTTCCCATGGCGCTGACGGCATTGCCGACGACCTGGCTGGAGTTTTCTGCCCGCGATCGGGCACCACGCACCAGGTCACGTGCATCGCCAGCTCGTTTGGAGGTCGACTGAACATTGGCCGTTACCTCTTCGAGCGCTGCTGCGGTCTCTTCCAGCGAGGCGGCCTGCTGCTCCGTTCGCTTGGAAAGATTATCGGAAGCCTGCGAAATCTCGTAACTGCCGCTGTTTACCAGCGACGCGGCCTGGCCGACCTGGGACATGGCAGCGCGCAGCTGGCTAACCGATGAATTGAAATCGTGACGCAGAGCTTCGAACTGCGCAGCCAGCGGCGTTTCGATCTCACAGCGCAGGTTGCCGGATGCCAAATGACGAAGTCCCGTCGCAAGCGAACCCGTTGCCTGCAGCAGCCTCTCTTCTGCCTCTGCCTCGGCACGGCGCTGGACTTCGACGCGTTCATTCTCCGATGTAATGCGTGCCTCGGCCGCTTCAGCTTCCAGCGCCTTGTTGCGCAAGGCTGCCTGTTGGAAAATCTGTACGGAACGCGCCATGGCGCCGATCTCATCGCGCCGTTCGACGCCACCGATTGAGACCGAGAGGTTGCCTTGGGCGAGTTCGGTCATGGAATGAGTTAGCGCCCCGACGGGCTTGGTGACGCGATAGATGATGACGCAGATGCCCGTAATGCTCAGGGCGACGGCAACAAGGAAAGTCAGCCCGTAGGCGATGAAACTGACGAATGCATCATTCTGGCTGGCGGCTGCATTGGCGACCATGCCATCTGCTGCTGCCGCGGCGGTGTTCGTGATCGTCAGAAGGGCGGCATTGCCGACCGGGCGCCAGTCGTCGAGAGACATGGCTTTCTTCTCACCGGCTGCGAACTTCGCAAGCAATGCATTGTGTTTTGCTGCAAAGTCACCGCTGAAAAAGGTCGTGCTGCTGATTTTATAGGCGTCTTTGACGACCTGTGGTGTCGACGGATGATTGACCAGAGTGCCGATCTGCCCCCAGGTGAAGTTCGCGGCGTAATCGAATTGTTGGATCTTGCTGACGTCCTCAGGCTTCATCGCCTCTCCAGAGGCGAGTGTGTTGACGTACAACAAGTTTGCAGCACCAGCCGTTGCGCGCGTGTACCATGTCAGCGCACGGATCTGAATGAGGGCCGTCATTGAAGGATCGCTCGCGCGAATCCGGTTTTCAATGGCGGTCGAACCTGTCTCCAACGCGGTCAGGAACTGCTGACCGAGGTCCAGCGTCGTGGCCTGCAATGTCGGGTCGCGATCAGCAAGCTTCTTAGCCACTTCGTTGTCGAGCTTTGAGCGGAATGCGACCACGCGATCATAGGCGTTCATGACATCGGCAATCGGAGCTTTGAGCGTCGGGTCGTCGATGTTTGCAAAGACCGATTTTGCATCAGTCATATATTTGTCGACGATGCCCCTGTCCGTTTTCAACAAGGTAAGCGTTGCATCTTGCGCGCCAAGCTCAAGTTTGGCGAGCGACGACCCGTCACCTCGCTCGTTGCGAAAGTTCGCAAGTGTTTGGAAGAGCGCGCGGTCTAGCATGGTGAACTTCGAGACGTCGGCATACTTGCCTGCATCGCGATAGGCATCAAGCGTCGAAGATCCCGTTAGCACGCATAGGGCGATGCTGAGAAAAAGGAAAATCCCGAGAAGTATATTGCGAAGAGAAAAAATCATAATTGCTCACCTACGTTCGGGGTGCCGTAACGCTAACCCGCTTCGCCAAAACACGTACTTCTGGAGCTCTTGAGGTGAAATTTTCTAAAAGAAAAGCAGTCCGTGAGCCATCGGGGCGCCGCCCGATCACAGGCGCATCATGCCCTGCCCAATCAAAGGAATAATTAGCCCAGCTTTGTTGAAACAGGATTAATGCCCCTAAAAATATATGGGGCTGTTTTGTACCAACCAATCCGGCGGCGGGAATGAATCGTGAAACGCTTCAAGCCGAAGCGACATTTGCGATGCCTCGGCCCCATGCAGGACCGCGCCCCGACGTCACAAGCCAATATCGCGAACTGCGTACTGCGGCCATGAGCCTGCGGACGCAAATCGCTGAGGCGCGAACCGCCTAGTCCATCGGCAAGAGCTTTGGGTGAACTTACTTAGCGAATAGACATATGTCTGTCGCCCGGATCCGGGACGAAATCATGGTCTGCGCTTCCTCCGGACCGAAGAAATTTCCGCGCCACACACGACCGCGAACGCGCTGTCTTCGCTTAAGACGTTTCCCCCGATCTACAACCGCAGCTACTCTGCGAAACCAGGAGCCGGAAATCAGAGCCAGTTCAACGACAGGCAGATGGTGCAGGCAATCGTAAGCCACGCAACAATAATCGCTGCAAGCAGAACGAATTCGACCCTCATATTTCCATGAGGGTCCTTAAAATCCAGAACAATGTCCCCTGTATCAGCGGAGCTTACTTTTTTCGCGGACCGGCTCACCCTGGCTGGTATTCTTCCAAGCAAACTAGACCTCTTGAAGTTTCCAAGTACCAAGCAGGCATCGGTTAAATGTATTGATCGGTAATTTCTGCAGGACGCGAGCCTGCTAGCAGTGACCATGCGTGTCACTGACAAGCCCACCCAGATGTGCATTTGAGAGCGCCGCTCTTTCGGTCTTCAAGACGGAAACAAGAGCATCTTGTGCCTCCTTTATCAGGAACACGGCCTGCGGCGTATCGAGCCCACTGGCGATCTGACCGGCATACTGCATCATTTTGACAAGCGCCAAGATCTCGCAATGACGCTCATGACCTTCAAAATCAATCACTCTTAAAGCCCCCAACAAAATTTCCTGAGGCGAGATTGGCATATTTCAAGTGGTGAGGTGCGTTGCAAAAGCGTTGCACACGCAAAGCCTGCATTAGAGAATCCGCTACATACGGCAAAATTGTGGGAAGAGTTCGCGCCACAGTGGAGTTGCATTGAAGGACCAGCCCGCCTTAGGTGCCGATGATGGTATCTCCACTATTGCGCGCATCAGCTCTATCGCATCCTGGCGCTTCCGATCACTCCACGCAGTTGCGACGAGAGCCCTAACCTGCCCTGTGTCCATATTGCTGGTTTCGGCAACACGCCTCCAGGTCCGGTCCTTGAAAAATACACGACGGGCTGCTTGAGAGAGCCGCAGAGCGACTTCTCCACCGATAACGCCTTGGTCAATTGCGGCTTCGATCGTCGCATCAACATTGACCAGCGGGACTGACAAGGCCGGATAACCCAGTTCCGCCGGGCCATGAAGGAGGGCGACATCCGCATCATCCACCCGGCGTCCGGAAGCATAGTCATCGAAGATCCTGCCAACGCCGACCATGCCGTAAGCCTGGCACTCCACTGCGCGGAGCGCTCCCATACTGGCTGCCCCGAACACTGGAACACCTCTGGATAAGGCAAAGAGCAACTCCTTATGCCAGACCGGCGCGACAAACTCGAACTGGCCGTCGACAAGGCCGATGGCCGTCGCCCCGTCCTCGAGGGCTCTGACGACGTCGCCCTGACGCGCCGGGGGCCGTATAATCATCGTGTCGTCTGCGAAAGCGTCGGCATCGGGCAGGCTCGGGCCTACAAAGATCACTTTCATAAGAGGCTCGCCGAGAATGCGCGACTGCCAAAACGAGTTCGGCGGTTCCCATCCGGATGTTCGAGTTGGGGCGCGAAAACCTTTGCGACCGATGCCGGCAGCCATTCAGGTGCGAGCTCGATTGCATAAAGCCGGTCGATACCGCGCTCCGACAGAGCCTCGACAAGATGGTCGAGCCCATCTTGCGCAGACCCGATAGGCGTCGATGGCAGTTCGTCGAGGTGCGTCGTATATCGCGCCCGGAACGACAGCAGGTGGGCTGGATCAGCGCGGCGTGAGAACAATTCCGGGACAAGATCATCTCTGGCACCGGCGATGAAGGTCATCCGCGACTGCACGGCCTCGGAAATTGCCCGGGCTGCGGCCACATAGGGGGACAAGGATGCGCCTGCCCCCATCGTCAAGTCGACATATCTGAGCGAACCGTCATCGCCTTTCGGCCGCAGCAACGCGACGACGGCGGCAACGGCCAGATCGCTCGTCACATCGAAAAGGGAGAGATCGAAATCGGCAGAGAAAACCTTCTCCAGCATCTCGCGAATATCGTTATCTTCGATGCTGCATGGATCTATCCGACGTGCATACCTCCGCGCCGGGTCGACAACGTTCCAGAGGACGCAGGCATCCCGCTCCAGCCTCTCCAGTAACCCGTGCAGGACCGCCTCATGCCAAGTATTGCCGGACGCCAACCCATCCGACGATATCCAAAAGCGCGGACTGACCTGGGTTCGGTCAAGATGAATGGCGTCGAAAGGTAGGAATATCGCTGCATTCTTCACCAAATCACGAGCCTGGGACCATCTGATCTGTTCGGCAGCCTCTATCGGCTGAGCACCCACCGCAAGTAGACCGTTTAAACAATCCGTTGCATGGCCGCTCGAGGTAAGATCGTTTTGAGTTGCCATCAGCGTTGAACAGTAAGGCTGGGTAGCCACCGAACGCTCGATCGCTTCCATCACCGCGGATGTCTTCGCGGAAACGTCGTCCCGACCTTTGCCCTGAGCTATGACGATCGCCCGGGAATTCGGGGCGTAAGCACACCAGACCGGAATACCTATTCGGTCGAGCTCGGTCTGGCGGCCGACACGGGTTATGCCAAGTCGTCCCAGATGAGGCGAAACCCTCGACAGGGTTTCGCCGGGAGAGCAAGCTCTAAAGTTGTTTGACACCAACCAACGAACGCCTAGCCTTCAAAAAGGCCTGACGCTACGCCGCTCGCTGATATCAAAGCCACAGCGAAATCGACATTTTTCTCCACTCTGATCCCTTTCGCCCGCCAGGATTCCGCCGCCGCCAGGTCGCCCGTCAGCGGCTGCGTGTATCGAACGACGGTCCCCTGTTGGAGGTCAGCCAACCAAAGACCCTCTTCGCCCTTAATCCCAATCAAAACTGCGCCTGCCATAATCTCTTCCTTTCAAAAGCCGGCCTTCAGCAGGCCTTCCCTGTAACGCTCCGTCTGCCACTTTTCCTTGATCGGAATCATGGCAAGCCATGCCTCAAGATCAAAATTCGGGTTATCGCGCAGTGCGCGCTGTCGATACATCTTCGCCTTGGCAAGGTTCCCCAGCATCGCCCAACTTGCCGCCGCAAGCCTGCTTGCCGGTCCTGGCTCTCTCATTCTGTCCAGATAGGCCAACGTTTCGGTATACTCCCCAAGGAAATAGCTGGCTCCCGCTGCGGTCCAGTAATAATAGTCCGGAGCAAGCGGATTAAGATCAAGGGCGGTGACAACCTTCTCCAATGCCGCTTTTGGATTGGCGCCATGGGTAAGACTGTCGGCATGACTACAAATGACATCCGCGTAGTGCGGACTTAGATCCTCGGCATTCGACAAGGCCTCCAGGCTACCGTCGATATTTCCGCGATAAAGCCGAGCGACCCCAATTTCCTTGAAACCTCCGGCAAACCGACTGTCATCGCGGATCGCATCCGCTGCCATTTTTTCCGCCTGACTCAACAGATCGCTATCGCCCCGGGCCGTCAAAACCCATTCCATGGTCAAGGTTCTGGCGATGCCCGCAAGTGCCGCCGCGAAACCGCGCTCGTGCTCAAGAGCTTCCCTGAAGTGCTTGCGCGCGCGGCGGACATTCTGAAGGCCCAGACGGGACAGGCATTGCACGCCCTCAAGATAGGCAAAATAGGCCTGAGGCTTGCAGCTGAAATCAGAAACTATGTGGTGGAAGGCGCCCACACGCTCGATGATGGAGTGCTGGATCGCAGTGGCGATCTCGTTGCGATGCTCCGTTATGGCCGCGCTATCCAATTGAACGCGCGTTGCCCAGACAATCTCGTCGCGCGGCATGAAAATCAGCTGCGCGAAAAGACTGTCGCCAGTCCTCTTCGTATCGAGCGCGTAGACCACATTATGTTGCCTGAGAAGCCCCGCCTTGTCGTTGGAAGACCGGATCTGCTCGGCCGTGTAGGGAGCGACCACGGAGACGCTTCGATCGACGCAAAGGCTGATCGTGAGGTCTTCGATGACCGCATTGGCAACCGAGCCGGCTCGCTCTGCTGCCTCCAGCGTCTCGGGAGGAAGCAGGGCGATACGGGGTACTCTGCTGTCGGCGGAGAGCGGAATCGTGTCTTCAGCCGGGTGGCTTGAAGTCGGATCTTTCGTTTCGCCGATCACCTGAATGTAAGAGGTGATTTTCTCGCCAAGCGCTATCCTGACCTCATCATCGGAGTGATCCCGGTCCAGCAGAAGCGTGGCTGCACGCTTCAATTCACCGCGATATTGAGGCGACGAGGGTTCATTCAGCACCTTGAAGAATTCGGTTCGCAGCTCTCCCGCGAGCCGCGCACGCACGTCGCGTACCCAAACGGCCACAGCTGCAGAGCCGCTGCCGTAAATGGGTAGAAAATTCTTGGCGACGGCATCGCTAAGGGCGCCAAGCTTGGCAACGCCGGACGTATTTTCGATGGTATCCAGATCGCAGCGCAGCGCGTCGAAATTCAAAGCGATGTTCGCAGCGACGCCGCTGGTCAGCGGCTTGGGGGATTTGGACGTCGCAATCGCCAAACGCAGCAGGGTCGATCTCAAGTTGACGCCGGCCGCTTGAAGATTGCCGGACCAGAGAAATGCTGCCAACTCCTTGCGTGGTATCGATTGCCGGCAATCATAAAGATAGGCAAGCATGAGCAGCGCCTGTTTCGGCACATTCACACGATCGCCCTTTTCATCGTAAAGGGCACAGCTACCGAGGGTCGTTAAATGAAATGTCATTTTACCAGATCAGCGCTCACTGCCAGATTCGCTTGATTGCACGAAGGCGAGGATCTTCGCCCGCAACCGCTTGTCCACGATCGCCGATAAGGCTGTTCGCAGAACGGCTTTATGATGCTTCCCAAATCGAAAACCAGCTAGCACCTCCTTGGAGGGAAGCGCCTCGTCCGATCCGCTTTCGAAGAAAAACATGATTGGGACATCGAGAATTTCTGAAATATGCAGAAGGCGACTGGCGCTGATTTTCTGAAAGCCGCATTCGTATTTCTCGAGCTCTTGGGGCCTTATGCGAAGCTTCTCGGCCAATACATCCTGCGTAATTGACAATTCCTCGCGGCGCAGCCGGATGCGCAATCCAAGTTCAACGTCGATTACATCCGGTTTTTTGTCCATAAAGAAACCATCAGAAGAAAAACTGCCTTCATGTTCGCAGGTTTCCCTCGAATTCACAATCTTCCAGCAAGGCACCCAAGATCAATTTTACACAACGTCAGGAGTTTCCAATCCGCTATATTATGCGGCTGCGAATTCGGAGACCAACCTTGGGCTATCGTTAAACCGACATCACCGGGAAAGCAGCTTCAGCTTCCACCGGCAGGGCTATTTAAAACTGAGGGGATCCCTTGCAATTAGCCGAAAGACTGCGACGCAAGTGCAAATACGATCGGAGAACCTGTGTTCGGGGCTCCATAGGAGGCCCTCTCAGAGGAAACCATGGTGGTCACGGTGTCAAAGACAGACATTCCGCTTTGCTGGATAAAACTGGCAAACAGTCCGGCACCAGAATGGGTGTCGAGGCGCAAAAAACTGCCGACATGGGCTACGACATGCGGATGAACGACAGCAATCGCGTCTTCCTCGCAATAAGCGACGACAGGACCGACGACGTGACCGCGGCCAAACCGGCGCCGCATGGAATAAGCCATTAGCTTGCCACCGTCATAAAGACCGTAGCAGATGGAGCTTTCAAACAATCGCTTGAGATGTTGATAGCGCAGCGTACCGAAAGCCGGCTCGTCCAGGGCCGCAACCGCATCCAGATCGCTGCGTTCGAGCCGCCTGAGATCAAGCCCCGGCCTGATATCGCCCACGTGAGGCACGGATAGAATTTCCCCCTGACACTGAAAGACTGTCTGTTTCGGCATAAATCCAAAAGTTGCACACATGCGGCGTGCCGCTCTTGTCGCATTCAACCGTATCCGTTCATGGTGGCATTCCTCCAACATCCGCTTAACCAGCCACTCCGCCGTACCATTCGTCTGCAGACGCGGTGCGGTTATCAGCATTCCGAATGTGGCGAAGCTCTCCTCGTGCGGGAACCACATGGTCGAGCCGGAAACCCTGCCGATTTCGTCAAGCGCCACGAAGCCGCGGCCGACATCCCGCAGGTGCTGCCAGTCCTGCGATCGATGCGGCCACCCGACCGACATCGAGAGAGCCTGAAGCTGCGACAAAGGGACCTCTGAGATGTCGGCAAAGCGCAGTTCGAATGCATCGACATGCAGTTTTTCGGGTATTTTTGTGTCCATTGGTGATCCAGACGCCATCCGATCCTCCCGGCTGCATATTCGCTCACGCCGGCATCTTTGGCGAGCTTAGCCGAGACTCAACGAAACATTTCACTGCCTATGCAAACGGCGGCGCAAGAATTCACCGTATGATCCATACTTTCGGCAGGTATTCTACTGATTGAGGCTTAACCTTCCTTTGATCAAGACGTCGCTTGCACAGACGAGGACGGCAATCGGAGATTGGCAACACCAATGCAGGCATCGGACATTCTGGCAAAACTGGTCGGCTTCGATTCCGTCGTTGGAACGCCCAATGCCGAGATTGTCGCGTGGATCGGCGCCTACCTGAAGTCCTTCGGCGCCACGGTTGATATCCTTGCTGGCCCCGAGGGCGACCGGTCCAATCTCTTTGCTACGATCGGCCCCCGCGATATACGCGGTTACGTCCTCTCCGGTCACATGGATGTCGTGCCGGCCAACGAGACGGGATGGGCGAGCAACCCCTTCGTGCTGCGGGCCGATGGAGATAGACTCTATGGCCGCGGCACCAGCGATATGAAGGGCTTTCTGGCTGCGTCTCTGGCGGCCGTACCAATGCTCGCTGCAAGCCCTCTGATGCGGCCGATCCATCTAGCCTTCTCCTATGACGAGGAAGCAGGTTGCCGTGGCGTACCGCATCTCATTGCGCGCCTGCCGGAGCTTTGCGAGGCGCCGCTCGGCGTCATTGTCGGAGAACCCAGCAACATGCGGGCCATCCTCGCACATAAGGGGAAATCAGCCGCCCGCCTCACCCTGAAGGGACGCTCCGGTCATTCGTCGCGGCCCGACCTCGGCCTCAACGCAATCCATGCCGCCGCCGAGGTTTTGCAGGCCGCAGTTTCGGCCGCGCATTCTCTGGCTCAAGGGCCATTCGAAACGGAGTTCGAGCCGCCTTATTCATCGATCTCGGTCGGCACCATTTACGGCGGGCAAGCCCTCAATATCATTCCGGATCTCTGCACCCTCGAAGTCGAAGCGCGGGCAATTTCCGGTGCGGATCCGGCAGCACTGCTCCTACCGGTGCACGAGGCCGCTGTCGCACTTGAGCGTCGGGGCTTTCAGGTGCAATGGGAGGAGCTGAGTTCCTACCCCGCCCTCTCCCTTCCGCGGACAGCGCATCTTGCCGGTCTGCTGGCCGAGCTGACTGGCATCGAACCGCTGGCAGCGGTTAGCTATGGCACTGAAGCCGGGCTCTACCAGCGTGCCGGCCTTGAGGCGATCATTTGCGGTCCGGGCGATATCGCTCGCGCACACAAGCCGAACGAATTCATCCTCACGCACGAACTCGACGCATGCCAGGCCATGATCGAGGCTCTAGGCCGTCGTTGCCTGTCGTGATGGCGTAAGACCGAAGGATAGAAGCCTATGACGTTCCTTTTCAATTCGGATGCCCGCCGCGGCCATATCTTCCACGAAGCCTTCGCCCGCGAGCTGCCGGATCTCCCCTTCTCCATGGATCCGACGTCCGTCGACCCGGATGCCGTACGTTATCTGATCACCTGGACGGTTCCGGACGACTTGCCGCGCTACCGCAATCTCGAAGTTCTGTTTTCAATCGGTGCCGGCATCGATCAGTTCGATGCGACACATGTCCCCGATCACGTAAAAGTCGTGCGTATGGTCGAAGACGGTATCACCCGCATGATGCAGGAATATGTGACGCTTGGCGTCCTCGCGCTCCACCGCAATCTGCCCTCCTATCTCAGCCAGCAGCACCGTCAGGTCTGGAATGCCTTGCCACAGGTTCAGGCCGCCGAACGCCGCATCGGCGTGCTGGGACTCGGGAACCTTGGTCAGGCTGTGCTCGAAAGATTGAAGCCGTTCGGCTTTGTGCTTTCCGGCTGGAGCCGCAATCAACGCGAACTGGAGGGCATTACCTGTTTTGCCGGCGAAGCTGGACTCCACGCCATGCTTTCCACGACCGATATCGTGATCTGCCTCCTGCCGCTGACCGACGAAACTCGCGGTTTTCTCAACGCCGATCTCTTCGAAAAACTGCCGCGGGGTGCAAGCCTTGTGCATGTCGGCCGCGGACCGCAGCTTGTTTCGGAAGACCTGCTGGCCGCGCTCGATTGTGGTCGACTTGCCGGCGCCGTGATCGATGTCACCGATCCCGAACCGCTGCCGACCGGACATCCGTTCTGGAACCACGACCGCATCCTGCTGACGCCGCATATTGCGAGCGTCACCCAGCCCCATAGCGCTGCACGCGCCGTCATCGACAACATCAAGCGGATCCGGGCGGACTTGGACCCGTTCGGCCTCGTCGACCGCCGCCGCGGCTATTGATCGCCAACCCGAAAGGAACCCCATGTCTCTCCTCAAGACGATTGACCCCAACCCATCCTTCGCACCGCGCGAAAACGTCGTCGCTGCGGAGCGACTGATCTCGGGCGATCCGAAGCTCAAGACCTGGGCACAGGACGTTGCCCGCAACGAGACTGTGCACACCGGCGTATGGGAAGCCACACCCGGTGTCAGCCGTTCGATCAAGGGTGAAACCTTCGAATTCTGCCATATTCTCTCCGGCGTCGTCGAATTGACACCGGAAGGCGGCGAGCCCGTCGTCTATAAGGCGGGCGACAGCTTCGTCATGAAACCGGGCTTCGTCGGAATCTGGAAGACGATCGAAACGGTCCGGAAGATCTACGTGACCGTCACCCCTTAAGCTTTGCTACCTCGGCGCGGCCTCTGAGCCCGCACCGCCTCTGACCTGACCAAAGAATACACTGCGGGACCTCCTCAAAACGGCTTTTTCCGCCGTGACAGCCGACGCGATCGGATCAAGCTACTTCGCCGATCCTATAGCATCTCGGTAAATTGACCGGAGGTATCATTATGGACCTGAGCTTCGATCCCGATAGTCTTTCGCTCCCCGTCGGGCATTTCATCGGCGAGCATTTCAGCGCCGCGAGCGGCGTCATTCCGATGCACCGTCCCTCCGACGGGAAAGCCTATGCCGAATGCCCGGTCGCGGACGCCTCCATTGTCGACCAGGCCGTTCAGACGGCCAAGGCCGCGCTGAAGCAAAGCAATTGGGGCGGCGTCCGCCCGCGCGAGCGCCTGAATGTCCTGCACCGTTGGGCCGACCTCATCGAGGAGGAAGCCGAAACGCTTGCCCGACTGGAGGCTGTCGCTTCGACACGACCCGTAGGCCAGCTTGTCGAGGGCGATATCGCGATTTCGGCAGAGCAGATCCGCTTCTTCGCCGAATTCGCCGACAAGGAAGGCAGCGATCTCGTGCCGACCGACGATGGCAATATCGGCATGATCATGACGGAGCCCTATGGGGTGGTGGGCGCCATCACGCCCTGGAACTTTCCGATCAACATGGCCGCCTGGAAACTTGGCCCGGCGCTGGCCGCCGGAAACGCCGTCGTCCTGAAGCCGTCCGAAATGACGCCGTTTTCATCCATCTATCTGGCAGAGCTCGCCGTGCGCGCCGGCCTTCCGTCCGGCCTGATCAATGTGGTGCTGGGTGATGGCATGACGACCGGCCAGGCGATCACCGGCCACCCCGACATCGCCAAGATCAGCTTTACCGGCTCGACCCGGGCTGGATCGGCCATCATGGAGAACATCGCCCGCACGGGGGTAAAGCCGATGACGCTGGAACTCGGCGGCAAGAGCCCCCAGATCGTCTTTGCCGATGCGGACCTCGACAAGGCCGCCGCTGCCGTAACGACCAGTATCGTCGGCAATGCCGGCCAGGCCTGCGTAGCCGGATCGCGGCTGATCGTCGAGAAAAAGATAGCGGCCGAACTGATCGACGCCATCCGAAATCGGATGAAGGGCGTCGCTCCTGGTCCCACCTGGGATGCCGCAAGCCGGTACTCCCCCATCATCTCGGAAAAGCAGAGACAGCGCATCGATACGATCGTCTCTGCCACCGTCGCGGTCGGCGGAGAATGCCTTGCCGGCGGCGCGATCATGGACGCACCGGGCTATTTCTACGCCCCGACACTGATGGCCGGAGTCGATCAGAATTCTCCAGCCATCATCGAAGAGATCTTCGGTCCGGTGCTGACACTCCAGACATTCGAGGACGAAGAGGAAGCCCTGCAGCTTGCCGACCATCCGAGCTACGGGCTCGCCGCAGGCCTCTTTACCCGCGACCTCTCACGCGCCATCCGGCTGACTCGCCGTCTGCAGGCTGGTACCATCTGGGTCAACCGCTATAACCGCTCACGTGACCACATCCTGCCGACCGGCGGCTACAAGCAGTCCGGTATCGGCAAGGATCTCGGCCGCGAGGCATTCCAGGCCAATCGCAAGAGCAAGAGCGTTTTGATCAGTCTTTAAGGACAGTGAACATGAAAACCTACAAGATCGCATTGATCCCGGGTGATGGCATCGGGCGCGACATGACCGCCGCCGCCTGGTCGGTTTTGCAAAAGGCCGCAGGCAACCGCGGTTTCATGCTCGACGGCACCGAATTTCCCTGGTCCTGCGCCTTCTACAAGGAAACCGGCACCATGATGCCCGCCGACGGCATCGCAACGCTGCGCGGTTTCGATGCCATCCTGCTCGGAGCCGTCGGCTGGCCGGCCGAAGTGCCGGATGCGGTATCCCTGCACGGGCTGCTGCTGCCGATCCGCAAGAACTTCGTGCAATATGCCAATATTCGCCCGCACAGGCTGCTGCCGGGTGTCCAGGGACCACTCAAGGCATCGGCCTTCGACATTCTCTGCATCCGTGAAAATACCGAGGGCGAATATTCCGGCGCAGGCGGCCGCATCCATCAGGGCACATCCGACGAAGTCGCGGTCGAGACGTCGATCTTCACCCGAAAGGGTGTCGAGCGCATTCTGCGTTTCGCCTTCGAGCAGGCAAGGACACGCCGCGGCAAGCTCGCCTCGGTGACGAAATCCAACGCCCAGAAGCATTCGATGGTCTTCTGGGATGAAATTACCCGGCAGCTTGCCCAGGATTATCCTGACGTCGAGGTCACGAGCTATCACATCGACGCCATGGCAGCCCGCATGGTGATGGCGCCGGAAACCCTCGACGTCGTCGTCGCATCCAACCTCTTCGGCGACATCCTCACGGATCTCGGCGCAGCAATCCAGGGCGGCCTCGGTTTTGCGGCATCGGCCAATATCAATCCGGAACGGAGCGCTCCATCGATGTTCGAGCCTGTGCATGGGTCCGCGCCCGATATCGCCCATCTCGGCATCGCCAACCCGATCGCAACTGTGTGGTCCGGCGCCATGATGCTCGAACATCTGGGCGAGCAGGATGCGGCAAATGCCGTCATGGCGGCGATCGAGGCGACAACCGCAAGCGGCATCGGCACGGTTCCGGGCAAGGACCGGACCGAGGCAATCACCACAGCACTGCTCGCCGCAATCTGAAGTCTTATCGAGGTTTGAACATGCAAAATCTGAAAGTGCCATCCCTGTTCCGTGAGCAGGCGCTGATCGGTGGCAGCTGGCTTTCCGCCCGCTCGGGCAAGACCGTTGCCGTGATCGATCCGGCAACGCAGGCTGTCATCGGAACGGTGCCGGATATGGGCGGTGATGAAACCCGGGCAGCGATCGAGGCCGCCGAGGCGGCTTATGGCTCCTGGAAGAAGCGGACCCATGCCGAGCGTGCGGCGCGGCTGGAAGCCTGGCATGATCTAATGCTCGAGCATATCGATGATCTCGCGCTGATCCTCACGATCGAACAGGGCAAGCCGCTCGACGAGGCCCGTGGCGAAATCCGCTACGGTGCCTCCTTCGTCAAATGGTTCGCCGAGGAAGCCCGCCGCATCGGCGGCCAAACCATTCCATCGCCGACGCCCGACCGCCGCATTCTCGTGCTGAAAGAGCCGGTCGGCGTTTGCGGCATCATCACGCCCTGGAACTTCCCGAATGCGATGATCACGCGCAAGCTTGCGCCAGCGCTCGCAGCCGGCTGCACGGTCGTGGTGAAGCCTTCCGAATTCACCCCATACTCTGCGCTGGCGCTCGGCGTGCTTGCAGAAATGGCCGGCATTCCGGCAGGCGTCATCAATATCGTCACCGGCATGCCCTCCGAGATCGGCGCCGAGATCCTCGCCAATGCAACCGTGCGCAAGATTTCCTTCACCGGCTCCACGCCCGTCGGCTCATTGCTGATGCGCGGAGCAGCTGCCAGCATCAAGCGGCTTTCCCTCGAGCTCGGCGGCAATGCCCCCTTCATCATCTTCAATGACGCGGATCTCGACCTTGCGGTGGAAGGAGCTATCGTCTCCAAATTCCGCAACGGCGGACAGACCTGCGTCTGCGCCAACCGCATCCTGGTCCAGGCCGGTGTCTATGATACTTTCGCCAAAAAGCTCGCCGCCCGCGTCGACGCCATGAAGGTTGGCCCGGGCACCGAAGCCGGCGTTGCGATCGGTCCGATGATCAACGAAGCGGCGATCGCCAAGATCAACCGGCATGTCGAAGACGCGCTCTCGAAAGGCGCAACGATCGTCACAGCCAAGCGGGAACTGCCGGCTGGCCCGCAATATACGACGCCGATCGTCCTGACCGGGGCCACCACCGCCATGCAGCTCGCCGCCGAGGAGACGTTCGGACCGGTCGCGCCGCTCTTCCGCTTCGAGACGGAAGATGAGGCGATCACTATTGCCAATGGCACGCCCTACGGGCTTGCAGCCTATTTCTATACCGAGAGCCTGAAGCGCGCATGGCGGGTGGGCGAAGCGCTCGAATTCGGCATGGTCGGCCTCAATACCGGCTTGATCTCCACGGAGGTCGCGCCGTTTGGCGGTGTCAAGCAATCAGGCCTCGGGCGCGAAGGCTCGCAGCTCGGAATCGAAGAATATCTGGAAACAAAGGCCTTCCATATCGGTGGCCTTAACTGAGTTGTCACGTCTCAGACTGGAAAAGGGGTCGCAAGCGGGACCCCTCTTTTTATGCTGCTGATTTCGTTGAGGCCTGGCACCGGCTGATATCACTGAAATCTGTCGAGCGTTTTGTAATACAAGCCGACCAAGGGCAGGAACCAGGGCTTGCCGAAATGGCCGGGGACGGCCGGCCAATCGAGCCCCTTGAGCGGGTTGCGGTCGGGCCTTCCCAGAATCGCATCGGCAATGGTCATGCCGAGATGTGTGGAAAGTTGCGCGCCATGGCCCGAATAGCCCATGGCGTACCAGATGCCGTCGTGATAGCCAGCACGCGGATAGCGATCCTTGGTGATATCGACCAGACCGCCCCAGCAATAGTCGATCTCAACCTTGGCGAGCTGGGGAAATATATGGGCGAGGCTTTCGTGCAGGATCTCGCCGCTTCTGGCGTCGGAGCGCTGGTCCGATGTTGCGGAGAAGCGGGCCCGCCCTCCGAAGATCAGCCGGTTATCCGGTGACAGGCGCCAGTAGTTGCCGATGTTCATCGTGTTCACGCAGGTGCGATTGCCGGGCATTGCCGAGGCGACTTCAGCGTCGGTCAAAGGCCGGGTCGCGACGATGAAACTGCCGACCGCCATGATGCGGCGGCGGAAGTAACTGAAATTGGCTGTCGTATAGGCGCCGGTGGCGATCATGACATGGTCCGCCGTGACGGTGCCCTTGGTGGTCTTGAGAACGTGCCTGCCGCCAGCTTGGCTGCGCTCCGTCACGGCAGCGCCTTCCACGATGACCGCTCCGCGTCGCTTGGCCGCCTCGGCCAATCCGGCGACATAGCGGCCCATATGCATCATGGCGCTCTTCTTCGACAGCATCGCGCCATGAAACGGCGAACCGACCTCATTCTTGAGATCGGCGGCGGACAGCAGCGCGGTGTCGCGATCGACCTCGGCATGCACTGCCTCGAAATTCCTGGCCAGGCCTTCGAAATGCTGTGGCTTGGAGGCAAGCTTCAGCTTGCCCGCGCGGCGGAAATTGCAGTCGATCCCCTCTTCCGCGATAATCGCTTCGAGCGTGTCGATCGAGGCGTCCAGCGCATGGTAGAGGGCGATTGCCCGCTCCTTGCCCAATTCCGCCTTGGCCGCGATGTAACTATGCGCCAGGCCGTTGTTCAGATGACCACCATTGCGACCGGACGCGCCGAAGCCGACGGTCTCAGCCTCCAGAACGAGGACCTTCGCCCCCGCCATGGCAAGCTGCCGGGCGGCGCCAAGCCCGGTGAAGCCGCCGCCCACGACGACGACGTCATAATGCCCTTCGACGGGGCCGGCGGCGGCACCCGCAAAGCGGGGCGCCGTGTCGTGCCAATAAGAGGAATATTTCATCTGGCTGCCCTTTCTCAGAGCCCCACAACACCGGGCAGACCGGAAATATCGGCGATTTCGACATAGCCATAATAAGGATTGGCCGGCTCGTGACCACGGTTGACCCAGACCTTGTTCTTGATGCCGAGATCATGGGCCGACATGAGGTCGTAGCGGAAGGAGGACGAGCAGTGCAGGATGTCTTCCGGGCCGCAACCGAGCATGTCGAACATGTATTCAAAGGCCTGGAAGCGCGGCTTATAGGCATTGGCCTGCTCGGCCGTATAGACGGCATGGAAGGGTGCGCCGAGCTTTGCGACATTCGACATGATCTGGCTATTCATCGCATTCGAGAGGATGACAAGCGGAATTTCCTTCGCCACCTTGGCAAGGCCTGCCGGAACGTCGGCATGCGGCCCCCAGGTGGGGACGCGTTCATAAACCACCCTGGCATCTTCCTCTTTGAAGGCAACGCCGTTGCGCTTGCAGGCCCGCTCGAGCGAATTGTGCACCACCTCTGCATAAGGCTTCCAGTCGCCCATGATTTCATCGAGCCGGTAGGCAGCGAAATTTCTGATGAACTGCAGCATGGCCGGCTCGTCGAGGCGATCGCCATAGAGGTCACGGGCAGCTTCCGCCATCTGAAAATTGGTCAGCGTGCCGTAACAATCGAAGGTGATATATTTCGGGCGGAAGGTGGTCATGCGCTTCATCCTTACATTCTGCCCCTCGAGGCGATTGGTGGAGAACACAATAATAGGATTGCTTTCGGCGCGTGAGCCCACTGATTTTGCGAGGTTCGGAGCAGAAAGTTTCGTATAGCGGCGTTCGTTTGGCATTTGCTTGCAAGAACGGACGATGAAGACGCCTTTCGCTTACACTTTCGCGACTGCCGTCAGTGGCGTGACGGCATAAGATGCGGCGAGGGCGAGCAGCTACGGCGAAAGATACCGTCAACGACATCGCCTTCAGATAATCTTCCGGCCCCGACGCTCCGACACTCGAACAAAGAAATGCGAGGAGTGCCATGCAGGAGCGACAGATAGAAATCAGGCCTTTCGGTCCCGACCATTTGGACGCCGCGGTCCGCCTGTCGCAGGAGGCCGGCTGGCCTCATCGCCTGGAGGACTGGAAAGTCGCCCTCGGCCTAAGTAACGGTGTCGTTGCGATCACCGCTGATGACGAGGTTGTCGGTACCACGCTCCTCACACCTTACAAAACGGACTGCGCGACGATCAACATGGTGATCGTCGCTGCAAGCATGCGCGGACGCGGGCTGGGACGCCGTCTCATGGAGGCTGCCTTGGCTCTCGCGGATGACCGCCCCCTGCGCCTCACCGCGACCTCCGATGGCCTGCCCCTCTATGAAAAGCTGGGATTTTGCCAGACCGGCGCCGTCGTTCAGCACCAAGGCCTGGTCGCGGCAGTTGCGAAACCGGCAAACACCGAAGCGGCGACCAAAGCCGATATCTCGGCAATTACAGCTCTCGACCGCGAAGCGTTTGGCGCCGACCGTTCCGCCCTGATTGAACGATTAGCGGATCTGGGTGAATTTGCGATCATCCGCCATAACGGCAAGGTCGCCGCCTTCGCCTGCCTTCGTCCCTTCGGCCGAGGCGAGGTCGTAGGGCCGGTCGTCGCCCCAGACATTGAAGATGCGAAATCGCTTCTATCCCACTTCATGAGCCGGAAAACCGGTGCGTTCCTGCGTGTCGACACCGGTGCGGAAACCGGCCTTGGACCATGGCTGGCCAGCCACTCGCTTGTCCATGTCGGCGGCGGCATCACCATGGCGAACCCCGTTATCAAGCGCAGCAATTCCTCGACAGTCACTACTTTCGCCCTCGCCAACCAGGCGCTCGGCTGATCCGGAGAAGACCATGTACAGCAATTCCCTCATCGAGCTCGATCGCGCCCATCTGGTGCATCCGGTCGCCTCCTATCGCGGCCATGAGCAACAAGGCGTGCGGGTGCTCTCATCCGCCAAGGGAGCAACGATCACCGATGCTCAAGGCCGCCAGTTGATCGATGGCTTCGCGGGGCTTTGGTGCGTCAACGCCGGCTACGGTCACGAAACGATCGTGGAGGCGGCGGCTCGCCAGATGCGCGAGCTTCCCTATGCGACAGCTTATTTCGGCCTCGGCAGTGAATCGGCCATCCGCCTTGCCGCCGAGCTCGCCGAACGCGCGCCCGGCGACCTCAACCACATCTATTTCACGCTAGGCGGCTCTGACGCCATCGACAGTACCGTCCGCTTCATCCGGTACTACTGGTTTGCCCGCGGCCAACCGCAGCGCGATCAGTTCATCTCGATCGAGCAGGGTTATCACGGCTCTTCCACGGTCGGCGCGGGACTGACCGCCCTGCCCAACTTCCATGCCGGCTTCGGCGTTCCGCTCGACTGGCAGCACAAAATTCCGTCGCCCTACCCCTATCGCAATCCCGTCGGGCAGGATGCGAACGCCATCATCCAAGCGTCTCTCGCAGCACTCAGAGCGAAGGTCGACGCGATCGGAGCAGACCGGGTTGCCGCCTTCTACGCCGAACCGATCCAGGGCTCCGGAGGCGTGATTGTCCCACCGAAGGGATGGATGAAGGCCATGCGGGAACTCTGCAAGGAACTCGACATTCTCTTCGTCGCCGACGAAGTGATTACCGGCTTCGGCCGGACAGGCCCGCTTTTTGCCTGTTCCGAAGACGAGATCGTTCCCGATTTCATCACCACGGCGAAAGGGCTCACCTCCGGTTACGTTCCGATGGGCGCGGTCTTCATGGCGGATCACGTCTATCAGGTCATTGCCGATGGAGCCGGAGCCTCTGCCGTGGGTCACGGTTACACCTATTCCGCCCACCCCGTCAGCGCGGCCGTTGGGCTGGAAGTCTTGAAACTCTACGAGGGCGGACTGCTCGAAAACGGCAGAAGAGCCGGCGCGAGGCTGATGGCGGGCCTCGAGAGCCTGAGAAATCATCCCCTGGTGGGCGATGTCCGCGGGCGCGGCATGCTGGCTGCGATCGAGCTGGTCGTGGATAAGGTCGCAAAAACGCCGCTGCCGGCGGAAGCCCAGCCCTCACGCCGGATTTTCGACCGGGCTTGGGAAAACGGCCTGGTGGTCCGCGCGTTCGCCAATGGCGTGCTGGGGTATGCTCCGCCGCTTTGCTGCACGGACGCCGATATCGATGCGATCATCGAACGAACGGAAAAGACGCTTGATCAGACGCTCGAAGATCCCAACGTCCGCCGGGCGCTGAAGGACTGAACCGGCCGAGGGCCAGGATCGATATACCGCGCGCAGGCGTTTTTCAGAATTTTGTGCCGCATCGCTAGTCCGATTCGGCGCAAACGGCGCGGTCGAAGTGCCAAACTTATCCTTAATGAAGGTCCATCCCGGCAAATTCGGGAGCGTCAGAAAACTAAGTGGACCTGGGAACAGCATAATCTTCCGCAAGGCGGCCGCCCGGCGCCGCCAGCAAGCAGACTGGGGTAAGATATGACTAAGTCGTTGGCAGAATTCAAATATATGAGCTTCGACGTTGTCGGAACTCTGATCGACTTTGAAGGCGGCCTCAAAACCTGCCTCAACGAAATTGCAGCTGAAGCGAAGGTGACGATCGACGGCGAGGAGGCGCTCGCGCTCTATCGAGCCGCACGCTACGCCGATGATGCCGATCTGTTTCCCGACGATCTCGTACGTGTCTATCTCGCCATCGCCCCAAAACTCGGTTTGCCGGCCGAAGAGGCCTATGGTCGGCGCCTGCGCGATTCCGCCAGACTATGGAAAGCCTTTCCCGACAGTGCCGAAACCCTGGCGCAGCTTGCCCGCAAATATCGGTTGATTGCCATGACGAACGCCCGCCGCTGGGCCTTCGAACATTTCTCGGCGGAACTTGGGCACCCGTTCCACGCTGCCTTCACCGCCGACGACACCGGCACCGAGAAGCCCGATCCGGCCTTCTTTCACAAGGTCTTCGACTTCGTGGCAGGCGAGAATGCCAGCAAGGACGATATTCTCCACGTAGCGCAGAGCCAGTACCACGATATCGGGGTCTCCCGGCAATTGGGGATGACGAATTGCTGGATCCAGCGCCGTCACGCACAGGCCGGTTACGGCGGCACGATCGAACCGGCCGAATTCACCACGCCGGACTACCACTTCAAATCCATGGCTGAGCTTGCCGAAGCCGTGAGGGCGCTGGAGGCGGCCTGACCAGCCGTCATCATCGTCGCATGCAATAAAAAGCAGACTGCCAACCAGAAAAAAGGGGAATGACATGAACGACAAGATCATGAACTGGACCGCCTCGGATGACGCGATGGTCGAGAACGCCATTCGTCGAGGCGCCACCCGCCGCGAACTTCTCACCATGCTTCTGGCAGGCGGTGTCGCCATGTCGGCGGGCGGCCTGGTGCTCGGCCGGGCATCGAATGCCGTCGCGGCCACGCCCAAATCCGGAGGCAATCTGAAAGCGGCCGGCTGGTCGTCCTCGACCGCCGACACGCTTGACCCTGCCAAGGCATCGCTGTCGACGGACTATGTACGCTGCTGTTCGCTCTATAATCGCCTGACCTTCATCGACAAGGCCGGCGTGACGCAGATGGAGCTCGCCGAAAGCATCGAAAGCAAGGACGCCAAGACCTGGACTATCAAGCTGCGCAAGGGCGTGACATTCCATGACGGCAAGGAGCTGACGGCCGATGATGTCGTCTTCTCGCTCAAACGCCATCTCGATCCCGGCGTTGGCTCGAAAGTCGCCAAGATCGCTGCGCAGATGACCGGCTTCACGGCCGTCGACAAGTCGACGGTCGAAATCACCCTGGCCAACCCGAATGCCGACTTGCCGACCATTCTCGCCCTGCATCACTTCATGATCGTCGCCAACGGCACGACGGACTTCTCGAAGGGCAATGGCACCGGAGCCTTCGTTCTCGAAACCTTCGATCCGGGCAATCGCTCAGTCGTGGTGAAGAACAAGAACTACTGGAAGTCCGGCCAGCCCTACCTCGAGTCGTTTGAGTTCTTTGCGATCAGCGATGACAATGCCCGGGTCAATGCGCTGCTTTCGGGCGACATTCACTACGCCGCTTCGATCAATCCCCGCGCCATGAAGCTGATCGACGGACAGTCGGGCTTTACGCTGTCGAAAACGACGAGCGGCAATTATACCAATCTGAACATGCGCCTCGACATGACACCAGGCAACAAGAAGGACTTCATCGATGGCATGAAGTCGCTGGTCAATCGCGAGCAGATCGTCAAGTCGGCCCTGCGCGGCCTTGGCGAAGTTGCCAATGATCAGCCCGTTTCCCCCGCCAACATCTATCACAACAACGATCTGAAGCCGAAGACCTTCGATCCGGACAAGGCGAAGTTCCATTTCCAGAAGGCCGGCGTGCTCGGACAATCCATTCCGGTGATAGCCTCCGACGCTGCAACTTCGTCGATCGACATGGCGATGATCATCCAGGCGGCCGGCGCAAACATCGGCCTGAAGCTCGATGTCCAGCGTGTTCCTTCCGATGGTTATTGGGATAATTACTGGCTCAAGGCACCGATCCATTTCGGCAACATCAATCCGCGCCCGACGCCGGACATCCTGTTTTCACTTCTCTACGCTTCGAATGCACCGTGGAACGAAAGCCAGTACAAGTCGGAAAAGTTCGACAAGATGCTGATCGAAGCCCGCGGCTTGCTCGATCAGGCCAAGCGCAAGCAGATCTACGCCGAAATGCAGGTGATGATCGCTGAAGAAGCCGGCACCATCATCCCGGCTTACATCTCGAATGTGGATGCACTTTCGGGCAAGGTGCACGGATTGGAAGCCAACCCGCTCGGTGGCATGATGGGTTATGCAATGGCGGAGTATCTGTGGCTCGATGCCTAGCGGCAGCTGAGCCCCCCGGACGGCGCAAACCCGTCCGGGAACCTCCGTTTCGCGAACGCCGTTCGTGTCGTAGATCGCCGCAGGAGCATTGCCATTGAGATCCGAGGTCTCCAATCTCATCCTAAACCGGCTCTTCATCGCGCTCATCACCTTGCTGATCGTGTCATTCGCCGTCTTCTTCGCAACCAGCATGCTGCCGGGAGACACGGCGTCCATCCTGCTCGGCCAGGCAGCGACGCCAGAAGCGGTTGCGGGCCTGCGCAAGGCAATGCATCTCGACGAGCCTGCGATCCTGCGGTTCCTGGAATGGCTTCTGGGCCTGATCAGGGGTGACCTCGGTACGTCCTATGCAAACAATATGCCCGTCGCGGAACTGATCGGCCGCCGCCTGGTTGCGACGTTGGAGCTTGCCGCCATTACGACGTTCGTCTCAGTCCCGCTTGCACTCCTGCTTGGTATTACTTCGGCCATGCTTCGCGGCTCTTATTACGATCGGATTGTCACGATCATTTCCATCGGCGTCATATCGGTGCCGGAATTCATGGTCGCAACGCTTGCGGTGCTGCTGTTCGCCGTCTATCTGCGCTGGCTGCCGGCACTGTCCTCCATCAGCCAGGTGCATACGGTCTTCGATCTTCTGAAGATCTACGCCATGCCCGTCATCACGCTCACCTTCGTCATCTCAGCCCAGATGATCCGCATGACCAGGGCAGCCCTGATCGAGACGCTGAAGACGCCCTATGTGGAAATGGCCCTGCTCAAGGGCGCCTCGCGCGGCCGCATGGTGTTCAGGCACGCATTGCCCAACGCGCTGGGGCCGATCGTCAACGCGGTCGCACTGTCGCTCTCCTATCTCGTCGGCGGCGTGATCATCGTCGAGACCATCTTCAACTATCCGGGTATCGCCAAATTGATGGTGGACGCCGTAGCGACCCGCGATCTCCCGCTCATCCAGAGCTGCGCGATGATCTTCTGCCTCGGTTATCTCCTGCTGATCACCATGGCCGATATCATCGCAATCCTGTCAAATCCGAGGCTGCGATGACCATGAACAGCTTGGCTTCCCGCACCCCTTCCCTTCTCGGCTATAATGTCAGCCTTGTTGGCGTTGTGGCCTTTGCCATAATCCTTGGCTGGACGATCGTCGCATTGTTCGCGCCCTACATGCTCCCCTATTCCGTCGGCGATATCGTCGATACCGACTATTTCGGCCCTATAAGCCGGCAATTGTGGCTCGGCTCGGACTATCTCGGCCGTGACATGTTCTCGCGCGTTTTGATGGGCGCGCGCTATACGGTCGGCATTTCATTGGCTGCGGTCACGCTCTGCTGCTTTTGCGGCGTGACGCTCGGCATGACCGCCGCAGTTGTCGGTGGATGGTTCGACACGATCCTGAGCCGGTTTCTCGATGCTTTGAACTCCATTCCAAGCAAGCTTTTCGGCCTGGTCGTCGTCGCCGCCGTCGGCTCGTCCATTCCGGTGCTGATCATCACGCTTGCCGTCATCTATACGCCCGGCGCCTATCGCTTTGCCCGCGCGCTCGCGGTCAATATCAACACGATGGATTTCATCACGGTTGCCCGCACCCGCGGCGAGCGGGTCGGCTACATTATCGGTTCGGAAATTCTGCCGAACATCATCCGTCCCGTTCTGGCGGATTTCGGTTTGCGCTTCGTCTTCGTCGTTCTCCTGCTGTCCGGTCTATCCTTTCTCGGCCTCGGCTTGCAGCCGCCCTACGCCGACTGGGGAGCCCTGGTCCGCGAAAATATCGGCGGACTGCCCTTCGCAGCACCGGCCGTGATCGTGCCCTCCTTTGCCATTGCCAGCCTCACCATCAGCGTCAACCTGCTGATCGACAACCTGCCGCGCAGGATCAGAGACAGGAGCGCATGACGATGGCCAATCTCGTTGAAATCAAGAATCTGAAAGTCGAGGCGACGACCGATTCCGGGCGTATCGTTGAAATCATCAAGGGCGTCAGTTTCAATATCGCCAAAGGCGAGATTGTCGCGCTCATCGGCGAAAGCGGCTCGGGCAAGACGACGATCGCGCTGACGCTCATGGGGCATGCGCGCGAGAGCTGTCGCATCTCCGGCGGGGAGATCCAAGTCGATGGGCGGGACATGGCCGCCCTTTCCGAAAACGAGCGTTCGAAGGTCCGCGGCACCACGGTTGCCTATATTCCTCAAAGTGCAGCGGCAGCCTTCAACCCGGCAACGAAGATCATGGAGCAGGTGATCGAGGTCACTCGTATTCACGGGTTGATGCCGCCCGAACAAGCGCGCCGGCGCGCGATCGAGCTATTCCGAGCGCTGTCGCTGCCGAACCCCGAAACAATCGGCGAACGATATCCGCATCAGGTCTCGGGAGGCCAGTTGCAGCGGTTGGCCGCAGCCATGGCTCTGATCGGCGAACCCAAGCTGGTCATTTTCGACGAACCGACGACCGCGCTCGATGTGACGACGCAGATCGATGTGCTGAAGGCATTCAAGTCCGTCATCCGTGCCGGCGACATTGCCGGCGTCTATGTTTCACACGATCTGGCGGTCGTCGCCCAGATCGCCGATCGCATCGCCGTGCTCAAGGGCGGCGAAATCCAGGAAATCGCGGAGACGGAGACGATCCTAAGACGGCCGAGCCATCCCTATACGCGCGAGCTGCTCGCCGCCGTCGAGCCGAAACAGGCCTTCCGCAGCAGCGGCGTGGGTGGCTCGATCGCACCGGTGCTTAGCATCGACGGCCTGATAGCGGGCTATGGCGATATCCAGGCCAACGGGCTGCCGGCGGTGTGCGCGGTTCAATCCGTAAGCCTTCAGGTGGAGAAGGGCAGAAATCTCGGCATTATCGGCGAATCCGGATGTGGAAAATCCACACTGGCGCGCGCAATCGCCGGCATATTGCCGGCCATATCAGGCACCATCGGCTTCAATGGCAGCGAGATGAATCGCGCCGCGAAATTGCGCTCGCGCGATCAATTGCGGGAAATGCAGATCGTCTTTCAATATGCCGATACGGCGCTCAATCCGGCAAAGTCTATTGCCGATATTCTCGAGCGGCCCCTGGCCTTCTATCACGGGATGGACCGCAGAGCTCGGGAGGCCAGGGTCGACGAATTGCTCGACATGGTGCGATTGCCGCGTACGCTTCGCTATCGCTATCCGTCGGAATTGTCAGGCGGACAGAAGCAGCGCGTGAATTTTGCGCGCGCGCTTGCGGCAGAGCCACGGCTGATCATTTGCGATGAGATCACATCCGCGCTCGACACGGTGGTTGCGGCGGCGATTATCGACCTTCTTAAGGAACTGCAGCGGGAGCTGCATCTGTCCTACATCTTCATCAGCCACGATCTGTCGGTGGTCGAAGCGATCTGTGATGAGATCGTTGTGATGTATGGCGGCAAGAAAGTTGAACAGATCACACGCGAAGCCGCAGATGCGCCGCGCCACCCCTATTCCCAGTTACTGTTCGGATCCGTTCCCAAGCTCGATCCGGCTTGGCTCGACAATCTCGTTCAGGACCCGGAACTCAAGCGCGAGTATGGCCACGGTTAGCCGGACGCAGCCCGGAAATGCCATTGGACGCTACATGGGAAACAGGCTGGTCAAGGGCATGTGCGCCTTGACGATCGGCGACTTGAGCACCACGAAGCTGAAATACTTGTCGATGCCGATATCCAGGTCGGTCAGGCGTTCCATGATCGTCTGATATTCTCCGATCCCAGCCGTCACGAACTTCAGCATATAGTCGTAGCCACCCGAAACGAGGTGGCATTCGATGACCTGATCGACCTTTTCGACTGCCGACAGGAAACGGGCGAAGTCGATCTGTCGATGGTTCTTGAGTGTGACTTCCGTAAACACGGTCAGCGTCTGGCCGAGTTTCCCGATATTGATCTGGGCCGAGTATCCCTCGATATAGCCTTCCTGCTGCAGTTTCTTGACCCGCATCAGACAGGGGCTCGGCGACAGGTTGACCAGCTCTGCCAATTCGACATTGGTGATGCGGCCGTTCTTCTGAAGTTCGTACAGGATCTTGATGTCGATACGGTCGAGCTTCATCGGCAGATCTTCCCATTTTAAGGCGGCATTTTATGCTGCGAATTCTCGAAGATCGAGCATAACACCATGGCTCATCTTGTCTATTTCATTCTGCAGGAATCGAACCGGCACAATCAGCCGCTTGGTTCCCTATGAGCAGAATCTTATGCTGCATGGCGCGGTTGTGCGGCAGCTTCATGTCCGATCGTTTCGCTATGCTGTCGGCTCGATAGGAGACCCGCATCCATGCCCGCACCGCTTGCCCTTGTCGAAAACTCTCCCGAATTGCCGACGTCCGCCGATGTCGTCGTCATCGGGGCTGGGATTGTCGGCGTTTTTACCGCCTATTATCTGGCAAAGCGGGGTCTCAAGGTCGTTCTCCTCGAAAAGGGTCGCGTCGGCGCCGAGCAGTCCAGCCGCAACTGGGGTTGGTGCAGGCAACAGAACCGCGACGCCCGCGAGCTGCCGATGGCAACGAAGAGTCTCGAGCTCTGGGACCAATTCGCCGCAGAAACGGGAAAGGACACCGGCTTTCGCCGCTGCGGCCTCTTCTATCTGAGCAATAGCGAGGAAGAGCTTGCAGGATGGGCCCGCTGGCGCGATTTTGCCCGCGGCGTCGGTGTGACCACGCATATGCTCGATAGCATTCAGGCCAGCGAGCGCGGCAAGGCGACTGCTCGCATCTGGAAGGGCGGCGTCTTTTCCCCGACCGATGGCATTGCCGATCCGGCCAACGCTGCACCGGCGGTCGCTCGCGCCCTGATGAAACTGGGCGGCTGCCTGCGCCAGAATTGCGCGGCGCGCGGCATAGAAACCGAAGGCGGGAAGCTCTCCGCCGTCGTGACCGAGGAAGGCACGATCAGGACGAGGATTGCCATCCTGTCCGGCGGTGCCTGGGCTTCGTCCTTCTGCCGCCAGCTCGGTATCCGCTTCCCGCAGGCGTCGATCCGCTCGTCGATCCTTTCCGTCAGCGCCGGCGACGGCGAACTCCCGGATGCTCTTCATACTGCGTATGTTTCGGTGACGCGCAGAGGCGACGGCGGCCATACGCTCGCCATCAGCGGCCGTGGCCGCGTCGATCCCACGCCACAGAACATGCGGTTCGGGGCACAGTTTCTCCCGATGTTCGTTCGCCGCTGGCGCGCGCTCTCTCTCGGCGGCTTCGAGGGCTTTCGCAGCGGCCACGAAAGCCTGTCGCGCTGGCGTCTGGACCAGCCGACGCCGATGGAGCGGATGCGTATCCTCGATCCAGTCGTCGATAGAGGCACGATCCAGCTTACCTACGACCGTGCGCGCGAATTGCTGCCTGCCATCGCAAACCGCCGCATCACCGCAAGTTGGGCTGGCTACATCGATTCGACCCCTGACGGCGTGCCCGGCATCGGCGAGATCGCATCCATACCGGGCTTTGTGCTGGCGGCCGGTTTCAGCGGTCACGGCTTCGGCATCGGACCGGGTGCCGGCCACCTGATCGCCGATATCGTCACCGGTGCCACGCCGATGGTCGACCCGAAACCCTATCACCCCGACCGTTTCCTGCAATCCGCATGGGGCAAGGTAGCCGACTTCTGAAATGGCTCGTCCGTGCTAGACTTCGCCGGCAACCGAACCAGACCAAATGGATTTTCCTGATGCAGGCCCGTCAGCTCGAAGTCTTCTGCATGCTGATGCGATCCGGAACGGTGACCGGCGCTGCCGCCATGCTCAACATCACGCAGCCGGCGCTGAGCCAGATATTGCTGCATGCCGAAGACCAGCTGGGGTTCAAACTCTTCAACCGCGTGCGTGGCAAGCTGGTCCCGACGAGAGAGGCTGAAGAACTGTATCCGGAGGCCGAGCGCATCTTTTCCGAGCTCGGAGCGCTGCGGCGCCGAACGACCGACATGCGCTTCGGGCGGACCGGCTTGATCAGGATCGCGGCCACGACACCACCGGCCATGTCGATCGTACCCAAGGCGCTTCTCGCCTTCAGGACGACCTATCCGGATATCGTCGTCCGCTCGCTGATCGCGCCGCTGATCAATGTCGTGGATATGATCCGCAATGGCGATGCCCCGCTCGGCATCGTCATGAACAACATTGCGCGGCCCGGCATCGATGTCGAAACGCTCGGATATGCCGAACTCATCTGCATCGTGCCGGAAGGGCACCATCTTGCCGCGCGCGATTGCATCACCTTCGCCGATCTTCAGAACGAGACGTTGATTTCCTACCGCGCCGATACCTTCCCCGGCCAGCTGCTTGCCAATGCCGCAGCTTCGGAAAACCAGGCGTTCAATCCCGCGATCGAGATCGATATCTCCATTACCGCCTTGCCTTTTGTCCGCAATGGTTTCGGTGTCGCGATCGTGGATGGTCTGCTGCCGTGGGAGCAGTTTCCCGGCCTCGTGCGCCGGCCGCTGTTGCCACGAAAGACAGTTCCGATCGCGCTGCTGACCAGCCGGGACCGCCCCCTGACGGGCAGCCACCTTATGATGCGCGATTATTTGCGCCAGGCCTGTGCCGGCGCGCTGAAGGATGGCGCGGAGTAAAATCGCGCCCATACGGTCAAAGCTAACATGGTCAGCTCTCGTTTATCCAGGCTCCGATCGGCAGCGGACGAACAGGCGCCTGCTCACGCAGGCTGCCGACCTCGCGGACGGGGATTCCCGCACGCTCCGCAATCAGTTCGGCGCCGGCGAGCTGACAAAACCGCCCCTGGCATCGTCCCATGCCCACCCGCACCACTGACTTCACCCGGTTTGCCTCACCTCCGGTATAGTCGACACTTCCACGCAGATCGCCGGCGCTGATGCCCTCGCAACGGCAAACCATCGTTTCATCGGGAACGGATCGGACCATGCCGGCAGGCCAGGGGAAAGCGCGGGCGATTGCGCGAGCAAAGCGTTCGTAGCGGGCGAGCCGACGGAGGTCCCGTGCCGGATTTGGATAAGGCAATCCCATATCGGCAAGGCAGGCGCTCGCGGCAAGCCGCCCCGCAACTTCCGCGCCATCGGCGCCAAGAATCCGCAGGCCGTCGCCGGCGAGATAGACACCATCTGCGGAGCGGCCCATCCGGTCCGCCTGCGGCAGCCATTGAGCCCAGCCCGGATCGTAATCGAAGCTGCATTGGGCCAGGCCGGCAAGCTGCGTTTCGGCTCTCAGGTGCCAGCCAATGCCGACCATATCGCATTCGGTATGACGGTCGCGCCCGTCGGCATCCCGCCAGCGAACGGCCGTCGGGCCGCTCTCGTCGCTGACGATATCGGTCAGTGTCACGCCTGCATGATATATCAGGCCGAGTTTCAGTCGCATTGCCAGGCCCCGCAGAACCAGGACCGGTCTTGCCATCATGTCCGGAAGGGCAAGGATCTGGTTTCGAACCGAGGAGGTATCGAGAACGGCTGCGACATTCGCTCCTGCCTTCACGAGCTGGATCGCAACGAGGGTCAGCAGGGGGCCGGAGCCCGCGAGAACGATCCTTCGCCCCAAGGCGACGCCCTGCGCCTTCAGGGCGATCTGCGCGGCCCCGAGACTGTAGACGCCAGGCGCCTGCCAGCCAGGCAGCGGCACCAGCCGGTCGGTCGCACCGGTCGCCAGGATCAGCCTGTTATAGGCGACCTCCCGGCGGCCGGCTGATGTCAGCACCTGCAGCACATTGGCGGCGAGCGCCATCGCTGAGCTTTGAGGATGGTATTCGACCTCGCCGCGAGCGACCATACGATCGAAGAGGGAATGAAGGGCAAGGGCTTTGCCGGCCTCCGAACCATAGAGCTGCTGGGCTGACCGCGTAAAACCCTCCGGGGGGCGACGATATATCTGGCCGCCGGCCCTCATCCCCTCGTCGATGACGACGGGCCGGATACCGGCGGCCACCAGAAGCTCGGCTGCGCGGATGCCCGCCGGACCGGCACCGACAATCACTATTGCCTTCCGGTCATTCGCCACCGTCATGGCCAATCTCCCGGCGCCTGGGTCGTCAGGGACATGCCGTTGCCGACGAGGGTCGAACAGGCGCGCAGTCGGGTTCCATTCTGCTGCCAGACCCAGCAATCCTGGCAGGCGCCCATCAGGCAGAAGCCCGCGCGTCCCTCCGGCCCGAATTCGGATCGCCGAAGAACCGGTGAGAATGTCAGCATGGCCGTCAGTACCGTGTCGCCGGCCAAGGCTTCCCGTTCGATGCCGTCGAGCAGGAAGCGAACGGGTGCCCGGCCTTGCTCGGCGAGACGGACGATGCGCCCCGCTTCTCCGGCCAGACGCGGACCTTTGCTCATTCCGCCGCCTCTTTGATTTGAAGACGAACCTCGGGCATTTCCGGGAACCGGGCGCGGACATCGGCAAAAGCCGCGGCAACGCCCTCATGTCCCGCACGTCCCTTCATTCGGCGGAAAATCTCCGTCTTGGTGAAGAAGCGCCAATGGATCGGGAGACAGGCGAGAATATCCGTGAGCAGGTTATAGGCCGCGGGTGTCCATTGCGCCTCGTAGCCTTCACGCTCGTCACCGTAGTGAAAGTGGGCCGCTGGACTCGTACGCGATGCCCTGAGACGGGATGTTTCGGCTTCGTCCACCTTGCCGTTGCGAATGACTACACCATAATCGCGCTCGGCCACTTCCACGGAAACATAGCCGCGCTCCACATCCTGCAGCACGCGCCAGGCCTCGCGCTCAAGCGGATTTCCGCGACCGCCGCCTCCGGCCGAACGAATCTCGAGGACATCACCCGGCTGCAGGACGGCGGTATCGATATTGCCGAGCCGGTGATAATCCTCGCGCCCGGGGTTCAATACCATGTCGGAAAGCCCTGCAGCCTTGCCGCCGAGCAGTCCCCAGGGACGGAAGAAACTGCGGTCGCGGTTGCGGGCGGTGATACGGCTCCCTGGCGCGAAAACGCGGAACGCCATTTCGGTCGCCAGGCCTCCACGCCAGCGGCCGGCGCCGCCACTGTCTCTGGCAAGCCCGTATTTGACGAACTCGATCGGCACTTCGGTTTCCGTGATTTCGATCGGCGTATTCTTCAGATAGGCAGCATCGGCACCCGAACCGTTGGTTCCGTCACGATGCGGCATCCCGCCGCCGCCGCCGACCACCGGGTTGACGGCGGCGATTACGCTGCGGCCCGTCCGCTCGTCCGTGGTCATGACGTTGACGATGCAATTGTTGCCGGCCGGCGCGGCGGGCAGCAATTCGGGAACCGCCTGGCAGAAGGCGCCGAAGATCACGGACCGCAAGCGCGCGCAGGTGAGCGAACGCATACCGACAGCCGCCGGCGATACCGGATTGAGAACGCTCCCCTGGGGTGCAATGCAGGTAAAGGGGCGGGTCAGCCCGGTGTTGAGCAGGGTCTTGGGGTTCAGCGTGTAGAGAATGTAATAGACGCCGACCAGCAGCATGGTGTGGCGCGGATCGCCGCCCGAGGGAACGTTGAGCGACGAGCCAAGCTGCGGATCGGAGCCGGTAAAATCGAGGATCGCCTCATCGCCCCTGATCGTCAGCGTCAGCTTCAGCCGGCATGGATTGGCCTCGACGGAATCCTCATCCGCATAATCGACGAATTCCCACGTGCCATCAGGCATTGTCCGCAGGAGATCGCGCGCCTGCGCTTCGGCGTGATCGAGAAGCAAGTCGGCGCCTTCGAGAAACGCCTGCTTGCCGAATTTCTCGACCATGGCCAGGATCTTGCGCTCGCCGGTGTTGAGCGCTCCGACCAGCGCCTTGATGTCGCCGATGTTGAGGTCTGGTTTACGCACATTCGTGGTCATGATTTTCAGGATGTCTTCGTCGAAGACGCCTTCATTGACCAGCTTCATCGGCGGAAAACGAATGCCTTCCTGATGGATCTCCGTCAACGCGCGCGACAGAGAGGCCGGCACGGCGCCGCCCATATCGGTGTTATGGATATGCCCGCCGGTCCAGGCGATGATCTCGCCGTCATAGAAAACCGGCTTCCAGAGATGCGTATCCGGTGCGTGCGTGGCGACGAAGCAGGAATAGGGATCGTTGGTAAAGGCGACGTCGCCCGGCTTGTAATCCCTAATCATTTCGATGGCGCGGGTATAGGTAAGTCCCGGATACCATGTCGCGCCAAGGCCCATCGGGACGCCGAAGGTTTCCCCCTTGCGATTGATCAGCATGACGGTGAAATCCTCCGTCTCCTTGACGAAGGCCGAATGGGCTGTGCGCTGCAGCGTATAGGCCATGTTTTCGGCGGCGGCCCGGGTGTGGTTGGCAAACACTTGAAGGTTCGAACGGTCGAACATGGGCCGCTACTCCGAAAATGTGAGATGAAGGTTCAGGTGGCGATCGATCGTTACCTGCGTGCCAGCCGGAATGGCGAAGGTCGTATCGTCCTGGGCTACGACGGCGGGCCCGCTGAAGTGTCCGCCCGGATGCAACTGGTCTCGCCGGTATAGTCCGATCCATTCGAACGCCTTGCCGGTATAGACCGGTATTTCGCGTTCGGGTTCGGCCATGCCGACAATCTCGCCGAGGCCGACGGTCGTTTGCGGCGCCGGTCCGGCGCCGATGGCGGACAGACGGAGATTGACGATCTCGATCCTGCCGTCCGGATCGGCAAAATCATAGAGGCGGGCGTGCATGGCATGGAACGCCTCTTCCATTGCGGCGAGATCGCCTTCCGCTACCCAGGCCGCCCGCAGCGGCACTTCGATTTCAAAGCTTTGGCCGACATAGCGCATGTCGGCGGAAATCCGCAGTTCGGCAGGTCCTTCATAGCCTTGCTTGATAAGCCAGCTTCGTCCTTCGGCCGACAGCGCTTCCGAAGAGCCGCGCAGCAACGGCACGGCCTCCGGCGACAGATGCGTGAAGATCGTTTTGATGAAGTCGCCGCGCAGATCCGCGACCAGACCGCCGAGAGCCGATACAACGCCCGGGCGCGGCGGCCCGATGACCTTCGCCATGCGAAATTCGCGAGCGAGGAACGCGCCCAACATGGGGCCGCCGCCGCCGAACGGCATGAGGGTAAACTCCCGCAAGTCGACGCCGGCCCGCGATGCGAGCTTTTCCACCTCGACGAACATCTCCGAGATCGCAATGTCGAGAATGGCCTGGGACACCTCTTCAACCGAACGCCCGATACGCTCGGCAAGCGTTGCGACGGCTGTGCGTGCCAGCCCGACATCGACCTGCAACTGACCGTAGGCCATCTCGCTATGCCCGAGCCAGCCGCAGACGGCCATGGCATCGGTCACGGTCGCTTGCGTGCCACCGCGGCCATAACAGGCGGGACCGGGTGTGGAGCCGGCCGATTCCGGCCCCACCCGCAAGACGCCATGGGCATCGATGCTGGCAATGGAGCCTCCGCCGATGCCGATGGAGCTGACGGAGACCGAGGGAATGTGAAGCGGAAACTCGCCGATCAATTCGCCTGTCCCGAATTGCGGCTCGCCGTTGATGATCAACGCGAAGTCTGCCGAGGTGCCGCCGATATCGAGGGTGAGGACATGTTTCTCACCGGCGAGACGCGCCAGCCAGGCGGCGCCGATCACGCCAGAGGCCGTGCCGGAAAGCAGCATCTGGACGCAGGAACGCTTTCCTTCCGCCGCGTTCATCACGCCGCCGTTCGATTTCGTCAGCAGCGCCGGCGCCTTCACCCCTCGCGATGCGAGCTTGTCCTCAAGAGCCGTCAGGTAACCCGAAACCCTCGGATGGACGTAACCGTTGAGGATCGCGGTCGTCGTGCGCTCATATTCGCGGATGACCGGCCACACTTCCGAGGAGGTGAAGACGAAGAGGTCGGGCGCGAGCTTCTCGATTTCGTTCTTGACCGCGGTTTCCTGGGCATCGTCGCGCCAGGAGTGCAGGAAGGAGATGATGATGCCCGCCGCGCCCTTGGCCCTTGCGGCTGCTACGGCCGCGGCAACCGCCTTCATGTCCGGTGCCTGCGCTTCGCTGCCATCGGCCCGCAACCGCGCGGGGATACCGAAGATCATGTCGCGTGCGATGAGCTGTTCCGGCCGCGAGCAGAACAGAGAATAGACGTCAGACATTCTCAGCCGGGCCAGTTCGATGACATCCTCGAAACCGGCATTCGTCATGAGCGCGAGCGACACACCGCGCCTCTGGATAACGGTGTTGATACCGACCGTGGTGCCGTGAACGAAGCGGCTGATGGCCTCCGGCTCCAATCCCTCGCGCTCGGCAAGCAACGAGAGCCCGGTCATCAATTCGGCACCCGGATCATCGGGCGTCGTCAGCACCTTGAGCGAAGCGACGCGACCGGAGCGGCTTTCCAGCGCGCAGAAGTCGATGAAGGTGCCGCCGATGTCGACACCGATCTTCCAATCCTGCTGCGAAGCCCCTCGAGCCTGCCCTGCCGCGTCCGCCATGTCCGTTCCTTTCCGTTGTCTGTCATGAAACTGGCACGGACGGATCGGCAAGGTCCAAGAGCGAAAATGCCAAAGGTCATAAGCCGGACTTATGCCATGACGATCGGCAAACCCATAGGCTGGACTTATGGGCGTTGCGTAATCCCGACTTTGACAGCGGCAAGCCGGCTCGGACAAGCTGGAGGTTGTTTTCAGCCTCTGGAGATCCTCAATGGATGCTATCGTGCTGGGCGGCGGGCTCATGGGAGCTGCTTCCGCCTTTTTTCTCGCCCGGCGCGGCATTCGCGTGACGCTTATCGAACGCAATCGCGTCGGAAGCGCCGCGACGGTGGCGTCCTTCGGCAATATCAGGCGAAGCGGCCGATATATACCGCAATTGCCGCTTGCTCACCGCTCGCTTGCCCTGTGGGGACAGGCCGAGGCCATGCTCGGACGCGACGTGGAATTCCGCGCAACCGGCCATCTGCGGCTGGTATTCAGCCAGGAAGGACTTGCGGCGATGCGGTCCTTCGTCAAGGAGGCCCGGCCGTGGGGACTGGAGCTGGAGGAGTTGACCGCGGGGGAGGTGCGATCTCGCTTTTCGGGTCTTGGCCCCGATGCGATCGCGGCATCCTTTTCTCCGAACGATGGAAGCGGCAATCCGCGTCTTATCGCACCGGCTTTCGCTCATGCCGCTCGAAAATTGGGCGCCGACATCGTCGAAAATGTCGGCATCGGCGCTATCAGAAAAAGTGCCTATGGATTTCAGGTCGAAACGTCGAAGGGCTCGCATGAAGCCTCAATGTTGCTGAACACCACTGGTGCCTGGGGTACACGCGTCGCGAGCCTGTTCGCAGAGACGGTTCCGATCGTTGCCAAAGGTCCGCAAATGGGCGTAACGGAACCTCTCCCCTATCGCATTCTCCCGGTCGTCGGCGTCTGGGCGCATGATCACGGCGGCGGGTACCTGCGGCAGGTGGAACGGGGCAACATCGTCTTCGGCGGCGGCGCCGAACGCACCGACGTGTCGCTCGATACCGGATACGCCAAGGCGGACCCTACTCGCTTGCCGGGACAGCTTCGTTCGCTGCTGCCGATCTTGCCGGCGCTGAAAAACGTTGCGGTGATACGCACTTGGTCGGGTTGCGAGGGCTATGTCGAGGATGGCCTTCCGGTGATGGGACGGTCATCGACGACACCGGGGCTCTTCCATGCATTCGGCTTTTCCGGCCATGGTTTCCAACTCGGACCCGGTGTCGGCGACGTCATGGCTGAGATCATGGCGACAGGGAAAACGGATATTCCGCTACAGGATTTCCGCATCGAGCGCTTCGCAAAGCCGAATTGACTTTCAGGCCGATTTGCCTCGCCGGCCTGCAATCAAAGCGCGATCTACCGCTTAGCGTTTTCAGATACCGTAAAAACACCAAACATTGGCGAATTTTTCGCGCGATATGAGTGTGCATAGCCTTTGCCGTCATCATATCTTGATACGCCAATTTGTTGTATTTTAATATCAATGGAAACGGCGCAACTGATCGTGTCCCATGGAGTGGTGTAGCTTGATTTCATAGCCATCGGTGATTTCCGGTAGGGTCGGGTTGCTTAGAGCCAACCTGAGGGACACCACCGATGACCGACGACATGATGAACCTGCGCTCACTCGTTGAGAAGAGCGCTGATGCCGATTTGCTGCGGGAGATGATCGGCTTTGCTGCCGAGAAGCTGATGGCGCTGGAGGTCGGCACGAAGACCGGCGCGGCCTATGGCGAGAAGAATGGCTTCCGGCTGGCCCAGCGTAACGGCTATCGCGACCGGGATTGGGAGACACGGGCGGGCACCGTCGAGCTGCGCATTCCCAAGCTTCGCACCGGCAGCTACTTCCCGAGCTTCCTGGAGCCGCGCCGCATGGCCGAGAAGGCTCTGACGGCGGTCATCCAGGAGGCTTATATCCAGGGTGTTTCGACCCGCTCTGTTGATGACCTCGTCAAGGCCATGGGCATGTCGGGCATCTCCAAAAGTCAGGTGTCCCGGCTCTGCGAGGAGATCGATGAGAAGGTGAAGGCCTTCCTCGACAGGCCCATCGAAGGAGAATGGCCCTACCTGTGGATCGATGCGACCTACCTCAAGGTTCGGCGCGGTGGTCGTATTGTCTCCGTCGCCGTAATCATCGCCGTCGGCGTCAACACCGATGGCCGACGCGAAGTGCTCGGCATGGAGATCGGCACGTCCGAGGCCGAGGCGATCTGGACCGAGTTTCTTCGAAAGCTGATCAGGCGGGGGCTGCGCGGCGTCAAGCTCGTCGTCTCCGATGCCCATGAGGGCATCAAGGCCGCAGTATCGAAAGTGCTTTCCGCCACCTGGCAGCGCTGCAGGGTGCACTTTATGCGCAATGCCTTGGCCCATGCTGGAAAGAGCGGACGCCGGGTTGTCTCCGCGTTCATTGCAACGGCCTTCGCTCAGGACACGCCGGAGGCCGCAAGCACTCAGTGGCGCAACGTCGCCGACCAGATCAGGCCAAAGGTACCGAAGCTCGCCAGTCTCATGGACAGTGCCGAGCAAGACGTGCTCGCCTACATGACCTTTCCCAAGCAGCATTGGGCCAAACTTCACTCGACCAACCCCATTGAGCGATTGAACGGTGAGATCAAGCGGCGCACAGAGGTCGTCGGCATTTTCCCCAACGACGACGCCATCGTGCGCCTGGTCGGTGCGCTGCTGCTCGAACAGAACGATGAATGGGCCGTCCAGCGATCCCGCTACATGACACTTGAGACAATCGCCACAATGAGCGATGATCCGCTCATCAGCCTGCCAGCAGCAAGCTGATACTCATCCGACCCTCTGGGATGAGCCGTGGTCGTCTAAGCTACACCACGTCCTGGGACATGATCGCGCAACTCTCCTACTTCATCCTCGCATGCCAATTCAAGAACCATGCTGAGGCTGCGGCAAGTTCAAAAATTTCACCATCGGCCATCAGTGAGAACATCGATTCACTGGAGCGCGAGTTGGGAATCACCCTGTTCGAGCGAGGCCCCAACGGACATTTTCCGACGGAGGCGGCCCGCTGGCTTTATCAATCGGTCGAACCTCTGCTTCAAGCAGTGGAGGCGGCTGAACAGATCCTCCGGGCCAGGCCCTTCGACTTCATAAAGCGGCTTGAGATCACTTCACCACTGCAATTTATGGCGGGTCGGCTGTCGCGCGCGGCGAGCCTCGCAATCCGCTCCATTCGGGAAAGCAATCCCGATATCATCGCCACCACGCGCTTCATGCTCGGGAGGGCACCTTACGTCCATGCGCTGGAATGGAACGCCAGCGAGCGTGTGCAGCACGGTCCCGCTGACGCGCTGAACGAATGTACCCGCATCACCGTGGACTATGCGCAGGATGAAGAAGCGCGGGACAGCATCGTGCTGTTCCGGGACGAGTGGATCTCGATTGGCGGCGGCGGCAACCGTCAAGCCGACATGAACGGCGTGGTAAGTTTTGCGGCCTTGCGGGAGATGCCGCTGTTCCTGCCGCCGCTCGGCGACACGCAGCTTCGTCACGTGCGCGCCTACTGTGCGAAACACGAACTTCCGGACCCCATCGTCATCGAGGAGGATGTCGGAACCTTTGCCCGGCTTTCCCGGGAGCTCGCACCCTTTCATCTCCTCGCCCCGCAAAGTCTCGTCATGGCAAGCGTTTCCCGTCTCAACCTCCCCTATGCCAGGTTGCCGATCGACCTGGTAAGTCCGGTTGTCGCGCGTTTTTCTGCCGATGAACCTGCTGCACTCGCCTACGTCGAAGAGCTCCGGAAGGCGCTGCAACTCGCCAACACGGTCGTTCACTACAAGCCTAGCATCACTCTGAAACAGATCCGCTATTTTCTGGCGATTTCCGAACAATTGAGTGTCACCAGGGCGGCCAAACGCCTCAGCGTCGCCCAACCCGCCCTTTCCAACCAGCTCCGCAAACTCGAAGCCACTGTCGGGCGAGACCTGTTTACTCGCCAGAGGACCGGTCTTCAGCCGAACGAACACACCAACACGCTAATCTCTCTTTTGGCGCCGGCGGCAGAAGCTTGTGATGGCATCGCCGCCAATGCCGCGCATTATGCAACGGCGCGGCGAGAACGGTTGGCCATCGGCGTGATACCCCTCGTCCATCCCGAAGGCGCCCTGGCTCGCGCGCTCGCTGCCGCGGTGGAGGAGTGGTCGGGCCATTATCCGAAGGTTAAGCTGAAGATCATGGAGGGCTCCGCCGAGATGCTGCGACAGCGCGTGGACGCTGGCGAGATCGGCTTCGCGCTGGTCGAGGCGCAAGTTTCCCGATCATGGCAGGACGAACTGGCGACCGAGGATCAGCTCGGGGTCGTGTCAAATCCGGCGAGACCCATCCTTCCACCGGGCGAGGTCCCGCTGGGCAATGCGCTGAAGCTGCCGTTGGCGCTTCCAGGCGATGATTTTGGACTGAGGCAAGTCCTTGACAAGGCAGCAGCCGAACTGGGCGGACACCTTACACCGCAGATGGAGGTCAACTCCCTGACGGCGCTGCTGGCGATGGTCCGGCGCATGCGCCTTGTGACGATCTTGCCGCAATCCTCGGTCCAGAATTTCGTGGAGACAGGCGCGCTTCAGTTCAATCCCATCTCGGAACCGGCCATTCGGCGCCGCCTGTCTATCCTCTTCTCGCCCGAGCGAGTATTGACGGAGATGGAACGATCTCTGATCAATGCCTTGAAGCATCAACTGCCCTTGATGGGTCTGGGCAGGCAAACATCCGTGTCGCGAACGATCCATCCGTCAGAATGATGCGGCAAGCCTTGCGCTATTTGCGAACATCCGCAGATGGCTCCTTCCAGCGCTTGAACCGGCCGCTGTCGAGATCGAAAAGGTCAAGCGCGCGGCCAACGGTATGGTCGACAATTTCGTCGATGGTCGCAGGCTTTGGATAGAAAGCCGGCACAGGAGGCATGATGATGGCTCCGATCTCCGTCACCGTCACCATATTTCTTAAGTGGCCGAGATGCAGCGGCGTCTCGCGCAGCATCATGACCAACCGCCGCCGTTCCTTGAGGACGACATCGGCAGCACGCGAGACAAGCGTTCCGCACGCACCCGAGGCGATTTCACCCAGCGTCTTGGTGGTGCACGGGGCGATGATCATTCCACGCGTCCGAAAGGATCCGCTGGAAATCGGCGCCGCCACATCATCATTGCCGTGAACGCAATCGGCCAAGGCATGAACGTCCTTCAGCTTGAGATCGGTTTCGTGAGCAAGAGCGACAATGGCCGACCTCGACATGACGAGATGGGTTTCCAGGCCCAGTTCACGCAGCGTCTCGAGCAATCGTATGCCATAGATGTGGCCGGATGCTCCGGTAATGGCAACAATGAAGCGTTCTTTGGACAAGGAAAACTCCCGGATCAATTCGACGGATCAGTAAAGATGGAGCTCTTTTCGAATGCGCTCGAAGACGTCCTGGGGCGGCCTTACGAATTCGGAACGACCGCCGGCATCACCGTCGCCGGGCCGGGTCGTGGCGACCATGCCGATCTTGGTGACGACGAGATTCTCATGCAGGGGATCGCAGCGGTCCGCGCGAACGCCGGGCAGAACAAGCAGATCCTCGTGACCGCGGAAGCGCGCTGCAAGCGACCATTCGACTTGGCGGGGGTCCTCCGGATCGACGTCATCCTCCACCACGATCACAAGCTTGAGAAGGTTGACGAGACCCATTGCCAGCATGATTGCGCGCTTGCCCTCGCCGAGCCGCGGCTGATGCATCGTGATGATTGCATGCAGCCGACCCATCCCCCCATCCGTCACAAGCACACGACGGACAGCCGGAATCGATCGCTGCAGATCGCGCGTCAATGTCGCACCGATGGCTACAGCGCCTAGCAGGCAGTGCTCCGGCGCATAGCCGGGCAGGATGGCCTGATAGATGGCGTCCGATCGATGCGTGACACAGTCGATCTCGACGGCAATTCCGGGACCATAATAGACATAGAAGCCGGGAAATTCGGACACGGTTCCCTCTTCGATAAGATCGGCCGGCCGCAAACGGCCTTCGAGAACGATTTCCGCATGCGCAGGAACTTCCAAGTCGACCGTCTTGCATTTCACGAGCTCAACGGGCTCGCCGAGCAATCCCCCGACAATATCGAATTCGTCATCGCCGAGGCCGACATACATCTGCGAGCCCAGTAGCACGGCTGCGTGGTTGCCGATCGCGACGGCGATTTCGAGATCATGCCCTCTGTGATGGGCCTTCTCCGCGATCCGCGCCAGATGATGGTTCTTTGCGATCCCGGCCATCAGCCGGCAACCGCCTTCCAGTCTCAGCCGCGCGATCGAGACATTGCGCCGGCCCGTATCCGGATCCTTGGCGACGATGACCCCCGCCGTGATATAGGGCGCAGCCTCCCGCTCGAACCAATGCGGCACCGGCAGAAGGCGACCGATGTCCAGCGGCTGGGAATGTACGATCTGCTGAACCGGTCCGTCGTCGACCATTCTGGGCGCAATGGGTCGCTCCAGCGCCGACAGGCACAGAGAATCCAGCCTCTCCCTCGGAATGCCAAGGGCCGTAGCGAACCGCCCTCTGTCATTATAGAGATTACCGACAACAGGCATGGCGCCGTCATTCACTTGCGTAAACAATTGCGCCGGACCACGCTCCCGCAGGGAAAGGATGGAAGCGATCTCGAAGCGGGTATCGACATGCCGATCGACGCGATGCAGGTCACCGCTGTTTTCCAATGCGGCCAGAAAGCCGCGCATGCTTTGGTCGGTCACTGCTGTACTCCTTAAATCGAGAGCCCGGTTGGCGAATGAATGTCGAGTGTCTTGTCGAGTCGCGTGATTGCTTCCAGCATTGCCGAGGCTCCCGCTGCAATTGCGTCGGGTTCCGCCCGTTCGTCCGGTGTATGGCCACGCCCGTCGCGGCACGCCACGAAGATCATCGCGCTCGGAGCAAAGGTCGCGATGAAGGCCGCATCGTGACTGGCGCCGGATGCCATCTCGAGGGTCCAAAAGGCAAGTTTTCCACCAACTATCGGGCCTTCCGCGCAAAACGTAAAACGACTTTCGGCGAAGTCAGTCATATCGAACAGCGAAGCGCCGTGCGGAGACCATCAGCAGGAATAGCGGATGCCAGGGCGAGAGGGATCGTGCGCGGCGAATAGCGCCATAGCAAGCGGCGAAGGTGCCTGTCGCCGCTTGACGCCCCCGGTGAGCGATGAACAATTCGCGCTCAAGCACCACGCAATTCCCGCCTACCTCAAGGAACGAACATGACAGTCACTTTGACGAAAAGGGCAGATATCAATCTCCAGTCCGTTCTTCGCGTCGCCTGGCAGGGGGAGAATGTGAAAATCTCCGACGCGGCCATCGCCGAGATTGCCCGTTGCCGTGAAGCATTCCTGCTGCTGATCGACAATGATCCCACGGTCATGATCTACGGTGTCACGACGGCGATGGGAGAGCTGGCAAGCACGCGTCTTTCCCGGGAAGAGCGCGACCGCCACGCGCGGATCAAGGCGTTTGCCGCCGCGACATCCTTCGGCGATCCCTATCCCGAACGTGTCGTCAGGGCGATGGTGTTTGCCCGCCTTGCGAATTTCATCGAAGGCAACGCCGCGACCACCCCACGCATCACGCTGGCGGTCGCCGACATGCTCGATGGCGCTCCGTTGCCGACGGTCGCATCGTCAGGGCAAGGCGGCGCCGGAGAAATTCTTGCGCTCTATCCACTGTTTGCCGAGCTGACGGCCCGCTTTGACCTCGAAGTCAAGGAAAGAGGATCGCTCATCAACGGCTCGCCCTGCGCCGCTGCCCTTCTGGCGGATGCCGCCCTGGCAGCGCGGCGGCGTCTTCATCTGGTGGAACAGGTCTTCGCCCTGTCGATCGAGGCGTTCCGCGCGCCGATGGAGCATTATGACGCCGCGCTCGAGCAGCTCTGGGGCGACGAACATGAAGCAGCAGCCCTTCGCGCATTGCGCACGCTTCTCGCGGGCGCCGGCACCGATCGCCGCAACTATCAGGCTCCGGTGAGCTATCGCATCGTGCCTCGTGTGCTGGGCCATGCCCATCGCGCCGTCTCCGCCGCCGAGCGCGCCGCAAATCTGTCGCTTGCCTCGGCCTCGGACAACCCGGTCTACATTCCGCCCGACGAGGAGCATCCGCTCGGCCGATGCATCAGCACGGGCGGCTATCATAACGCGATGGCCGCGCCGGCGCTGGATGATCTTGCCGCCATCTGGGCCGACATCTGCCTCCTGTGTGACCGCCATGGTTCCAAGCTCCTGAACGGCGCGGTGTCGCATCTGCCCAACATGCTGATGGTCGGCCGTCATCCGAGCGACAGCGATGGCCACGGCAGCCTCGGCTACGTGCCGATGGCGACAACCGGATATCTCGAACAGGCGAAACTCGCTGCACAGCGGACCTTCATACCCGGCACGGAATCGGCAGGATCAGGTCAGGACGATGTTGCCGCCACTGCCTTCCTGGCCTGGGCCAAGGAAGAACGAGCGGGCCGTTGCCTGGACGCCTGCCTGGCGAGTCTTGCCGTGATCGCTTCGCAGGCACTCCACGTTACCGGCCGTCAGGCGCCGGCTGCATTGCGTGATTTCGTTTCGGAGGTGCGCGGCGTCGTGCCTCCGGTCGATGACGATCGCGTTCTCGGGCCGGAGTTGTCGCGCCTGGCAGCACTGTTCACCTCAAAGGCATTCACACCCTGACGCCCGTGCGTCTTCGCACAGTGACGCTGCCGCCTTCACCCAGATGCGGCGCAGCCGCCTGGGTAGCCAGAAGCAGACCAAGCACATTGATGTCGAACATTTTGATGCGGCCATACCGGCGACGTAAGCTGCTGGCTAAAGGAGCAATCATGCCCTTTCGTGGACGGTACCGACCTCAACACGCGTTCAGCGTTTGCTCGTGCCCGATCTGGCTGATCATGGACGGCGAAAGGATGCCGCTATGTGACGATCCGGCAATCTGTCACCTTCGCCAAAAAGCTTTCTGCGAAGCGAGCCCTGTTCATAAGCGGTTTTGTAGAGGCCGCGCTCCTGAAGCGCCGGCACCACAATGTCGATAAAGTCCTCGAAGCTCTCCGGCACGACCGTGCGGGTAAGATTGAAACCGTCGATCTCGCCTTCATCCATCCATGATGAAAGCTCATCGGCAACCTCCGTGGCATCGCCGACGACGACCGGGTAACGCCCACCCATGGCAAGCTCCTGCAGCAACTGCCGCTTTGTCCAGCCGCGTTGCTGAGCGATCTGCGTTGCCGATTGGCTGGCATTGGACTTGCCATAGGTGATGGCCTCATCGAGATCGTACCTGGAAAAATCGATGCCCGTGCTGGCCGAGAAATGAGCAAGTCCCGCCTCCGGATTGGCATAGTGCAGATATTCTGCATGCTTCTCCCGTGCCGCGGTAGCGGAGCGATCGGTTATGACTGTCATGCCGAGGAAGATCTTTATGTCTTCCGGCTTTCGGCCGGCAGCGACGACCGCCTCGCGCAACGAACGGGAGGCCGCGCGGGCTGAGTTCTTGTCAGGCGCTGCGATGAAGACGCATTCTGCATGGCGCGCTGCAAACTGCTTCCCACGGCCGGACGTTCCGGCCTGATAAAGAACCGGCGTGCGCTGGGGCGACGGTTCGGCCAGGTGATAGGCCTGCGAGCGGTAAAACGGCCCTTGATGGTCGATCACATGCACCTTTGATGGATCGGCATAGATACGCCTTTCCTTGTCGGTCAGGACCGCGCCATCCTCCCAGCTTCCCTCCCACAGCTTGTAGAGCAGGTCGAGATAGTCATCGGCGCGATCATAGCGGATGTCATGCTCGATCTGGTTGTCAAGACCCAGACCGCGCGCTGCGCTGTCGAGATAGCCCGTCACGATGTTCCAGCCGACGCGGCCATCGGTCAGATGATCCAGGGTCGAGATTCGCCGGGCAAAGATATACGGCGCGTCAGCACTGGCATTGACGGTAATACCGAATCCAAGGTGCCGGGTCACGGCCGCCATCGCGGAGACGAGCAGGAGAGGATCGTTGACCGGCAACTGAATGGATTCACGAAGCGTCAAATCGGCGGAGCCCTGATAGACGTCGTAGACGCCCAAAATGTCGGCAAGAAAGATGCCGTCGAACAGCCCACGTTCCAGCGTGGCGGCAAGCGAGGTCCAATAGTCGAGTGTCTTGTAGCGATGCGACTGATCCCTGGGATGCGCCCATAGTCCGTGATTGATGTGCCCGACGCTGTTCATGTTGAACGCATTGAGCAGTATGTGTTTTTTCCTCGTCGCCATCTTCAGCTATTCCGATTTCAGATCGCGCCGTGGCGCGGTGGCCGTTTGCCATTGAGATAATAGTTGCCGATGGCCTGATACTTCCAGCGCACCGGGTCATGCAGCGTATGGGTGCGGGCGTTGCGCCAATAGCGATCGAAGTTGTCATCCGAAAGCGTCGATGACGTGCCCGACAGCTCGAACAGCTTGTTGGCAGCAAGCAGGCTTGCCTTGGTCGTCAATATCTTCGCTTCCGCAACGGCGATCGAGGCGCGGGCAACGCTGTCCTCGGTCATATCGGCGCGAGCCGCATCCGTTGCCTCTGCGGCTCGCTTCAGCAAAGCTTCCGCGGCCCGCAGCCGCAGCCAGACATTCCCGACGTTTTGCAGCGTCAGAGGATCTTCCGAGGCGCGTTCGACCTTTGAATCCAGCCAAGGTCGGGCCCGTTCGCGGATAAACCGCAACATTTCCCGATAGGCACCCTGCCCTATGCCAAGATCGATGGCCGCATGCATGATCTGAGCGATCGGACCGATCGTCGTCGGGCGCTCAAAGGAAGACTGAAATGGCACGATCCATTCCGGCTCGATCTCTACCTGATCGAATCCGACCGAGCCACTTCCGGTAACCCGCTGCCCGAAGCCGTCCCAATCGTCGACAATTGTCACCCCGGGCGCATTGCGCGGGATGAAGGCGAGATAAGTGACGTCCCTTGTCTCCTCCTCAGCAACAATAAGGGTCGGAATCCAGTGCGCGTAAATGGCGCCAGTGCAGTAAAATTTTTGGCCCTGAACGACCCACTTTCCCCGCTCGCGAAAAAGCCGGGTACGCCGCTTGAAATCGCGCTGGCCGATTTCCGCCAGCGCGTTGCCGAAGCGGTCGCCCGCCAGCACACGCTCAAAAAAGAAGCGTTGCTGTTTGGCTGAAGCTCCGACGCGCAAGACTTCAAGCGCGTAAAAATGATTTTGCGGAATCTGCGACAGCGATCCATCCGCGGCACCGATGATGGCGATCACCTGAGCCAGCGTGTGCGTCGACACGCCTGCACCGCCGAATTCGCGCGGCACGGTAATGCCCCACAAACCAGTTTCGCTGAAACGCTCCAGTTCATGCCATGGCAGGATGCGATCCCTGTCCCTTTCGGCGCTACCGGCGGCAAATTCTGCCGCCAGCACGGTTGCAACCGCGATCGCCTGCTCGTCGTCGGATATGAGATCGGGTCGCCGCAGCGGCGGCGGTGCGGGTTCGACGGGGATGCGAAAGTCGGTATCAGTCACGGTTTTCCTCGCTAGTTCCATTGATGGCGGGCCGGGAATATGCCGTTGAGCTGATAATTGCCGAGCAGATGATATTTCCAGCGGACGGGGTCGTGAAGCGTATGCACGCGCGCATTTCGCCAATGTCGATCCAGATTGTGGGCAGCCCGCGTCGCCGCGGACCCCGCGACATCGAAAAGCGTTTCAGCCGCCTTCAGCGCAACTTCCGTCGTCAATATCTTGGCTTCGGCAACCGCAACGGAAGCTCTGGCGCTCTCCGCCTCGCTGACAGGCGCCTTTGCCACCTCGTCGATGACGGCCGCCGCTTCATAAAGAAGCGCTTGCGCCGCGTGCAGATCCGCATGGAGATCGCCGATTTCATGCAGGATCGTCGGATCCTCACAGGCTGACTGAAGGCCGGAATCCATCCAAGGTCTTGCGTGATCGCGGACAAAGGTCACGGCATCGGCAATCGCGGCCGCCGCTATGCCGGAATCGATCGCCGCCTGAATGAGCTGCGAGATGGGACCGGAGACACCGGGCCTGTCCGCATAGGACCAGATCGGGAAAACCAAAGCTTCTTCCACCGGCACGTAAGTAAACTCTACCGAACCGCTGGCCGTCGTGCGCTGGCCGAAAGAAGACCAATCGTCGATGACGCGCACGCCCGGCGCGTCATAGGCAGCCCAGACCTGGACCGCACGCCCGTCATCGTCGACGGCGCGCGTCGGAATCCAATGAGCGAAGATGGCACCCGTGGAATAGAAGCGCCGCCCGGTCAATCTTAGTCCATCTGCCTCGCGCGTCAGGCGAGTTGAGCTGTGGTTGACCGCCTTCTGGCCACGCTCCGGCCCTGCATTGCCTATGCGATAACCGGCAAGGATATCGCCGTAGATACGGGCTTTCTGCTGTGGCGATCCCACATCGCGCAAGAGCGCCAGCACGCCGAACTGGTTCTGCGGAATCTGACCGAGTGCAGGGTCGGCTGCGCAAAGGATTTCGAAGACCTTGGCAAGCGTTACGCAGGAGACGTCGGCGCCTCCGTATTCCTTCGGCACAGTAATGCCGCCGAGGCCGCTTGCGGTATATTCCTCGACCTCATCCCAGGGAAGACGACGAACACGGTCCCGTTCTGCGGCACCCGCCGCGAAACGAACTGCAAGACTATCGGCAATCTCCAGCGCCTCGGTATCCGAGCGGATCAGATGCGGAGTACGCGGTGGCAAGGGGCGCCTGATGGCGCTTTCTTCTTTCAAGCCGGACGCAGCCGGCACGGCATCAGGTTCAGTCATGGAGCTACTCCGGATATTGTCGCTGATATTAGCGCGCTCGCAGGCGCCGCACGGCATGGTCGCCCGCGAACTGCACCAAACAGACCATGGCAATGAGCACAGCGATGACAACCGCCATGACGGTGGTATCGAAGCGCTGATAGCCATAGCGGATCGCCATATCTCCGAGACCGCCCGCGCCAACCGCGCCTGCCATGGCCGAGGCGCCGATCATGCTGACGATGGTGATGGTGAAGCCGCCGACGATGCCCGGAAGCGCTTCTGGCAGGAGCACATGGCGCACGATGTGCCAGCGGCGGCAGCCGATCGCCTGGGCAGCTTCGATCAACCCGCCATCGACCTCGCGGAGGCTGACTTCGGCGATGCGCGCAAAAAACGGCGTCGCGCTGATGGAAAGCGGCACGACGGCGGCCCATACACCGATCGTCGTTCCGGTGAGCCATCGGGTCAACGGCAACAACGCCACCAGGAGAACGATGAATGGCGTAGCCCGAAAGCCGTTGATGATTGCGGCGAGAATGCCATGCAACCGCGGCGCATGAATGAGGCCGCCAGACGCTGAAAGCACCAGGAAGACGGCAAGAGGAATGCCGGCGATAAATGCAATGAGAGCGGAAGCACCGACCATCGCAATCGTATCGAGAAACGCCTGCCACAGGCGTTCATACATCATGGTCGACATAACCCAGTACCCTGACTTGATGAGCAAGATCGGCAAATTGCGAACGAACCGTCGGGTTGCTCCCCGCCCAGCGTACTGCAATCAACAGCCGGCCGTGAACGCGACCCTCAATGCGGTCGAGCGAACTCTGCAGCAATCGAACGGAAGCGCCGGTTGCACTGGCTATTCTGGAAAGGTCGGGTTCCAAGCCACCCTCACCCGTATAAACCAGTTCCCAAATAGCCTGCGAGTGCTCGTCGCTCGGCGAAGATCGCAGATACCTGGCTATATCCTCCGGGATATCGCGGTTGAGGGGCCGCAAGAGCGCCTGCGTGGCAGAATGCTGCGGATTGCCGAAAATGCGCCAGACCGGCCCGGCTTCGGCAATCTCACCCTGATCGAGAACAAGCACGTGATCGCAGATCTCACGGATGACGCTCATTTCATGAGTGATGAGAATGATGGTCAGCTTGAGACGGCGATTGATGTCCTTGAGTAGGCCCAGGATGGAAAGCGTCGTCTCCGGGTCGAGCGCCGATGTCGCCTCATCGCAAAGGAGGATTTCCGGCCTATGAACAAGTGCGCGCGCAATGCCCACGCGTTGCTTCTGACCACCGGAAAGGCGCGACGGATAGGTGCTCTCCTTGCCCTCCAAACCCACCAGCGACAGGACTTCGGCCACTCTTTCTTCGATCTGCCGGCGCGGCACGCCTGCAACGATCAACGGCAAAGCGACATTGCCCCAGACAGTCTTGGCTGAGAGAAGGTTGAAGTGCTGGAAAATCATGCCGATGCGTCGTCGCAATGCGACCAGCGCATCCTCATCGAGCACCGAAATGTCTTGTCCGTCGACCAGGACCTTTCCGTCTGTCGGCTTTTCCAGGCGGTTTATAGTCCGCAGCAAGCTGGATTTTCCAGCCCCGCTTCGACCAATGATGCCATAGATCGCACCGGCCGGCACATCGAGACTGATGTTCTTGAGGGCATGGACCGGACCAGCCGCCGACGAATAGATCTTCTCGACACCGTCAAAAGCTACCGACCCTATCGGAGAGCCCGGCAGCGGCTGAGCGACAGCGGCGGCGTGCCGCAAGGTGCCGCCGCTCGCCGCCGTCTTGTGTTCCGGATCCTGCCTTGTCCGCTCGATCAATTCAGCCATGGGAGCGTATAAAGCTTCTGATCATTGGCGAATGCTTTGCTGATTGCCGCTCGGACAGCCGGCGAATTCTGATAAAGCGCCACGAGCTCCTTAATCCCGGCATCATCTACCTTTTGCTTTTGTACCGCAAAAATGATGGCAAATTGCTTGTCGTCCACACCGGAATAGATAAGGCCCGAGCTCGGATCGAAGGCCTTGGATGCGACGATGAAGTGCGGATAGCCCTGGGCCAGATCGACATCGCCAGTCACGCGCGCAAGCTGCGGACCCTCGACCTCGTTGAAGGTCAGCTTCTTCGGGTTATCGACGATATCATCGAGCGTGCCCTTGAAGCCCACGCCGTCCTTGAGCTTGATGAGACCAGCCTTTTGCAGCAGGAGCAGTCCGCGACCCTGATTGACGGGATCATTGGCGATCGCAACCTTTCCGTTCTGCGGCACATCGGCAAAATTCTTGTACTTCAAGGAATAGATACCGATATTGGCGAGAACGCCGATACCTGCACTGCCAAAATCATAGCCCCGTTCCTTGATTGCATTGTTCAGGAACGGCTGATGCTGGAAATAGTTGACATCGATATCACCGGATTGAAGTGCGATGTTTGGCGTCGTCCAATCACTGAATTCGACAACCTGGATATCCAAGCCCTTGGCCTTGGCCTCGGGGATCACCGCTTCGATCGAGTCGGCATAAACGCCCGGCACAACACCAACCTTGATTGTCTCGGCCTGTGCGACCCCAGTCGCTGCGAGTAGAATTGCGGAAAAAAGACCTGCAATATGAATTCTCATGTCATCCTCTCGGTTCAATGACATGGAAGATAAAGACCACAAATTTTATAGGCAAAGACGGAAATACCCACCAACGAGCCTATATGGAATATTTTTTCTCCAGTCCGCCCGATTTGCCATGATGTCTCTCAAAACTGCTTGGGCAAAGCCGCAATCCCTCTTCTGCGCCCTATTGCATCGGAAGCGGGAAAAGATGGGCTAGCCGGTCGGCTTCGGCAATGCGGACGATATCACGTCCCGGCTTCGCGATCGCTTCTGGCCATGATGGATGAGACGTTTCCGCATCTACGATGACGCGCTTGCCGTTGTGTCCTGTGACTTGGGTTGGCGGTCACCTAACGATGTTCGACAAAAGCAACGCTGGCATCGCTGACGATGGCGACATGCGAATAGGCCGCCTGTCTGGCCGCTTGGGCGTCTGCGCGCATGATTGCGGTGACGATGATGTCGTGCTCATCGAAGGACTTGGCGAGACGTCCGGGAAGGCGGAATTGTGCGCGACGGAAGGGGGCAAGCCGGGCGCGCGTTTGCGTCACAAGCTCGAGGATATGGTCGTTATGCGCGCCGCGATAGAGCTGGTTGTGAAACTCGACATTGTATGTGGCATAATCTTCTTCGGCGCCGGCACGCACCAGCCGGGCGGAAGCGTGATGTTGGCGCTCGAGGGTGCGACGTTCATCGACGGTCATTCGTTCCGCCGATAAGCGCGCGCAAATGGCTTCGAGCTCCGCCATTGCCTCAAACATCGAATGCAGATAGGCACCACTAACATTCGTCACAACAGCACTGCGGTTCGGTTCGCGGCCGACAAGCCCCATCGCGCCAAGTTCACGCAGCGCTTCGCGAACGGGGGTCCGTGACACCTCGAAGCGGGCCGCGAGGGTGATTTCGTCAAGCTTCTCGCCAGGCAGGAGCGCTCCCGTTACAATCATATCAGCCACAGCCCGCACCATCTGCTCGACGGTCGTTCCTGGCCTCACAACTTCCCTACGCTTGATCTGCTTCACAGAAATAGGCGAATCCTCAACATCTTGCATACAGATGTATGCACGAACGATCCAAAGTCAATTGGCAATTTAATTTGTTGTTTTTCAATGATATTTTTCAACAGAAAATCTCTATCGGATTGGTCATTGCGGCGTACCTCGCAAAATAAAGACTAAAAAAAGTGCACTGCTTATTTCAGGGCATTATTTCAACAGAATCTGCATACACTTTTTGCTTTCAAGACTTCGCTGAGACTTTAGTCCAATAATATCAAACTATTAATATCTGGCATGACGATTGCATACACTTTCATGTGATCCTTTTTACGAACCGGGCTCCAGCCCCAAGGAGCATTCCCATGACCAGACTCCTTCACATGACTCGCCGCAACTTTCTCCAGGCTTCGGCTGCAGGTGCGGTCACCAGTATCGCGCCGGGCCTTCTGTCATCTCGCGCCTACGCCCAAACCGCCCTCACCGTCGGCTTCATCTATGTCGGCCCAAAAGATGATTATGGCTACAACCAGGCCCATGCCGAAGGCGCTGCCGTTGTGAAGGCGCTTCCTGGCGTCACCGTAGTCGAAGAGGAAAACGTCCCTGAAACCGTCGATGTTCAAAAGACGATGGAATCGATGATCAACCTTGACGGTGCCACGCTGGTCTTCCCGACCTCATTCGGTTATTTCGATCCGCATATGCTGGCCATGGCCGCCAAATATCCCAACATCCAGTTCCGCCACTGCGGCGGCCTCTGGCAGGCCGACAAGAACCCGGTCAATACCGGCTCCTATTTCGGTTACATTTTCCAGGGTCAATATCTGAACGGCGTGACCGCCGGTTATGCCACGAAGAGCAAGAAGATCGGCTTTGTTGCAGCCAAGCCGATCCCGCAGGTCTTGCAAAACATCAACGCCTTTCTGCTCGGTGCGCGCTCCGTCGATCCGGCCATCACCTGCCAGGTGATCTTCACGGGCGAATGGTCACTGGCTGTCAAGGAGGCCGAAGCGACCAACGCGCTGATCGACCAGGGCGCGGATGTCATCACCTGCCATGTCGACAGCCCGAAGGTTGTCGTCGAAACCGCCGCCGGCCGCGGTGCCTTCGTCTGTGGCTATCACGCCAACCAGAGTCCCCTTGCACCGGCGAAGTATCTGACTGGCGCGGAGTGGGCCTGGGGGAATGTGTACTCCGATTTCGTCAAGAAGGCACAGGCCGGCGGAAAGCTCGGCAATTTCGTTCGCGGCGGCCTAAAGGACGGCTTCGTCAAGATGAGCCCGCTCGGCCCCGGCGTTTCGGATGAATCCCGCAAGAAATTCGAGGCGACGCTTGCCGAGATGATGGCGGGAAAATTCTCGGTCTTCAAAGGCCCGATCAAGGACAACAAGGGCAATGTTGTCATCACCGCGGACAAGAGCTTCGCCGAGGACGCAATCGAACTCGAAAGCATGAACTATCTCGTCGAAGGCGTTGTCGGCTCCACGGCCTGATTATCGAGGGAGAACCGTCATGACGGTTGAAGTCAACGAGTCCGCATTGTCGATCGTTCAGCAGAGCCGGGCGCAGCTGCGCCCGGCCCTCAAATGGCTCGCGCGACGGGCCGAGCCTGTGGTGATCACGCTTGGCGCAATCCTGGTCGGCCTCGCACTGTTCTCCCTCTTCATCCTGACGGTCGGCAAATCGCCGGCCGACCTCTTTCGCTTCATGTATGCCGGCGGCTTCGGCAGCTGGTTTTCCATCCAGAACAGCTTGAGCCGCGCCTCCCCCCTGCTACTCACTGCGCTTTGCGTTGCGCTGCCAGCAAGACTCGGTCTCGTCATCATCGGTGGCGAAGGCGCCGTCGTCCTCGGCGGTGTGGCGGCCGCGGCGATCGCATTGCCGATCATCGGCCTGTTATCGCCGATCATCGTTCTTGTCCTCATGGCGCTTGCCGCCATGACAATCGGCGGCATTTGGATCGGTCTTGCCGGCTTCCTTCGCCATTATCGCGGCGTCAACGAAACCATCTCCTCACTACTGCTCGCCTATATAGCCATCGCGTTGATGAACCAATTCGTCGAAGGACCGCTGCGCGATCCGGCAAGCCTCAACAAGCCCTCCACCAAGCCACTGCCACACGACTATATGCTCGGCAATATTCCAGGCATGGACGTGCATTGGGGCCTCGTCATCGGCATTATCGCCTGTGTTGTCTCGTGGATATTGCTCGAGATGACCAGTTACGGTTTCGCCGCCCGCATCGCTGGCGGCAATGTTCGCGCCGCGCAGATCCAGGGCTTGCCAGTGGGGCGGCTGATTGCCGGTTTCACAGCAATTGCCGGCAGCTTCGCCGGCCTTGCCGGCATGATCGAGGTCGCCGCGGTCCAGGGCAGCGCCAATGCTTCGCTTGCCGCCGGCTATGGTTATACCGGCATCCTTGTCGCTTTCCTGGCACGTCACAATCCGCTCGCGATCATACCGGTCGCCATCCTTCTCGGCGGTATCGACGCATCCGGCGGCCTGATCCAGCGCCGCATGGGCCTGCCCGACGCGACCGTCCTCGTACTGCAGGGTACGCTCTTCATCGTCATCCTTTTTGGCGAAACCTTCTATGGCCGCTTCAAGATCTTCAATCCCGACCTTTGGAAAAGGGGCGCATGATGGACGATACCGCAATCGGTCTATGGGGCGTACCCCTTGCCATTCTGGCCGGCGCGATCCGTGTCTCGACACCCTTCATCTTCGTCAGCCTGGGCGAGACGATCACCGAGCGTTCCGGCCGCATCAATCTCGGCCTTGAAGGCACGCTCGTATTCGGCGCCATGACGGCCTATGCGGTCGCCGTGATGAGCGGTTCGGCCTGGCTCGGCGTCGTCGCTGCGATGGCGAGCGGGGCTCTCTTCGGCGCGGTGCATGGCTGGATCTGCAAATGGCCCAAGGTCAACGACATCGCCATCGGCATCGCCATGATGCAATTCGGCCTCGGCCTCGCTTTCTTTCTCGGCAAGTCCTTCATCCAGCCTGCCGCGCCGCACCTGCCGGCGATCCCCTTCGGTTTCTGGTCAAACCTGCAGCCGGTACAGGCAGCGTTGAACATCAATATCCTTTTTATTCTCGGTGCAGCTCTCGCCCTCGTCCTCTGGTGGGCATTCAGGAACACCAGGATCGGCCTCATGCTGCGCGTCGTGGGTGACAGCACGGACGCGGCACGCGCCATGGGCATCGACCCCGATCGTGTCCGGCTGCTGGCAACCGCTGTCGGCGGTTCGCTGGCTGCGATCGGCGGCGCCTATCTATCGCTCTACTATCCAGGCTCCTGGAACGAGCGCATCTCCTCTGGACAGGGCCTGATGGCCGTGGCGCTGGTGATCTTTGCGCGCTGGAATCCGATCGGCTGCTTCGTTGCCGCACTTCTCTTCGGCGGTGCCGGCGCGCTTGGCCCAGCTTTGCAATCCGTCGGCGTGACGCAGGGATATTATCTCTTCTACGCCGCTCCGTACGTGCTGACGCTCGTCATCATGATCATCACCTCCTCGCCCACCCGTGCGCTGAGCGGCGCTCCCGGCGCGCTTTCGCTCACCAAATAGGAAGATCAGCCATGAACAGTCTCGCAGCCGCAGCCATAGGGCAGAAACTGAGCTATATCGATGCCGATCCCTATAACTGGCCCTATAATGGAGCCCTCAGACCGGACAACACAGCGCTCATCATTATCGACATGCAGACGGATTTCTGCGGGCCTGGCGGCTATGTCGATCACATGGGCTATGATCTATCGCTGGTACGCGCACCGATCGAGCCGATCAAACGGGTTTTGGTCGCCATGCGCGCCAAGGGCTATCATATCATTCATACACGCGAGGGTCATCGCCCCGATCTTGCCGACCTGCCTGCCAATAAGCGCTGGCGCTCGCAGCGCATCAATGCCGGCATCGGCGACCCCGGCCCCTGTGGCCGCATCCTCGTGCGCGGCGAGCCCGGCTGGGACATCATCGAGGAACTGAAACCGATCGATGGCGAGACGATCATCGACAAACCCGGCAAGGGTTCCTTCTGTGCTACAGATCTGGAGCTGATCCTGAACCAGAAGCGCATCGAGAACATCATTCTCACCGGCATCACGACCGACGTCTGCGTTCACACCACCATGCGCGAGGCTAATGATCGCGGCTTTGAGTGCCTGTTGCTCGAAGATTGTTGTGGCGCGACCGATTATGGAAATCACCTTGCCGCCATCAAGATGGTGAAGATGCAGGGCGGCGTCTTCGGCTCGGTTGCCAATTCCCAGGCCTTGATCGAGGCATTGCCCTGATGCCTTCGCTACGCGCCCATGTCTATCGCGTCGCTGCGCAAGGACCGGACGATACCTCCGGGGTCGAAGCGCTTTTTGCTGCCGGCCTGGCGGCCAAGAATGTCGTAGCTATACTCGGCAAGACCGAGGGCAATGGCTGCGTTAACGATTTCAGCCGCGGCTATGCTACCCGCAGCTTCGAAACACTCTTTCGACAGCATGGCGCCGATGGCGTCTCGCTCGTCATGTCCGGGGGGACGGAGGGGGCGCTCTCGCCGCACTGGACGGTGTTTGCGCGAGAAGTGGTCGATGCGCCGGCCGAACGCGCACTGGCGATCGGGGTTGCGCGCACGCCTTCACTGCCAGCCCAACATCTCGGACGGCGCGAACAGGTTCTGCTTGTGGCTGAAGCTGTGCGTGTTGACGCCGGCATCGACGACCCAAGCGATGTCCATTTCGTCCAGATCAAATGCCCGCTCCTCACGCTCAGCCGCATCAGCGCGGCTGAAGCCGAGGGAAAGACACTCGCTACCCGCGACACGTTGAAATCGATGGGCCTGTCGCGCGGCGCATCGGCGCTCGGCGTGGCGGTCGCGCTCGGCGAGGTTGACGGAGGAACACTCCGCGACACCGACATCTGTTACAGCCATGAACTCTTCTCGCACCGCGCCTCCGCTTCGGCCGGCGTTGAATTGACGGATCACGAAATCATCGTGCTCGGCATGAGCGATCGATGGTCGGGACCGCTGGCGATCGACCATGCGGTAATGCGTGATGCCGTCGATGTAGCCGCTGTGCGTGAGGCATACGAACGCCTGCCGGCCAACAGCCGCCTTGCTGCCGTTCTCGCCAAGGCCGAACCGGATCCCACCGGAAAGATTCGTGGCAAGCGCCATACGATGCTGGACGATTCCGATATCTCAGGCACGCGCCATGCGCGCGCCTTCGTTGGCGGCGTGCTCGCCGGCCTCTTTGGCATCACGGATCTCTACGTCTCCGGCGGCGCCGAACATCAAGGGCCTCCCGGCGGTGGTCCCGTCGCCATCATTGTCGAAAAGGAGCATTGAGGTGAGCATAATTCGCGATACCCCTCTTCCACAGGCCGGCAAGGCGGTCGGCATCGAAACGCTCGACATGACCATGCGCTTTGGCAGCTTCACAGCACTCGACCACGTATCCGTAAGTATCCCTGCAGGTAGCTTCCACGCGCTGCTCGGCGAAAACGGCGCGGGGAAATCGACGCTCGTCAAGTGCATCATGGGCTTCTATCACCAGACCTCAGGTTCCCTGTCCGTGGACGGTCGCGAGGTGGCAGTCGCCTCCCCGAAGGATGCAGCTACTTATGGTCTCGGCATGGTTTACCAGCATTTTACGCTGGTGCCGTCGCTGACAGGTGCGGAAAATCTCGTCATCAGCCGTACCGAAGTACCCGCTATCGTCAACTGGGCCAAAGAGCGTAAGGCGCTTGCGGCCTTCATGGAGCGGATGCCCTTCAAGATCCCGCTCGACCGGCGGGTCAGCGAGCTTGCCGCCGGCGAAAAGCAGAAGCTCGAAATCGTCAAGCAGCTTTATCTTGGCCGCAACTTCCTCGTACTTGACGAACCAACCTCCGTGCTGACGCCGGCGGAGGCAGATGAAATGCTCGGCCTCGTGAGGGGCATGACCGAACGCGGCGAGCTGACCGTTTTGATGATCAGCCACAAATTCCATGAGGTGACGAAATTCGCCGACGCTGTCTCGATCCTGCGACGCGGCAAGCTTGTCGGCGGCGGCAAGGTCGGCGAACTCTCAACGGCGGATATGGCGGCGATGATGATCGGTGACATCAAACTCGCTGACCTCGATACTCGCATTCCCGTCACAGATACAGCAAAACCGGTGTTGCAAGTCGAACGGGTCAAGGCTCCTGACCGTTCCGGCCTGAAGACGATCGAGATCGACAAGCTGACGGTACGTTCCGGCGAGATTGTCGGCATCGCTGGCATTTCCGGCAATGGCCAGAAAGAACTCACGGAAATTCTCGCCGGGCAGCGACCGACCGAGGCTGGAGCGATCAGCGTCAACGGCGAGATCTACGGTGCAACGCGGCGCGAAACACGAAAGAACAACGTCCGCTTCATTCCGGAAGAGCCGCTGCAGAATGCCTGTGCGCCGCGCATGACCGTCAGCGAAAATCTCGCCTTCCGCACCTTCGACCTGACGGAGACCGGCACTGAGGCGATCTGGCTAAACAGGAGCCGGATGAAGAAGCGTGCGACATCGCTGATTTCCGACTTCAAGGTGAAGACAGCATCATCCTCTTCGCCGATCGCGGCGCTTTCTGGCGGCAATGTTCAGCGTGCCGTGTTGGCGCGGGAGCTGACGGGCGACGTTGATCTGTTGATTGTCTCCAATCCCTGCTTCGGCCTCGATTTTTCTGCCGTCGCCGAAATCCGCGCCCGTATCATGCGTGCCCGCAACGCCGGGGCGGCTGTGCTGCTTTTGTCGGAGGATCTCGACGAACTTCTGGAAATGTCGGATCGCATCATGGTGATCTCCGAAGGCAGGCTCGTCTACGAAACATCGGCGCAGACCGCCGATGTCTCGGTGATTGGCGCTCACATGGCGGGACATCACTGATGACCGATATCAAAGCTCAACCGTTCCCCTTCCCGCTGCAACGCGAGGCCGCGGCATTGATCGTCATCGACATGCAGCGCGATTTTGCCGAGCCCGGCGGCTTCGGCGCCAGCCTCGGCAATGATGTCAGCCGCATCACGAGGATCATCCCCGATGTGAAGCGGCTGATCGCGGGTTTCCGTTCAGCCGGCCTGCCCGTGATCCATACGATGGAATGCCATAGACCTGACCTTTCCGACCTGCCGCCCGCCAAGCGCGACCGCGGCAATCCTTCGCTCAGGATCGGTGACAAGGGACCAATGGGCCGTATCCTGATTGCCGGCGAGCCTGGCACGGCAATTCTTCCCGAGCTCGCACCCATCGATGGCGAGATCGTCATCGAAAAACCCGGCAAGGGCGCCTTCTACGCCACCGGACTCGGCGACATCCTGATGCGTAAGGGTATCAAGCAGCTCGTCTTTGCCGGCGTCACCACCGAGGTCTGCGTCCAGACCACCATGCGCGAGGCCAACGACCGCGGCTATGAATGCCTGCTCGTCGAAGAAGCAACCGAAAGCTATTTCCCCGAATTCAAGTCTGCAGCGATCGCAATGATCCAAGCGCAGGGCGCTATCGTCGGCTGGACGGCGCATATCGATGACATACTGGAGGCCATCAACCATGCCTGAAACGACTCGCGAACTGTTGACGGCGGGTGGCTGGAAAGAACTGGAGTTCGGTCCCTTCCGACCTGACGTGACGATCCACTGGATCCGTCCCTTCGAAGGCGACCAGCCCGGCGTGGCACTGCTGAAATACGAGGCCGGAGCCTCGGTGCCGCGCCATCGCCACGAAGGGCTCGAAACCATCCTGGTGCTTGAGGGCACCCAATCCGACGAGGCCGGCGACTACGGCAGGGGCAGCTATGTGGTGAATGTTGCCGGCACCGAACATTCGGTCTGGAGTGACACCGGTTGCGTCGTGCTCATCCAATGGGACCGGCCCGTCAAAATACTCGAAGAGAAAACAACATGAGAGCGGGACCAGCTTTCGACATCGCCTCCCTACACGCAGCCTACCAGAACGGTCTGACGGCCGCCGACATGATCGGCACGGTGTTTGCGCGCATTGCTGAGGTGAACGATCCCGGCATCTTCATCCATCTTGTCGACATAGGGGATCTGCTCGTCGAAGCTGAAGCGCTAGGCGCCTTCGACCCGGCGACAAAACCGCTTTGGGGCATCCCCTTTGCCGTAAAGGACAATATCGACGTCGCCGGCATGCCGACGACCGCTGCGTGCCCCGACTACGCCTATATGCCCGACACGGATGCCACCGTTGTTCGCCTGCTGAAAGAAGCCGGTGCTCTGGTAATCGGTAAGACGAATCTCGATCAATTCGCAACTGGCCTCGTCGGTGTCCGCACTCCGTATCCCGTTCCGCGCAACGCCATGGATGCCGATTTGGTGCCAGGCGGATCGAGCTCCGGTTCAGCCGTGGCGACGGCGCAGGGTATCGTCAGCTTCGCGCTCGGCACCGATACCGCCGGATCGGGTCGCATTCCAGCCGGCCTCAACAATATCGTCGGCATGAAACCCAGCCTCGGCGCATTGTCGACAAGCGGCGTTATTCCCGCCTGCCGCACGCTGGATTGTGTTTCAATCTTCGCGCTGACGGTCGACGACGCCTGGCGGGTATTCGAGGTTGCCGGATGTCCCGATGCCAAGGACGCCTATTCGAAAACCATTCCGGCCAATGGGTTTAGGCAAGCACCGCCGGTCCTGACCATCGGCGTGCCGGCGAAGGCCGACCGGCTGTTCTTCGGTGACGCCGTCATGGAGGCGGCCTATGACGATGCCTTGCGCATGTTGACGAAACTGGGCCATCGCCTCGTGGAAGTACCGTTTGGCGATTTCTACAAGGTGGCAAACCTGCTTTATGAAGGCGCCTGGGTGGCGGAGCGCTATGCGGCGGTCAAGGATTTCTTCGACGCCACGGAGGCGAGCTTCCATCCCGTCACCCGCGGGATCTATGGCGGCGCCAGGCAGCTTTCGGCCGCGGATGCCTTCAAGGGTCTCTATGCGCTGCAGGCCTTGAAACAGAAGGTTGCTCAGCTGATCGCATCGGTTGATCTCTTCTGTGTACCGACGGCGCCGACACATTACACACGTGCCGACCTCGAGGCCGAACCGATCCGCGAAAATTCGCGTCTCGGCACGTACACCAACTTCGTCAATCTGCTCGACATGTGCGGCATCGCCGTGCCAACGGGCACACGCAGTGATGGTCGCCCGGCCAGCGTGACCCTGCTGACATCTTCGGGACGGGACGGGCTCGCTGCTTCGCTTGCCCGTGACATTCACGCAAGCAGCAGCTTGACGCTCGGCGCAACCGGATGGCTGCAGCCGAAGCCGAAGGATGCGATCAGCGTTGACGAAGCCGGGCTGATCGACATCGCGGTGGTCGGCGCCCATCTCTCCGGCATGCCGCTGAACGCACAACTCCTTGCCCTCGACAGCCGCTTTCTGCGGAAAGCACGAACATCGGATTGCTATCGGCTTTATGTCCTGCCGGGGCAGAAGCCGGCAAAGCCGGGGCTTATCCGTGTTCCACAGGCGACGGGCGGTCAAATCGATGTCGAAATCTGGCAAATGACGCCGGCCGCGTTCGGGCAGTTCGTTGCGGCCATCCCTCCACCCCTCAGCATCGGCACCCTTTTTTTATCGGATGGCACGTCGACCAAGGGATTTCTGGTCGAAGCCACCGCCATCACCGACGCGACGGATATCACGCATCATGGCGGATGGCGCACTTATATCGCTGCGACGGTGTAAGGCTTCAAAGAAGCACCGATAATGGGCCACCGCGCATCTAAAGAAATTCCTGCAAATCCGTTTTTCAGATGAAGATTAAGAAACGGGTTGGAACCCGCGACCTCGATCATTCGACGCCTTCAATGACGGTGCATGGTCGCTCCAAAAGCGGTCTCTCTTAAAAATGCAAATGCTCCCTATTGACGATAGGAGTATATGCTCTTACTTTCGCCCTTATAGGAGCATATGCTCTCACATGCGAAGGAGCGAAATTATGAGTGAGGCTGAGGTACTTGTAAGCGGAGCGACCGGACGGACCGGCGGTGCCGCGATCGATGAATTACTTAAGATGGGCAAGTCGGTGCGCGCCTATGTGCGTTCGGACAATGAGCGGGCGAAGGCCCTTAGGCAGCGGGGAGTGGATATCGCCATCGGCGACTTCACTCGTATAGACAGCATCCGTGCCGCCATGGAAGGCGTCCGATCGGCCTATTTCCTTCATCCCATCTCACCGGGCATCCTTGGTGCTGCCGCCTACTTTGCACAAGCAGCAAAAGAGGCCAGCGTGACCGCAATCGTCAACATGTCGCAGATTTCGGCGCGTCGTGAATCGACAAGCCATGCGGCGCAGGACCATTGGATTTCCGAGCGGGTCTTCGACTGGTCCGATGTTCCGACAACGCATCTCCGCCCGACCTTCTTTGCCGACTGGCTCGTCTATCCGCATTTTGCCAGGGAGATATGGGGCACGAAAAAGATCGAGTTTCCGTTTGCCGATGGGCGTCACGCACCGATCGCGACCGATGATCAGGGGCGGGTGATTGCGCATCTTTTGGCAAATCCGCGGGGGCATGAGGGCAAGATTTATCCCCTCCATGGACCGATCGAGATGAACCATACCGAGATCGCCGCCGCCATGAGCGAAGTGCTTGGCACAAAGATCGACTATGCGCCGACTTCGATCGACGTGTTCAAGGACAAGATGGAAAATCTCTACAAGTTTCCGCCTTTCCTTGTGCAGCACCTGGTCGAAGTCGCCCAAAACTATCGTGATGGCATCTTTGCGGGCACGAACGATGCTGTTGAGAAAATCACCGGAACGCCAGCACTCTCGGTCCAGCAATTCATCACCAACAATCGTGCCGCCTTTGCGTGAGCACCGTCGAGGTAAGGAGCTTGAACAATGTCGAATATTCAAGGCGAGCGTCACCCGTTTCTGGACGACCTGACTGCGGACGCGGAGCTGACCAGCTCCGTGCTTCGAGGTCCCGTCATCGGACGCGACGAGATCAAGCTGGCCGTCAACACAGTCGGGACCTTCTACGCTTCGCAGCATCCCACGTTTCTCGAGACTGTCGGCGCGCGCCTCTTTCTTGAATACGAGGCGGTTCTGACAAGCGGGGAGAGGCTGAACGCCACCGTCGTCGTCGATCGCAACTCTGATGGTTCGGTGCCACGCGTCAGCGTGCGGATGAGCCCGCTTGGTGCTGTGTTATCTCTTGCCGCCAATCTTCGCGAGGCACTGTCCGGCCGATTGCCGGAAGACCTTTTTCTTTAAACCAAACGCCCTCAGGCAGGTATGGATATTGATACCCTGATCTGTGGCTTTAGAGAGGTAATTTGTCATGGATGTTACCAACGCCACCGTTTTCATTACCGGAGCTAATCGCGGCCTGGGTCTCGCCTTCGCACGCGAAGCCCGTCGTTGCGGGGCAAAGAAGGTCTATGCCGGCATGCGCAATACGAACGGCTTCGACGAACCGGACATCATTCCCGTCCGGATCGATGTCACGGATAAAGCATCGATCGCCGCAGCAGCGGAACTGGCGACGGATACCGATCTGCTGATCAATAACGCGGGCATCGCTGCTCTTATCGACGGGCCTCTAGCAAACGATATCGAAGAGCAGTCGCAGCGTCTATTCGATACCAACTATTATGGCGTCGTCCGCGTCACGCAGGCCTTCGAGCCGATCCTGTCGGCCAAGCCGCGTGCCGCCATCATCAACGTGCTATCCGACATCGTGTGGCTCCCACGGCCCATTTTGACGCCCTACGCTGCATCAAAGGCAGCGGCATGGAGCTTCACGAACCAGCTTCGCTTTCACCTTCAGGATCGTAGTATCCAGGTTCTCGGTCTGCATGTGGGTTTCGTGGATACCGACCTGACCAATGGCATCGATGTGCCAAAAGCCAGCCCGGGAGATGTGGTGCGCCAAACCTATGAAGCGCTCGCCGCCGGCAAGAGCGAGGTCATGGCTGACCAGGGAACGGTACTGCTGAAGAGCACGCTCGCTGCCGAGGTACCCGGTTATATCATGCCGCCGGCAGGATTGTTCTAAGCGCTAAGATGGTGGAGAAACGCCAAGCCACAGGCTATGTGATGCGAAGAGCTTGGACTTTTCGGCCATATGGCCTGCGGACGGTAGTTAGGATTCGAAAGGAAAGCGACATGTTGTCGGCGAACCAACCGCTTGGAATTGATCAATGCAATTGCTCCGCAATGAGAAAGGCGAGCCGACAGATCACGCGGTTCTACGATGCCCATCTTGAGCCCGTCGGGCTGCGTATCACGCAGTTCCTGACCCTGGCGGCTATCGACGAAGCTGACGGTGCCACCGTCAACGCGCTCGCGGAACGGCTCGATATCGAGCGGACGGCGATGGGAAAGATGGTTGGCTTTCTGGAACGCGACGGTTTCGTCATGATCAAGCCATCACCCGCAGACGGTCGAGTTCGTATCATTGAACTCACGGACGAAGGCCGACGCCTGCATGAGAGAGCGGCTCCTCTTTGGCAGGATGCGCAGCGAGAATTCGAGCGACTAAATGGTACCACCAAGGTTGCAACGCTCCGGCACAGCCTGAAAGAGATCGTCGTCGGCGACTTGCCGGCCGTCTCGTCCGGAGACTGAGCCTCCGGAAGAGACCCGCCGATGACGGACCAATCAAACGGACGGACGTCAACGGGAGCGGGAAAAAGCTGGGGGTTAGGCTGCGAGGTCGAGCTTTGCCCGTTTGAGACGGCCTGCGACGGCTGCTCGGACTTGAAGAACCCGATGAGCGCCGACAAAATTACCGGTCTCCCTTAAATTGCAGTAGCAAGAGATGCTGGTGGCGCATATTTGTCGAAAGCGTTGGTGATACGACATTGCGGCATCTCAGTCCTCGCCCGGTTCATCTTCCGTGATCTTTTTCAACAGGAACAGTAGCGCGACCCGTTCGGCAGGGTTAAGCCGTCCCATCGTCTTTTCGCTGATGATATGCGCGTTCGGATACATGGAGCGCAGGACCGCTTCACCCTTCGCCAGCAGCGAGATGATAACCTTGCGGCCATCGGCAGCATCCTTGGAGAGGTTGATGAGACCACGCGCCTTGAGGCGCTCCACGATGCCGCGAATAGTTGCCTGATCGACCGAGGTTGCCTTCACCAGCTCGGCCTGCGAACTCGGGCCACGGTCGTGGAGTGTACAAAGGGTGACAAACTGCACGGAGGTCAGATCGGGATCGCTAGCATTTTCCTGGAAAATCGCAAGATGCCGCTGATAGGCCTTGCGCAACAGATGTCCAACCTGCTCGGTCACCTGATAGCCCGCCCGCGGGTCCGCTTCTCCGATGTCGCTATTTTCTGCCATGCTCGCGTCGTCCGCTCCTATTGACGCTTCTAATCCTCCAAAATCCAACAAATCGCAAGCGGGCCGAACCGCAGCGTGACATGGAGGAGAGGCGGACGAGCAATCGCTTCCCGAGGGAATCCCCCGTGAACGGCATGGGGCCGACCACGGGGGCTGCCACTCTATTCGAGAGCCATGTTCCTGGATTCAGCATTGATGAAGGCTACGCTGACTGCCGCAAGCAACAGAAGACCGGAGATAACACCGAGCGCCAGACCAAAATTCGAGGTCATGACCGGCGCGACAATCGACGGCGCCAGAAGCCCCCCGAAACGCGCGACGGACCCGGACAAGCCCATGCCGCTGGCGCGAAGCGTGGTCGGATAGATTTCCGGCGTGAAGGCGTAGATCGCGCCCCAGGTGCCGAGCAGCGCAAAGCTGAGCAGCAGCGTTGCGGAGATGACGATCTCGACCGACTGGCCCAGCCCATAACCCAATGTGCCGATGGCGCTCAGGATCAGGAAACCGATCAGCGTCGGCTTGCGGCCCCATTTCTCGACGCCGTAGGCCGCCAGCGCATAGCCCGGAAGCTGGGCGATCGCCAGCACGAGGAGGAACAACTGACCGCGCATGAAGCCGAAGCCTTCTCCTGCCAGCCGCACCGGCAGGTAGACAAACACGCCATAGTAGGAAACCGAGATCAGCATCCACGCCAGCATCAGGAAAATGGTCCGACGCCGAAGCTCCGGCGACAGCAGCGCGGCAATCGACTTGCGCTGTGGCACCTGCGGCGTCAGCGGCGCGATCTCGACGACGTTGCCGTTGGTGGCGGCGACACGCTGGAGAACCTTGCGTGCCTCTTCCGATTTTCCCTGTTGGTTGAGATAGAGTGGTGACTCCGGCACGTAAAAGCGCAGGACAACACCGACAAGCGCCGGCAGACCGGTCACGAAGAAGATCGTGCGCCAGGGCTCTCCGCCCTGCGAACCGGCGACCAGTGCGAGAAGCGCCAGTGCCACAGTTCCCACAGCCCAGAAGCCTTCGAGCAGCACGAGCCAGCGACCGCGTCGGTCTGACGGAAGAAACTCGGCCATCATGGCGTAGTCGACCGGAAGCGTTCCACCCACACCAAGACCTGTCAGGAAGCGCGCGACGAGCAACCAGTGCAGATCAGGAGCAAAGGCCGATGCCACACCACAGATCGCGTCGAGAATGATTGCGATGAACAATACCGGCCGACGGCCGATCCGGTCGGCAAGGCGGCCAAAAGTGAACGCGCCGACGAGCATGCCGAGAAAGAAAAACGTACCGGTCTGAAGCGCCTGTGGAACGGTGACGCCGAAGCTTGCGGCAATTGAAGGTGCGGTGAAGCCGATTGCCAACACCTGCATGGCATCAGCGGCCCAGACAAGCCCGAAAATGATGAACAAACGCTTCTGGAAGCTGCCGACGCCGGCCGCCCTGAGACCCTGTTCCACGGTGATTGGAGTTTGCATGTTACCCCTCGTTCCTTTTTGTTTGGGATTACAGTCGAAGCGGTGATCTTCGCCACCTTGGCGCCAGTGAATTGACGCACGAACTCATTCGTTCCGGTCGCGCGACCGGAACGTTGGGATTGACCGAATATGCCGGAAACCCGGCGCTTCTATCAGTCGAACTTTGCCTGCATTTCCTTCACGGCGATTTTGCCATCGAGCACCATCGGCTCGTCATCCAGGAACAGTGAACAACCGCGCATCGGAATATCCAGATGGCAGGCAGTGTCGTTCGGGCCGCCGAGCTCGTTGTTCGGACCGGTGGAGAACATGACGTTGCCGTAGAAGGAGCGAGCTTCCATGCCCATGCCGCCCGGGAATTCTCCCGGCACCATGCGATGCCACTTGGCATTCTGGTTCAGACCCCAGCCGACATGGCTCATGCCCATTCCGCGCGGATCGTTGAAGCCTTCCATATACGATTTGACCAGATCGGCATCGAGCCCGCCTCTGATGTCGGTGATCCAGCCCTTTTCGATCGTGTAGGTGATCGGGTCGCGAACGTAGATGTTCTGCGGCAGCAGGATATCGCCCGGTGCAACGACGATTGTGCCGTCGACGCCATCATCGTCACCGCCGGTGAAGACGAAGCCGGACGGCCAGTGGTCCCAGCGGCCGGGCTCGTCGGTGCATGCATATTCGGTGATGGCAGGATAGGTGTTGAGCTTATAGGTGACGTCGGTGCCGTGCGGCGAGGTGATCCGCATGACCTTCGCCTTGGAGAGCAGGTCACCGGCGAACTCGACGCGCTCACGCAGTTCCTTCGTCGGCAGCATGCGGGCGAGAACTTCCGGCGGTTCGACAGCGGTCAGAATGCGCGTCCCGGCTGCCTGGATCGCCATCTGCTCCGGACTGAAGAGCAAGAAGATGCAGTCGATCAGCATGTCGGCGGCCTTGAGGGCCTCAACCGCTTCCGGCATGGAGGCGAGGCCCGTTTGGCCGACCGCCCATGCGCCTGCCGGCGGCACTGGCGGCAAACGCATGTGATACATCTTGGCGCCGAGACGCAAACCCGCCGCCATGAAGGCGTCGGCATAGTCCAGACGCTCGTTACCCTGTGTCAGGACGATAAGTTTTTCGCCCTCGTGGACGCCCGACATCTTCAGCTGATGCAGGCAGATTTCCGTGAAGCTGAATTGATCCATGCTCGTTCCCCTTGTTGGTTGAAGGCTCAAGTGCTCTTGCGGTTACGGACAGTTGGGCTTGACTTTAGCGATTTCGGCAATCGCCTCCTCTCGTGAAACGACGTCGCCATACTTGCTATCGATGTCGAAGAGGTTGGCATTGTGCGGGTCTGGGTGGCGGTCGCCGACGCAATCACGCACGACAATGGCCCGAAACCCGTGCTGCACTGCATCGACCGCGCTGGCGCGGATGCAGCCGCTCGTCGAGCATCCTGCCATGATGACGGTATCAATGCCCTGCGCATGCAGGTGGGAAGCAAGGCTGGTGCCGAAAAAGGCGCTGGCATATTGCTTGACGATGACAAGCTCGCCGGCCGCCGGCTCTACGCTCTCGCAGAACTCGGCCAGCACATTGCCTTCGACCATGGCCTTCATGACCGGCGACTTCTTGACCCACATGCCGCCATCGGCGCAGTTTTCCGCAAGATAGAGAATGCGTGTGTGGATTACGGGGATGCCTGAAGCCCGGGCGGAGGCGATCAGCGCCGGTGTTTGTGCCACCGCTTCGACGACGCCGGGTGCGTAGAGCGGCGCTCCTTCGATCGTGTATGCCTTGAGAAAATCGATAACGACGAGCGCTGGCCGCTGGCCGAAACCGACGCGGTTGCCCCAGACACCCTGATAATTGGCTTCGGCGGTTTGCATTCTCGTCTCCCTTAGTAGGCGCCGGACAGAAGCGCGCCGGCACCCGGCACAACGGCTTCCAGCCCGAGCGATTTCAGCATGCAATAGGTCGTGGCGACAGCGGCCGTCAGCACGGGCTTGCCGGTCATGGCTTCGACCTTCGCGATAACAGGCAGCGAAGGCATCTGGACGCAGGCCGAAAGGACGATCACATCGACATCCGTTAGATCTAGCGTCTGGACGATGGCCGGAAGATTTTCCGGGTCGTGCCGGGCGACATCGAGATTGTCGGGGATTTCCAGCGCGCGCCAGTCCATGACCTCGAAGCCCTCTTCGCGGATATAATCGACCACGAGCTCCGTGAGCGGCTTCATATAGGGCGCAACGACGGCAATCTTCCTTGCATTCATCACCTTTAGGCCCTCGATCAGGGCACCGGCGCTGGTAACGACTGGAATGTTCGCGCCGTTTTCCTGCGTGCGCCCCGTCAGGCGCTTTTCCGACTGGCGGTGATAGCCGAGACCCATCGCCATGATGGCAACAAGGCAGGCATAGCCCAGCACATCGACGCGGGCATCCGAAAGCTCGACGGCGCAGCGGTCCGATTCCGCATCCATCGCCGCCAGCTCTTCCTTGACGACCTTCTTCATCCGCATGCGGCTTGAATGGAATGTGAAACGCTCGGGCCGGATGGACTGGCGAGCCGTCAGCATGGCTGGAATTTCGGTTTCCATCGTGGTGTTGGAACTCGGAACGATCTGGCCGATACGGTAATATTTCTGCACGGATGAAATCCTCTGCTGCATGGAAGGCGAAAAACAGGCAAGCGGCGAAGCAAAACGCTCCGCCACCACAATCAGCGGGACAGGAAGTCGCCGAGCGCCAAGAAGAAGCCGTCGAAGTCATCCCACGGGATCATGTGACCGGCGTCTGGCACGCGAGCGATCTGCAGCGAGGGATTGAGACCCTTGATCTCTTCTTCGTCGGCCGCTTGGATCACGCCGCCACGGCCCGCGACCATCAGCATCGCAGGAACGGTCAGGGTGGCGAAATCAGGCAAGATGTCGATGTCGTGGAAATCGTTGAACGCCTTGACGATCCCAGGCGCATAGCAGGTATGGAGCCATTCGGCGCGCAGCTGCAACTGTTCTTCGGTCCAAGTCGGGCAGAACGCCTTCATCGCCTCGGCATCCATTCCCTTCTCGGCCAGTGCGATCGAATCCGTGTACCACGGCAGCTTGCTCGGATACGGGCGACGGCCGGGACCGGAAACCGGCGGATCGATCAGCGCCAGACGGCTGAAGGAGCCGGGCGCGCGGTTGGACGCCCTCATCGCGATGCGCGCGCCCATGGAATGGCCGAGAATGCCGGGCTGTCTCAGTTCAAGCTCGCCGGCGAAGGCGATCACATCATCGGCCATCGCATCGAGGCCGTAGTCGAGATCCGGACCCGTCGACGAAAGACCACGGCCGCGGACGTCAAGAACATAAACGTCATGGTGCAGCGAGAGGCTTTCGGCAACGAAACCCCAGGTGATTGCCGGCGATGTTATGCCGGGAACCAGAATGACCACCGGCCCCTCGCCGCCATAGCGCAGATAGTGCTGCCGGATGCCGTTGGCGAAGACATTTGCACCATGGAGGAACCGGCTGCTCATGCTGCATTCTCCGTGCGCAGCGGTTCGGCATAGACGTCATAGCCGTAGACCCAGGACGGATCCTCCTGCGTCAGCAGGAAGGTATTGGCATTGGAGACGCTCTGCACGCGGGTTGCGCGATCACGGCGATTGGCTTCGTAAAGGCCGAACGCGGTAGCGAAATCGTTGACGCCGGTCTCCTGGAGGCAGCGCGTCAACATGGCGGCATCCTCGATGGCCATGGCCGCACCCTGCGCCATGTGCGGCTTCATCGGATGGCAGGCATCGCCCAGCAGGACAAGTCGGCCGCTGCTCCAAAGAGGCAGCGGGTTGCGGTTGAACAGCGGCCACTTAGTGACCTCGTCCGTGCTTTCGATCAACGCCTGGATGATGGGGTGATAACCCTCGAACTCGGACGCCATTTCCTCGCGACTGCTGGGTACGAATGCAGTATCGAATTCCCAGGCCGGATGAGGCACGCCGGTGACGTAGTAATATTCATCGCGACGAGCCGTCGTGTAGTAAACCATCATATGGCGGTCCGGACCCCACCACTTGACGCAATCTTCGAAGGTCAGGTTGTATTTCCGCAGCTTGTCGGAGGAAATTAGCGCACGATGGCCGACCCAGCCGCTGTAGTTTGGCTTCTCCGCACCCAGCAGCGTTTCGCGGACGCGTGAATTGATGCCGTCGGCGCCGATCACGATGTCCGCCCTTACAGACGTCGCGTCTTCGAACTCGATGAGAACATCCGTGCCATTATCGTCGATACGGGTCAGCTTCTTGCCGAAATGCAGCGTTCCCGACTGCAGGGCGTCGCACTGGATGCCCTGAAGATCACCACGATGCACGGTGCAGTAGGTCGCGCCATAACCTTCAAGCGGAATACGCGACAGATAGTCGCCACTGATACCATCACGGCTGAACCAATGACTAGGCGTGCTGCTGATGCTGACAACCTTTTCGGCAACGCCGATGCGCTCGAAGATCTTGAGAACATTCGGCCCCATGTGGATGCCGGCGCCCAGCCGCGAAAAGCTCGGCGCCTGCTCATAGACGTTCACATCGAAGCCGGCATGCTGGAGCAGCGCTCCCGCCACAGCGCCGCCGAGGCCGGCGCCAATAATCGCGATTCTTTCCTTGCTGCTGGACATGGCCGACCCTTCTCGCCGTCACCTGGACGCGTAAACTGGAATTGGAAGTATGACAAATTTTGTAGCGCATACGCTATAAATAGCAAGTGCAGCTTCTGCACTTTTGCAAAAATTCCTTCTGGCTTTTCCGAGAAATATGATTATCGTCGCTGTTGCCGGCACATGCATATGCATGGAGAAACGGCCATATAAAGTGCATACGCTTTATAAATGAGCAAGGAACAGCAAATGCGTGACGTGATCTGCAATCGCGTCATTATGAATTGCAGGCATCAGGAAGAGGCCTTCAGCATAATGGCGTATTTGAGTATCGGCGGCCTCACTTTGGCCGGTGACCGCGCCATGGAGCCGGGCTTTTGAAAGAGGCCGCCTCATTCAGCTTGAACGTCAACGGCACCGTCAGCGACATCGAAGCCGGCGGCGCAACGCCGCTCCTTTACATCCTCAGGAACGATCTCTGCCTCAACGGACCCAAATACGGGTGCGGCCTCGGCGAATGCGGAGCCTGCGCGGTCCTCGTTGATGGCCGGCCCGTGCGCTCGTGCGCCGTGCCGCTGAAGGCGATCGGCGACCGCAAGGTCACGACGCTTGAAGGCCTGGGAAAGCCCGGCCATCTGCATGTCGTCCAGCGCGCCTTCATCGAAGAGGCCGCAGCGCAATGTGGCTACTGCCTGAACGGCATGATCATTGCCATCGTCGGCCTGCTGGAAGCGACGGCGGAACCCGACGAGAGCGATATTCGCGCGGCGCTCCGGCATCATCTCTGCCGCTGTGGCACGCATATGGAAATACTTGCCGCAGCACGCCGCGCCGTCGCCTATGCAAAGGCTGAAAAGTCCGCCGGCTCGGGAACGGAAGACAGGATCGAGGTTTCGCCATGAGCATCCACCGCGAAGCACCGAAGGCTACCTACCTCGCCACATCAGACATCCTACTAATCGTCTCCGATGCATCCCTAGGCGATGCAGCCGAGCTCTATATCGCCATCGACAGCAACGGTCGCGTCAAGGCATTCAACGGGCATGTCGATCTTGGAACCGGCATCCGTACATCGCTGGCGCAGATCGTCGCCGAGGAACTGCATGTTCCTTTCGAGCATGTGGAAATGGTGCTGGGCGCGACTTCCGCCGCCCCCAACCAGGGCGCCACCATCGCCAGCGAGACGATCCAGATCACCGCCGTGCCGCTTCGGCAGGCCGCGGCAACGGCGCGTCATCACCTCATGGCGAAGGCTGCTGCCTTGAAGGGCACCGCGGTCGAGCACCTAGTCCTTGAAGACGGCGTCATCCGCGCCGGCAACGGAGCGAACTGGAGCTTCACCTTCGGCGAACTCGTCGCGGGAGAGCATGTGCGCCTGTCGATCGACGCCAGTGCGGAGTTGAAGCCCGCGTCCGCCTACCGCATCGTCGGCTCCTCGCGACCGCGCGTGGACATCCCGGCCAAGGCAACCGGTCAATGGACCTATGTGCATGACGTGCGCGTGCCCGGCATGCTGCATGGCCGGGTCATCCGGCCGCTCTATGCCGGCTTTGATCACGGCGAGCATGTCGGCAACAGCCTCATATCCATCGACGAGGGCTCGATTGCCCATATCGATGGTGTTGTCGGCGTGGTCGCCATCGGTGATTTCGTCGGCGTCGTCGCAACGCGCGAGGAGATCGCCATCGAGGCTGCGAAGACGCTGAAGGTCGTGTGGCGGGAGCCGCCGCAGCGGCCGGATCTGAATGCGCCGGAGATGGCCCTGCGTGCTAATCCCGCCACGCCCCGCAAGCTGATCGATCGCGGCAATGTCGAGATGGCGCTCGCCGGCAGCGCCGAGCCGATGAACCGCACCTATATCTGGCCCTATCAGATGCATGGCTCGATCGGGCCGTCCTGCGCCGTGGCCGATTACAGCGACACCGGGCTGACCGTCTGGTCGGGCACGCAGAACCCCTTCCCCATGCGTCGCGATCTGGCACTCCTCCTCGACATGCCCGAGGACATGATCCTCGTGGAGCGCCTGGAAGCCGCCGGCTGCTATGGCCGAAACTGCGCCGACGATGTGACTGCCGATGCCGCGCTTCTGTCCCGCGCCGTGCGCGCGCCAGTGCGCGTGCAGCTCACGCGCGAGCAGGAGCATGTCTGGGAACCAAAGGGCGCCGCCCAGATCATCGACGTGCGCGGCGGCCTCGATCTCGAGGGCGGCCCTTCGGCCTATGATTTCGAGACGCGCTATCCGTCCAATCTCGCGCCGACATTATCGCTGATCCTGACCGGCAAGGTCCCACCGGTGTCCGACGTAGTGCAGATGGGTGACCGCACGGCGATCCCACCCTATGCCTATGGCAATCTCCGGGTCACCGTCCACGACATGCCGCCGATTGCCCGGGCCTCGTGGTTCCGTGGCGTTTCCGCGATGCCGAACACCTTCGCGCATGAATGCTATATTGATGAACTTGCGGCCGCGGCCGGCGTCGATCCGATCGAATACCGGCTGCGATACCTTCACGATCCCCGTGCCGTGGACCTCGTGCACGCCCTGGCAGAGCGGGCGAACTGGGTGCCTCACACAAAATGGGGCACGCTCGGCGGTGAAGGCGACCTGCTTTACGGCCGCGGCTTCGCCTATGCCGTCTATATCCACGGGCCGTTTCCGGGCAAGGCTGCCGCCTGGGCCGCCTGGGTGGCCGATGTCGCCGTCAATACCAAGACCGGCGAGATCGCCGTCACGAAGGTGACCTGCGCGCAGGATTCCGGGATGATGATCAATCCCGATGGCGTGCGGCATCAGATCCACGGCAACGTCATCCAGTCAACCAGCCGGGTACTGAAGGAGCGCGTCGAGTTTTCCTCCACCGCCGTCACCTCGAAGGAATGGGGCGGCTATCCGCTGATCACCTTCCCCGAATTGCCCGATATCGACGTGCTGATGGTTCCAAGACAGGACGAGCCGCCGCTCGGCGTCGGTGAATCCGCTTCCGTTCCGAGCGCATCGGCCATCGCCAACGCGGTCTATGATGCCACCGGCATACGCTTCCGCGAACTGCCGCTGACGCCGGAAATGGTGCTGGCGGCGCTGAAGGGCGATACGGCCACGCCGCCTCCCGCACCGCCCGCGAAAAGGAAGCGGTGGTGGAATATCGGCATCTGGACTGCCGGAGCCGCGGCGGCAATTTCAGGGCTTGTGGCGATGGCATCCCCATGGCGGCCGGCGATCGCCACGATCGAGCGGCCGGACGTGAATGTCTACAGCGCGGCGACGATCGAGCGCGGCCGCCTGGCCGCTGCGGCGGGCGCCTGCAATGTCTGCCATGTCGGCAACGACGGCACGCCCTTCGCCGGCGGCCGACGCTTCGACACGGCATTTGGCACGGTCTATGCCACGAACATCACGCCGGACGTGAAAAACGGCATCGGCGCCTGGTCCTACACCGCCTTCGAGCGAGCCATGCGTGAAGGCATCAGCCGCGATGGCCACCATCTCTATCCGGCCCATCCCTACACATCCTTCGCTGGCGCTGAGGATGCGGACCTGCAGGCGCTCTATGCCTATATGATGACGCAGACGGCAGTGGCGGACAAGGCGCCGGAGACAAAGCTGAAGTTTCCCTATAGCATCCGCACGATGATGGCAGGGTGGAATGCGCTGTTCCTGAAGTCGGCGCCCATCACCTACGACCAGACGCGCAATGCCATCTGGAACAGAGGCGCCTATCTCGTCGAGACGCTTGGCCACTGTTCCGCCTGCCACACCGAACGCAATGCGCTGGGCGCTGAAAAAACCGGGAGTGCCCATCTCTCCGGCGGCTTTGCCGAAGGCTGGGAGGCGCCTGCGCTCAACGCCATGGCCAAGGGTCCGGTTGGCTGGACAGAAGATGCCTTCTACGACTACCTGCGCACGGGCCATTCGCGCGACCACGGCAGCGCCGCCGGTCCGATGGCTCATGTGGTGGAGGTCATGCAGCCATTGCCGGACTCGGACATCCGCGCCATGGCAAATTATCTGGCGAGCCTGAATAAGGACGGCGACCCTTCGAAGGCCGTGGCCCAGAGCCAAGCAGCGATTGCAGCCAGCGAAGCGGCAAAGGTCAGTGCGGGACTGGTTTCGCCCAAGGGCGAGCGCATCTTCAATGGCGCCTGCGCCACCTGCCATACCGGCAACACGGTCCTCTCATCGCTGGCGCTGAACAGCAATCTGCATGCCGATACGCCCGACAATCTTATCCAGGCGATCCTCGGCGGTGTCGAAGCCCCGGCTATCCTTGCGGAAACCACCGGCCGCGAAGCGCCGGAAGTCATGTCCATGCCGGCATTCCGCGATACGCTGAACGAGACTCAGCTGAAGGATCTCACCGACTACCTGCGCGCCCGTTTCGCGCCGGACAGGCCGGCCTGGAGCGACACATCGGCGGCATTGCAACGCGTTGCCGCCACCGCACACTGAGGAACACACATTGCCTGAGACAGCGGCCATTGCGGATATCGAAAGTCGGGCCCTCTTTGAGCGCCCGACTGCCGCATTTCGTCCTTCAGCCTACTGGTTCTGGCATAGCATTCCCGATGAGGCGACCTGCCGGACACAGCTTGCCGATTTCCAGGCGAGGGGCATCGGCACCATCCTGATCCAGGCGCGACTCGCCCTGCCGCGCGAGCAGTACCTGTCACCGCATTATCTGTCAGCCTACAGGCTGGCCGCCGACATCGCGGCTCAACTCGGGCTCAAGCTTGGCATTTATGACGACTATAACTGGATCAGCGGCCATGCCGGTGGCAGGACTGTGGAAGGGCGTGACGAACTGCGCGAGCGTCATCTGTTCTGGTCGTCTTCGGCAGATACGCGGGGCACGATAAGCAGGATCCATCCGGCATTCACCCTGAAGATGGGCGCCGACATCATTGCCTGGCAATATGAAGGCGGGCGCATCGAATGGTGCGAATGGACGGTCGAGGCAGCAGTGCTGCATCCCTCCGGCCCAATCGAGGCATATGATCAGACCGTCGACGTGACGTCGCAGGTCAGCATCACAGGTTCTGATGGTGCGTCCTGCGGCTATTCCTATGATGGCGCGGTCGCATTCGGCTGGACGCTGACGGTCTTTGTAAGCGCGCGTTCCGCGACATCACGGATCATCAACTATCTGCTGCCGGAGGCAGCCCAGCGTTTCATCGACGTTGGCCTCGAACCCATCGTCACAGCCCTTGGCAAGCGCGTGCCCGATCCCGTTGGATCTGTATTCTACGATCAGCCGGCCCCCGGCTTCTATCGCTGGGATCAGATGGCGGGAAATCTCGGTAACAGCCTGCTGTTTGCGCCTGCGCTGAAAGACTGTGTCCTGTCCAAGACGGGCGTGCCGTTCGCCGTCGCCCTTCTCGCGGTGGTGCGCAACGTTGGGCCGGAAACCTTGCGACTGCGTGCGTTGTTTCACGCAGCCTATTCCACCTTGATGAACGAGGCATTCTTCGGCACACTCAGGGGCTGGGCGGAAGGAAAAGGGATCGTCCTCACGGGGCATGAGATTCTCGCTCATGTCAGCTCATGGGCACCCAATGGCGGCTTCACAAGCATCGATCCGCGCGTCGCGCCGGCGGTGGACTTCTTCGGCATCGACGCCATCAGGCACGAAACGGCCGTGGACGCAAACAATCTCACGCCACAGTTGGCTCCCAAGATGGGTGATTCGGTCGCCCGCTCGAACGGACGCAGCCGCTGCGTCGTCGAGACCTATTTCAGCGCCGAACGCACCGAAGTGCGCGCTGCCGGCCAATGGGAGGTGACGCTGGAGGCATCGCGCGCCCAGGCGATCCGGCTTGCCTGCCTTGGCACACGGCAGTTCCTCTGGCACGGCGTCTACCAGACCGATGGACTCGACAACGACCCGACGCCCTTCACCAATCCGCGCTTCGACTTCGCGCCGGGCATCAACTTCGAGCCGTGGTGGCCCTATCATGATCTTTTCGCCGAAGAGATCGCACGCGTTTCCGCCTTTATCGAACCTGCAAGGCCGCAGGCGCCGGTTGCTATTCTGTATCCTCTCTACACTGCCTTTGCCGAAGGGCCTCGCCACGGCCATGCCACCCATATCGGCGCCTGGTGCGAGCAACTGTTGGTGCAGGGCTGCGATTTCATGTTCGTGAGCGAGGCGGATATCGCAAACGCGGCTATAGAAGATAGACGTCTGCTTGCATCCGGTCTCGCGTTCGACGCGGTGGTGCTGCCTTCGGTGACGGTACTGGAAACGGCTGTTACGATTCAAAAGCTCGATGCCTTCATGAAGGCCGGCGGTCGGATCTGGTCTTCGGGCGAAACCGTCTCCACGGTTCGCACGGGCGAGGGAACCTCCGGCTCGGTTGGCGTCACGTCGCACACCACAGCGATGCCCGATGCCGAAACGGTGTCCGCCCTCCTGTCGACCCTGACGCTCGACGGTCCGCAGATTTCGGGCCAAAGGCCGTGGCAATGGATCGGTCATGATGTTGACGGCTGGTGGAGGATGGTCGTTTTCAACGATGGCGCAGAAGATATCAGCTTTGACATCCTGCTCGGAGATGGCTTCGATTATGCGATATGGAACGCGGAATACGGGTCTGTCGAAGCCTTCGCCGCCGTTCACAAGCTGACCGTAGAGTTGGAACCGCACGAAGTTCGCTGCATCCGTCTCCGTCAAAACAGACAGGCGGCTGTCGCCATCGGCCATCTATCGAGCCGACGGGCGCTTGACCGAAACCGGCTCATTGCTCTGGCAGACGGCTGGACATTCGCGCCCGGCCAAGATCAGGCCTTTGCGCCTATCTCCGTTGACAGCGGCTGGGAAGAGCAAGGCTTTCCGGCCTTCAGCGGCACGGGCATCTACCGACTTTCCTTCACAACGGGAACCGAGACCGACTGGATGCTGGAACTGCCGACCGTTCATACGGCGGTCACTGCTTATATCGATGGAACCGAAGTGGGACGCCGTGGCTGGCGGCCCTATCGCTTAGGGCTCGGCCGCCTTGCCGCCGGCACCCATGAACTCGAGCTTCACGTCGCCAACACGGCAGCAAACCGCTATTACGACAACACACCCTATCTCGGCAGCGGCCCGGACAAGAGCGGGCTGACAGCCACACCCATGCTCATACCGCTGCAAAACAGACCGGAATAAGAACCATGCTGAAACATTCTACCGTTCCCTTGATGCGCGCCTGGAACAGCTGGTCCGACAGACCGGCGGAAATGGTGTTTCTGCCGCTCGGTGTGCGCATCACGCCCGTTCTCTATTCCACGCGCAGCCGGACGACGTCAGCCATCGAGCCGCGTCGCGACACGGTGCGGCTCGGCCGCCACGCGATCGACGGATCGCTGATCGAACTGGAAACGGAGCATAGCGGAACCACCGTCGCCTTCAGAACCGAGAAGTCCGATCCCTTCGCGGTTCGCGGAAATTGGGAGGGCAAGGCTGGTGGCGAGTGGGGACTGCGCTTCTGGCTGACCCTGGCGATTTCGGCAGACAGTGGAGAAATGGTCACGCATGAAGCTGGCCGCAACGTCACACTCGTCAAGATCGGCACCCGCTTCGTCGCGGTCGCAACGGCGGAGGCTCCGGTGCATGTGACCGGCCATGATACGATCGACGACCTTCGCGCCGATTTCGAGGCGAACGGATATTTCTACACTGCGAGCCGGAAAAACGAGGCGCCAGTGATCGCCCTGCGCTTCAATCTGGAAATGATGCGCCAAGGCGCCTACGCCGCCGCTGTGGCCGACAGCGCCGAGCTTGCGATTGTCAAGGCACAGGCCAGCCTTGCGGCCGACAACCCGAGCACTGCTCCTACCGCCCACAATGGCACCTACGAAGGATCCCTGGACGCGATCCGGGACGTCGTCGCCTGGAATACGATCTGGGATGAGACCAACTCCCGGCCCTATACGGCTGTGACGCGCATCTGGAATCTCGGCAAATTCGCCGTCTGGTACAACGACCAGCTGTTTGCCGCTCTGCTGGCCGGTGTCTTCGATGCCGATCTCGCCCGCGAGAATATGGCCACGGCGATGGCAAGCGCCACCCCCCAGGGCAATATCGCCTGCATCGTTACCTCGAATGATGCCTGGGTGGATCGCAGCCAGCATCCAAACGGCGCGCTCGTTGCCTGGCAGCTTTACCAGCGCACCGGCGAGCGTTCGCTTCTGGCGGCAAGCTATGATGCGCTGGCCCGCAATCAGCGTTGGTGGCGCGAACACCGCGATCCCGACGCCTTCGGCCTGCTGTCCTGCGGCACATCGGACGTCGGCGAAGGCCTCTATAAGGGCACGCACTTTGCCGCCCGCAACGAAACAGGCATGGATAATTCAGCCACTCATGACGAGGCCGTCTACGATCCCATCACGCGTACCCTGTCGACATTCGATCTCGGACTGAATTGCGCGGCGGCGCTCGATGCCGAGATGCTGTCGAAGATGGCCGAGGTTCTCGGCAAGGAGGATGATGCCCGCGAATTCGCGGCCATCGCCGAACGCTGCCGCAAGCTGATCTCGGAAAACCTGTGGGATGAAAGCCGCAGCATCTTCGCCAACCGGCAGCGCCAGGGCGGCTTTGTGCGGTCGCTTTCGCCGACCAGCTTCTATCCTCTGCTATGTGGCGCAGCCACGCCCGAACAGGCCGAGAAGTTGCTCCACCACCTCGGCGACGAAACCACCTTTGGCGGTGACTACGTCCTGCCGAACGCGACGCGTGACGATCCCGCCTTTGCCGACAATGTCTACTGGCGTGGCCGCATCTGGCCGAACGTCAACTACATGGTCTGGCTCGGGCTGCGCCGCTACGGCTTTGCAGCGGAGGCAAGTAGGCTTGCGCGGCAGAGCTACGAGCTCTTCATGAAGTCCTGGAGCACGGACCGGATCGCGGCGGAGAACTATAACGCCACGACGGGCGAAGCGATGGACCAGGGCGATACGGATCCCTTTTACATCTGGGCCGCCATGCTGCCGCTGATGGCTGTCGGCGAGATCATCGACTTCGATCCGTGGAGCGGCTGGACCCTTCACAATGCCGGCGCTGACCTTTCCGTCGGTCCGATGCTGTCGCCTTCTGGAATGCTTTCGGTCTCGATCTCCGATGGCCTGCTGGAAATGAGCCTGGACGGACGCGCATCGTTGAAGACTAACCTGCAAACATCGTTCACGCAGATCACTGTCAGTGATGCACGTTTCTCCTGCACCATCACTCCGACGGGCAACGACGGGTTTGTCGCGCTTCCGAATGTCGAGCCAGACCGCATCGTGGCAGCACATCTCGATTGCCAGGAAGTTCGGCTCGAGGCGAGTACCGATGGCGCGCGTCTTGAAATCGCAAAGGCCGCGCACGGCCGGAAACTGGATGTCTATTTTTTGACAGTGTGAATGGTATTGGCGCCTGATGGAACTTGACAGGCGCAGATCAGCCATATTACTTTGCATACAAATAAAAAGAATGCCGGAAGAGCATGAGGGTTGAACGGAATTGCCTATCGGGAGCAACACGCTCGCGATAGCAACTTCATAACGGCAATGCCTGATAGAATGGCTGCGATTTAACGCTGCGCCGAAAGGCGCTGGGTGAACCCGTACGTTCCAATTGGGTGTGACCAGTCGTCAGCCTCACGTCAATTTAGTTTGCATACAAATCATATGGCGCGCTTTTTTAATAGGCGGACTGCCGATGATTTGCGCGAAGCCTGAGGTCGTCGGCTGCCGCCGCGGCCGTTGACAAGAGTATTTTCAAGAGGGGTTCCAAATGACTGAAATCACAAGACGCAACACGCTGAAGCTGATGTCCGGAGCCGTCATTGCCGGCGCTGCCTTCTCGGCCATGCCGCGCATGGCCTTTTCCGCCGGTAAGATCACGGTTCTAAACTGGCAGGGTTACGGCACTGACGAAGCCTGGTCGATCAAGGCCTTTGCCGAGAAGACCGGCATCGAGGTCGTCCACGACTACTACAGCTCCGAGTCGGAAATGCTGACCAAGCTGCGCACCAACCCGGGCGCCTATGATCTCGTCGTTCTCAACGCTGCGCGCTGCGCGCAGGCAACCGCGGAAGACCTCCTGCAGCCGATCGATTTCAGCAAGGTTCCGAACGCTGCCACGATCGACGCAAATCTGCGCTCCAATGCCAACTTCCTGAAGGATGGCAAGGGCTATGCGGTGCCATGGGTCTGGGGCATGACTTCGCTCGCCATCCGCGACGGCATGCCTGTTCCAGACAGCTACAAGGTTCTGGCGGATCCCGCCTACAAGGGCCGCGTTGCGATGGACGACGATGCGGTTATCTGCGTTGCCGCCGGCGCCCTGATGACCGGTCAGGACATGAATAACCCGAAGGATCTCGGTGCCATCCGCGACGCGTTGAAGTCCATCAAGCCGAACGTCAAGCTGCTGTGGTCGACGGAAGACCAATGGAACAAGTCCTTTGCAGCCAAGGAATTCGACCTCTCGCTCTTCTGGTCGGGCGGCTCGGTCCGTTCAAAGCGCAATTCGAAGCTGCCTGTCGATTTCGTCGTTCCCAAGGAAGGCGGCATCGGCTGGGTCGATGGTCTCGGTATTCCGGCGTCGGCTCCCAACGCCGAGGGCGCACTGGCCTTCGCAAACTGGCTGATCGACCCAACCTTCTATCTCGAATGGGCCACCAAGGTCGGTGCACCGGCATCGTCCAACTCCGCAGCACTTGCAAGCCTTCCGGCCGACGACCTGAGCCGCCAGGTTCACAAGCCGGAATACCTGAAGACCATGGGCATCATGTCGGCTCTGCCGGATGACCGTCGTGAAGCCTTCAACAACCTGTGGCAGGAAGTGAAAGCCTTCTATGCAGAATGACAATCTGACATCGGCGTCAGAGCGCGGACCTTCGGATCCGCGCGTGCGGCGTCCCCTGCCGTCCTGGGTGTCGACGACGGCGCTGCTGATGCCAACCTACGGCTGGCTGACGCTTGCCGTCTTTCTCCCGCTGCTGACCATGTTGGTCTTCAGCTTCATGGCGGCAACCCCCATGGGCAAGGCGCCGATCGTCTTTACCCTGAAGCAGTATCGTGCCTTCATCGACCAGCCCTATCTGATCGGTATTGCTTTCACGTCGCTGCTTATCGGCTTCTGGACGACATTTGCCTGCGCCGTACTCGGCTTCCTGGCAGCAGTTGCGCTTGCTCGTTCCACCTTTGGCAAGACGCGCGAGCTGCTGCTCATCCTCATCCTGCTACCATTCTGGACGAACGGCCTTGTCCGTATCTTCTCATGGACAATGGTGCTGCGCGAAAACGGCTTCCTCGACACCATCTTCCACATGGTCTTACCGGATGCTGGATCGATCGGCTTCCTCTATACGCGCTATGCAGTCGTTGTTGGCCTGGTACATGGTTATCTGCCTTACATGATCCTCACCTGTTATATCGCGCTGGTTACGATCGATGACGCGATCATCGAAGCGGCCGCCAGCCTGGGTGCGCGGTGGTGGACAATTCTCTTCAAGATTCTCGTGCCTATGGCTGCTCCAGGCTTGATCTCGGGTGCCGTGCTGACCTTCATCCCGGTCATCGGCTCCTTCATGGAGCCCCGAATTCTGGGCGGCCGCGTGGGCGTCACCATGGGCACCGTCATCGAGGACCAGTTCACGCAGGCCTTCAACTGGCCGCTCGGCGCCTCGCTGTCCTTCACGCTGCTCGCCGTCGTACTTGCAATCTTCGGCACGTTCTCCGGCGTCCTGCGCCGCGGCACGGCAGCTTAGAGGAGGGAACACCGAATGAGATCGCTTGGTCGTTTCTATCTGATCGCCGTACTGGTCTTCCTCTACACGCCGATCCTCGTGATGATGGCGATGGGCTTCAACGCCTCGCCGCTCTACGAACTGCCGTTCAGCTTCTCGACCCGCTGGTACGAGGCGCTCTGGAACAACAGCATCCTGCTCACTGCTGGCATGAACAGCATCATCATCGCCGTCATTACGGCGGTTCTCGCAACCACGCTTGGCACCATGGCGTCTGTTGCCCTGTCGCGCAGCACGTTCCGTGGCAAGAGCTTCCTGCAGATCATGCTGCTGCCGCCGATCGCCATTCCGTGGCTGATCACCGGCACGGCGATGCTGATCTTCTTCTACTGGACCGGCATCGGCCGCGGCATGCACGCGATTATCATCGGTCACGTTGCCCTTGCCATCCCTTACGTAGTCCTGGTGGTGGGAACCGGCTTCCGGACAATCCGGGCCGATCTGGAAGAGGCAGCCATGAGCCTGGGATCCACCCCCATCCATGCGTTCTTCTCCGTCACTCTGCCCCTGCTTTACCCCAGCATCCTGGGCGCCGCCCTGTTTGCCTTCGCGGTCTCGCTCGACCAGTTCGTGATTTCCTATTTCCTCGCAACGCCCGGCTTCACCACGCTGCCGGTTCAGATCTACTCCTCGATCCGCAAGGGCTTCACCCCCGAAATCAATGCGATCTCGACTGTGCTTCTGCTCGGCTCGATGACCGTGATCCTGATTTTCGCGCGCTTCGCCAAGCCCGGAGACACCCGTGACAAACGTTAACGTCAATTCCGTCGCCAAGACCTACGGTACCACGCCCGTTCTGGCCGATATCACCACCGAGTTCCCAGAGGGCTCGTTCACCAGCCTTCTTGGGCCTTCGGGCTCCGGCAAGACGACGCTCCTGCGCATCATCGCCGGCTTCATCAAGCCTGATCTGGGTGTGGTGACCATCGGCAGCAGGGATGTCACGAACATACCCGTATGGGGCCGCAACATCGGCATGATGTTCCAGTCCTATGCGTTGTTCCCGCACATGACGATTACTCAGAACGTGGCCTTCGGCCTCGAGCGACGCGGTATCAAGGGTGCCGCAGCCCGCAAAGAAGTCGATCGCGCCTTGGAAATGGTGCGCCTGCCGGGCTTTGGCAACCGGATGCCAAAGCAGCTTTCGGGCGGCCAGCAACAGCGTGTAGCGCTGGCACGCGCCATTGTCATCAAGCCGAGCGTGCTGCTGCTTGACGAGCCGCTGTCCGCGCTCGACCGTAGGCTGCGACAGGAGATGCAGGTCGAACTGCTGCGGATCCAGCGCGAGAGCGGCCTGACGACGATCTTCGTCACCCACGACCAGGAAGAAGCCCTGACGCTGTCCGACAAGGTGGCCATTCTCGACAAGGGCCGTATCGTTCAGATCGGCGCGCCCGAGACTGTCTACGAGAAGCCTCTGACGCGTTTCGCCGCGGAGTTTCTGGGCGATTCCAATTTCCTTGTCGGCACCGTCGAGAACGGTGCGGTGCGGCTTTCCGACGGCACGACGGTGCGCAGCGCAAGCCCTCTGCCTGCCAACGGCATGAAAGTGACGCTCGCGGTGCGCCCGGAGAAGATGTCGATCTCGGCGAGGAATGCCGAAGGCAACAGCCTCACGGCGCTGATCACCACGGTCATCTACGCCGGACCGGTGCTCTCCTATCTCCTGGAGACCAAAGACGGTCTGCCACTGAAGCTCTTCGTGCAGAACCGAGACGGCACCGTCCTCAAGGAAGGTGACAGCGTGACGCTGAACTGGTCGCCGGAACACACCGTCTGTGTTGTGGATTGACGATGACGAGGGCACCGTTGTCCCATAACACGTTGCATGTCGTCATCGACATGCAACGGCTCTTCGCCGAGGAAACGCCCTGGTTTACGCCAGCTTTCGCAGGCATCATGCCGAATGTGCAGCGGCTTGCCGAGGCCAGGCTTGAAAGGACGGTCTTTGCCCGCTTCATCGTCGCGCAACGTCCCGAGGAGGCGAAAGGCCGATGGCAAGCCTACTATGAGCGCTGGAAAACGGTAACTCTGGACGAACTCGATCCGGGGATGCTGGATCTCGTTGCACCGCTGGCTGCGCTCGCGCAGCTGGGGTCAATCGTCGACAAGGAAACCTTTTCGATCTTCGGAGCTCCCGGCTTTATCGATCGTCTTGATAGCGAAGGCGTCGATACGCTTGTGTTCACCGGTGTCGAGACCGATGTCTGCGTGTATGCGAGCGCATTGGACGCGGTCGATCTCGGCTACAGGGTGGTCCTCGCCAGCGACGCTATCGCGAGCGGCGACATGATGGCACATGAGATGGTACTGACGCGTCTGGCACCGAGGTTTTCGGAGCAGATTGAAATTTTGACAACTGAGGCCATTCTGGGTTTGTGGCCTGCATGACGTTGATTTGGATTGCCCGATTCGGCGGCAGCAAGCCCGGCTGAGAGACAAGATGGATATTCCACTCAAGGACAAGGCCCGGGGAGCGAAGGGTGCAGATATGGCAGCGAAACCGAACCACACCCAATATGCACTGGGCGAGCAGATCGGCTTCTTCCTGCGCCAGGCGAACCAACGCCACGTCTCGATCTTCGCCAGCCTGATCTCCGAGAAGCTGACGACCACCCAATGGGCGGCGCTCGTCAAGCTCAAGGATCTGCAGCCCTGCTCGCAAGGTAATCTCGGCCGCGAAACGGCAATGGACATGGCGACCATCAAGGGGGTCGTCGACCGCCTCGTCAAGCGCGGCCTGGTGCACACCGCGCCCGACCCCGCAGATGCACGGCGTCTAGTCTTGACACTGACCGACGAAGGCGATGCCACTGTAGATCGCAATCTCTCCATCGCGCTGGAGATTTCGCAAGAGACCTTGGGGCCGCTGACAGCTGCCGAGCGCATGATGCTGATGGAACTGCTCCAGAAGATTTGTTGACGGCATCACATGTGGTCCGCGCCCATTCACTCAGATAGGGGAAGACACACCATGCCCGAAGCGGATAATGGGGAAATCCGAGCGCTGGTCACCTCCATGACCACGAATGAGAAAGTCGCTCTCGTCAGTGGCCAAGGCCTCTGGAGAACGGCCGCAATCGAAAGGCTGGGGATCGACTCGATTCTGATGACGGATGGCACCTACGGCGTGCGCTACTCGACAACCCAGATAGATGCCGGCACCGGCGATGAAGAAAGCCTCGCCGCATTCCTCGACCTGATTAACCAACAGGCTGACGATAAGGGCGGTATGTTCGGCACGACGCGGCCAGCCACCTGCTTTCCGAACGGCAATCTCGTCGGCTGTTCCTGGGATGTGGACCTGCTGTATCGCATGGGCGAAGCGCTTGCTCTCGAATGCCGCAGCCTGGGAATCCACCTCCTGCTCGGACCGGGTATCAACACACGACGGACGCCGCTCGCCGGCCGCGCCTATGAATATTACTCGGAGGATCCGGTCATCAACGGCGATCTTGCCGCCGCTCTGATTTCCGGCCTGCAGGACAACGGTATCGGTGCCTCGCTGAAGCATTTTGCCTGCAACAACTCGGAAATCGATCGGACAACGACCAGTTCCGATGTGGATGAACGGGCTCTGCGGGAGATCTATCTCGCAGGCTTCGAGCGGGCGATCCTCAAGAGCGCGCCCTGGACCGTGATGAGCGCCTATAATCCGGTGAACGGCGTTCAAGCGGCGGAAAGCCACTGGTTGCTGAAACACATCCTGAGGGATGAATGGAGATATGACGGGCTTGTCCTGTCTGACTGGCACGCCATCAAGGATCGGCCCGCATCGCTTAAAGCCGGTACGGACCTCGACATGCCGGAAAGCAAACCCCGCAAGGCACGGCTTCTGTTGGCTATCGAAGATGGCAAGGTCGCCGACGACATACTCGATCGGGCTTGTGAGCGGGTTATCGGCCTCGTCCGCCGCTGTCATGCCAAGAGGCTGCCCGCAGCCCCTGTCGATCTGGACCGCCATCACGCCCTCGCCCAACAGATCGCGGCTGAGTCCATCGTGCTGCTGCGCAACGAACAGCAGACACTGCCGCTCGATGCGGCTGCTACCGGCGAGATACTCGTTGTTGGCGATGACGCTCTGGTCCCGACGATCCAGGGATCGGGATCAGCGACGACCAATCCCTATCGCGTCGACAGCCCCTTGGAGCGGATCGCAGCGCGTGCGGGAAAACATCTGAACGTACGTCATATACCTTTCCCGACAGCGCAAGGCGCTCCGATGGAGAGTGAAACGCAAGCCGTTCTAGATGCTGCGACGACAGCGGACGCAGTCATCATCTTCACCGAGAACGAGAAGTCGCGCAACGGTGAAGGTAATGATCGCGACACCTTGAAACTGGCGGCCGGCCACGACAGCCTGATCTGCTCGCTCACTGAGGCCGGCCGGAAAGTAATCGTCGTTCTAACGACGCCGGATGCAGTCGAAATGCCATGGCTGGGCACCACGCAGGCCGTGCTGGCCTGCTTTTATCCTGGCCAGGGCGGCGGCGAAGCCATTGCCCGCGTTCTGTTCGGCGAACAGAACCCTTGCGGAAAACTGACGGCGACGATGCCCATCCGCATCGAGGACATTCCCGGTTGGCACACCTATCCCGGTGAAAACAGCCGGCATGTCTACAGCGAAGGAATTTTCGTCGGCTATCGCTACTACGATTTCAAAGCCATGACGCCCCTCTTCGCCTTCGGTCATGGCCTAAGCTACACGCGTTTTTCTTACGAGAGCATGGCACTCGACAGGCAGGAAATCGGCCCGTCGATGGGCTGCAACGTGAGCGTCACCATCCGCAACACTGGCGAAGTGGCCGGCAAGGAAATCGTTCAGCTCTACGTCCGTCCGGTAAAGCCCGGCCTGCGGCGGCCGATGCGGGAACTCAAGGCTTTCGCCAAGGTCGAGCTTCAACCGGGCGAAGCCAAGGCTGTGACCCTGACGCTTTCCGCGCGGGATTTCCAATATTTCGATACTGCGCGCGGCACATGGGTGCTCAATGCAGAGGCTTTCATCATCGAGGCGGCGGCTTCCTCGCGCGATATCCGCCTCCAAAGCCGACTCGCTTGCCGTTCCGAGCGCTTCCCTCCGGCAGCCCTTTCCGCGCTTTCGCCGCCAGCGCTGGTTTTCGCGAATGAACGGGCGATACCTGCGTTGACAGAATTGCTGGCGAGGAAGCTCCGCATCTCCGGCGATGAAGCGATGGCCATCCTCGAAAAGCTCAACGGCTCTTTCCTGGGCTTCTACGATACATTGAGCTGGTATGTCGGTGACGCGATCAACGAAGCTGACATCACAGCGGTTTTCGACGCGCTGAATCGCACAACAGAAGGGATTTCCTCTTGATGCAATCCTTCGCCTCCGATGCCATTGAACTTCCTCGACCGGCTTTCCTCAAGGATGATCCTGAGAAGATATTGTGTTTTCGCGGCAGATGCTTTTTGATGAAGGAACAGAGCGACGCCTGTCACCCTTGTCGAAACTCGTGGCGGGGCAGTTCGAGTAACGGGCGATTTCAGCCCAAAAGCAAAAGCCACAACACAGCAGCACAGCGGTCGGCAAGCGCCCACAACTAACCTGGCTCTTGATGGAAATCGAACTGGCGACCACCATATAAAATCGCTTTCAAGACAGCGGGATCCTGTTCTCTGATCGAGGTAGGTTGCCGCGTGCTTCCTACGATGGCGAAGACACCGCCAGGTAACGAACCGACCTATTGCTGAAAGAGCTAATTTCCGACCGAGCCTTTTGCTCTTCCCAATCGGACGGCCCTCTTTCCGAGAGACGTCATGCTCCCCGTCTTACCGCGTGGAACGACCTATCGTCGCCAGTGGGATCAGTCTGCTCTCGTGCACGCAAGGCGTCGCCAGTTCGAGGACCGTGGCCTGAATCAAGGCATCTAAGACGTTCGAGAAGTGCAATCCACCGTCTAGCTTCCAACGACAGAAGCCTCGCTATCGCGTGGTACCGCTGGGAGCAGATCATGATACAACTCAAAGAACTTGCCATCGAAGCTCATGGGGGCCTCCAGCGTTGGCAGCAGTTCGAGCAAGTCTCTGCCGATCTCGTGCAGGGAGGCATCTTGTGGCCACTGAAGGGCCACTCACAGACGCTCGAGCGCACGACCGTCACGGTCGGGCTCAGGAAGGAGTGGGCGTCGCACGCTCCGTTCGGCGACAGCAAACGACGCTCTCGCTTCGAACCGGACCGTGTCACCGTGGAAGCGGAGGATGGAACGGCTCGCGAAGAACTGCTTGAGCCGCGGGCAAGCTTTGCCGGACACACACTGCAAACGCCGTGGACCGAACTGCAACTCGCCTACTTCGCCGGCTGCGCCATGTGGACCTATTTGAACATGCCGTTCCTGCTGGCTTGGCCGGGCGTCGAAGCGGAGGAACTGGAGCCTTGGCCGACCGACAGCGGCGACTGGCGCCGCCTTGCGGTGCGATTCCCCGCCGGGATCGCAACACATAGCACCGTGCAGACGCTCTATTTCGATGCGGACGGATTGCTGAAGCGTCATGACTATGATGTCGAGATCTCAGGCAATACGCCCGGCGCGCACATCATCGAGGACTATGCGGAAGTATCAGGCATCAAATTTCCGACGAAGCGCCGGATCTATGCCCGCCAGCCCGACGGGAGCTTCGGCACCGACCCGCTTGTCGTCTCGATAGATCTCTCAAACATCCGCCTCAGCTAGTCACTGACTCCGGCACGCCGAACCAGACGCCGCGTGGTGCTTCGATCTACGCGTCACTCCGTTTGGCGCTGTTTGAAACCGGCTACGGAGAGACGGTCTTCGAGTATGATCGCCCTTCATCGCTGTTCGGTCAGTTCGGCGACGCACATGTCCGCGAGGTGGGGCGCTATCTCGATCGCGAACTCCAAGCGGTGCTGCTGAAGGCGGTCGGCTAAAGGGCGGCAAGCGGCCCGGCGTCGTTGCGAATCGCCCTCGGCACCTCCCCGTGTACGCGCGCAAAAGCGAGGCGCATCCGCTCCCGATTGGCGAACCCCACCTCGCGGGCGATCACCTCGATCGGTAAACGGCTCTGCTCCAGCATCAGCTTCGCAGCCTCAACCCTGAGCGCTTCGACCGCCTTGGCCGGTGTGGCGCCGGTTTCCGCACGAAAGAGCCGCGTAAACTGGCGGGGGCTGAGACAGGCAGCTTCTGCAAGATCGTCGATCGTCAAGCTCCGGCCGAGGTTCTGGCGTGCGAAGTTCAGCGCGCGCTGGATCCTGTCCTCGTTGGTGCCGAGGTCCAGCAATGCGGAATGCTGGGACTGCCCGCCCGATCGGCGATGGTACATGACCATGCCCTTGGCGACCGATCGGGCGACTTCTGTCCCATGGTCGCGCTCGATCAGGCCAACGACGAGGTCCGTTCCCGCCGTCATGCCTGCCGATGTCCAGATCGGGCCGTCCGCGACGTAGATCTTGTCCATGTCGACCTGACAGCTCGGAAACCGCTCCTGCAGGGTCTGGGCATAGCGCCAATGCGTCGTGGCGCGCCGGCCGTTCAGCAAGCCGGCATCTCCCAGGATGAACGAGCCGAGACAGATGGCGGCGACGCGGCGGGCGTCGCGCGCGGCAACTCGAAGCAGCCGGACCAGGCCCGGCGAAGACGTCGGTATCTCGAGACCCGCGGCGACGATCAGCGTGTCATAGGCCGCGTCGTCGAATGGATCCGTCATGACCTGCATGCCGGCCCCCGAGGCGACCAGCCCCCCTTCTTCCGAGAGGACGCGCACGTCGTAGAGCGTTTCACCGGCTTGCTTGTTGGCCACGTCGAATGCCGCAACGGCCCCGAAGCAGACAGGTTGGAAACTCGGGCAAAGGACAAGGCCGATCTTCATGCTTACTCCGTGATGTTTGCTTTCCCTGCATAAGTAATTGTTCCGGCGGCGCTTCGCCATGTTCATGGCCGGAATGATGGCATCTACGTCCTGTCCGCTTGGAGAGGCCGCTGATAGCGCTTCGACAAGTATCAGACGCTGGAGTTTTTCATGTCGCACCATCCGACAACATACACTGCCGTCCAGGCCATTGCGCCGGGACAGCTCGAACTGACGCAAAAGCCGCTTGTCGATCCCGCCGTCGGGCAGGTCCGTCTGCGCGTCGAAGCTTGCGGGGTTTGCCACTCCGACGCCGCGACGGTCGAAGGGGCCTTCCCCATTCAATGGCCGAGGGTGCCGGGCCATGAGGTAGTCGGCGTGATCGATGCAGTCGGCAGCAACGTTGAGGGCTGGAGGCTCGGGCAGCGTGCCGGCGTCGGTTTCCTCGGAGGTAGTTGCGGACATTGCGCGGAGTGCCGCGGCGGCGATCTCGTCAACTGCCGGAACCAGGAGTTCACCGGCGTTCACCATGACGGGGGCTACGCGCAATACATGCTCGCACGCGCCAGCAGTCTCGTGTCGATCCCCGACGGCCTCGCCTCGGAAGGCGCCGCTCCGCTGCTCTGCGCAGGGCTGACGACCTTCAGCGCGCTGCGCAACTCTCCCGCACGCGCCGGCGATCTCGTAGCCGTGATCGGTATCGGCGGGCTCGGGCACCTTGCGGTGCAGTTCGCCCGGCGCATGGGCTTCGAGGTCGTGGCGATCGGGCGCGGACCGGACAAGGGTGGTCTCGCCGAAAAGCTTGGCGCGCATCATTATATCGATAGCTCTGCCATCACGGTTGCTTCGGCGCTGCAGGATCTTGGGGGTGCGCATCTCGTTGTTGTTACCGCGTCGGGTGGCAGGGCCGTGGCCGACGCGGTTAAGGGGCTTAGGCCGCGCGGCCGGATCATCGCGCTCGGCGCATCTCCCGAACCCGTGGAGATCGCAACCTCTGACCTTCTGTTCGGCGGGCGCACTGTTGAGGGCGCCTTAACCGGTGACCCGGCCACTGCAGACGCCACATTGCGTTTCAGTTCGCTCGCTGACGTCAGCGCCATGATCGAGACGATGCCGCTGGAACACGCCCCAGAAGCCTATCGCAAGATGATGGCGGGAGAAGCCCGCTTCCGCATCGTCCTCACCATGTAGGTGCACCAATTATACAGATCGACTTTGCCTCTGGCGAGGCAGCTCACAAAGGAACAATCATGTCACTCGAAACCGCAAGAACAGAATACTTGAACGTCGACGATGTTCGCTTTGCCTTCAGGCGGCTTGGCCCGACTGCCGGGACACCACTCATCCTGCTGCAGCACTTCACCGGGACGATGGATGCCTGGGATCCTGCGGTGGCGGACGGCCTTGCGGCAACGCGGCCCGTTATCGCCTTCAACAATCTCGGCATCGGCACCTCGACCGGCCGGACGCCCGACACGGTGGAACAGATGGCGGCTGATGCCGGGACGTTCATACGAGGCCTCGGCCTGAGCAAGGTCGACCTTGTCGGCTTCTCCCTGGGCGGCATGCTCGCCCAGGTCCTCGCCATGCAGCACCCAAGCCTGATCCGTAAGATCGTCATCGCGGGTGCGGCGCCGCGCGGCGGGGAGGAACACCTGCTCGCCGTTGTAGAGGACGCGTTCGCACAGGGCGCACCGGATGTGCGCCTGCCCTTGTTCTTCACGCCTTCCGAAAAAAGCCAGCGCGCCGGGCAGGCCTTCGTGGCGCGCGCCACGGCTCGCACGCAGGACCGCGACCCGGACAGCGGAGACGACGTCAGCGTGCCGCAAGCGAAGGCTATCATCGGCTGGTGCGCGGTCAAGGATGAGGGCGATACGACGCTACGCGCCATCGCCCAGCCGGCGCTCATCGTGCATGGCAGCGACGACACGATGTTCCCGAGCATCAACGCCTACAACATGTTCAAGGCGATGAAGAATGCGCAGTTCGTCCTCTATCCCGACTCCGGCCACGGCGCAGTGTTCCAGTACCCGGAGACCTTCGTTGCCCACTGCCACACCTTCCTGGACGCCTGAGGAGCAGACTGATGACCGACCTCCAGCAGCAGGTGATCGAGGCACATGGCGGCCTCGAACGGTTCCGGCGCTTTTCCTTCCTGACGGCCAGGCTCCATCAGTTCGGCATTCTTTGGGACCTCAAGGGCAAGTCCGATACGCTCACCCATGCCCATGTGCGCGTGAACCTCCGGAAGGAAGAAGTGTCGCATTGGCCTTTCTATCCGACGCAAAACCGCTCCCGCTTCACGCCCGACGAGGTGACGATCGAGACGCGGGAAGGTGAGCTTGTCGAGAAGCTTTCCCGGCCGCGTGCGAGCTTCGATGGGTTCGCGATGGAGACACATTGGAGCGATCCGCAACTCGCCTATTTCGCGGGCTACACGATGTGGACCTATCTGACCTCGCCCTTCATCCTCGCTCAGCCCGGCGTCGTGGCAGAGGAGATCGCGCCCTGGTCGGAACAAGGCGAGACATGGCGCCGGCTGCGGACGACCTTTCCGGCGACAATCGCGACCCACAGCAGAGAACAGACCTTCTACATCGGTCCGGACGGACTGATCCGGCGCCATGACTATGAGGTCGAGATCCAGGGCAACAACACGGCCGCCCGCTATCTCCTCGAACCCGTCACCGTGGAGGGCATCACGCTGCCGTCCAAGTTCCGGGTCTATCCCCGCGATCCGGACAACAGGCCGACCGCGGAGCCCCTCATCGTCGGGGTGGATCTCTCCGACTATCGCTTCGAGTGAAGTCGTCCGCGAAGTCGCGCCATTATCCAACCCATTCGAAAGGAATTTCTGACATGAACACCCTCAAACTCGCGGACGGCACCGAGATTTTCTACAAGGACTGGGGATCCAGGGACGCGCAGCCCATCGTGTTCCACCATGGCTGGCCACTCAGCGCGGACGACTGGGACGCGCAGATGCTGTTCTTCCTCTCCCAAGGCTATCGCGTGATCGCGCACGATCGCCGCGGGCACGGCCGCTCGACCCAGACCGACACCGGCAATGACATGGACACCTATGTCGCCGACGTCACGGCGCTTGCCGATCACCTCAATCTCAAGAATGCCGTCCATATCGGCCATTCGACGGGCGGGGGCGAAGCGGCGCGCTATGTCGCCCGTGCCAAGCCCGGCCGCGTTGCCAAGGCGGTGCTAGCCTGCGCGGTGCCGCCGATCATGGTAAAATCGGAGAGAAATCCGGACGGCACGCCGATGTCGGTGTTCGACGGTTTCCGCGCGGCGCTCGCGGCTAACCGGGCGCAATTCTACCTCGATGTGGCAAGCGGCCCGTTCTACGGCTTCAACCGTCCGGACGCGAAGGTCACTCCCGGGACGATCCAGAACTGGTGGCGGCAGGGCATGATCGGCGGCGCGAAGGCACATTATGACTGCATCGCAGTCTTCTCCGAGACCGACTTCACCGATGATCTGAAGGCGATCGACGTGCCCACGCTGCTGATGCACGGCGACGACGATCAGGTGGTTCCGATCGGCACTTCCGCCGAACTGTCGATCAAGCTGCTAAAACACGGCCAGCTCAAGGTCTACAAGGGCTACCCCCACGGCATGCTGACCACGCACGCTGATGTGCTCAACCCCGACCTGCTTGCTTTCATCAAGGCCTGAGCGTCACTCATTCGAATGGACAAATCTCATGACGAGCCCCAAGCGCTCCTCACCGAGCATCGTGCGGAATCGGCGCCGGCGAGGACGCCGGATCATGAGCAGCGCCTCGCTGCCGGCGATGCAGCAGCCATCTCCGCAGCGACCTCCTACGATGCGAAATTGCATTTAAGCTCTTGATGGGTTCGAACCAATGGACCTGTTATTTCAGATCCCTCCGCAACAAGTTCTCTAGCACTACTTTGGCGGTTACCGCCTACCACTTGTCGCGACCGATGTCTTAGCGGCTCGTTCTGAACCTTGCGTGGCAAGTCGTGCAGGTCTGCATCATCAAGTGGAAGATGTGCTCGGCAGGAATGGATGCCAGTTGTGCCTTGCTCTGGACGTGAGTCCCGAACGGGCCTCCGCCCATCGCCTCGCCGGGCTTCATCCGCATGCTCTCTGTCATCGCTCCGGGGTTCTCGACAGCGGCCGCCTCTAGCGCCCGCGCATAATCGCGCAGATCGTTCGCCAGAGCGCCGAAACGTTCGCGTTCGGGGCCGACCTCGGAGCTGGCCTTCGAGCCCGGATCGTCCAATCCGTGAGCGAAATGGCCAGCCAGCACCGTACCGGATCTGGCGCTGATCGCAGCGGCAGCCTTCTCGAATTCCATCGACGAATAGCTGCCGGCGTCGCGGAACATCCCTGCCATGGTCTTCGCGGCAGTTGCCATGGCCTGCATGTCGGCCTGTCGGAGCGCGACGAGGTCTTGCGCTGCAAAAGCGATGGAGGCGAGCACGGCGGCGAGAGCCACCAGACTGAAGAGCGGCACCATTTTGGAAACAATCATGAGAACCCCGCACGTTCGATAGCTTCAGTAGAGGCTTTAGCGAAGCCATCACCGCCGTCTGTCTGACGTCCATCCTCTCGGTTGCGAAGCGGGCAAAAAGAGGGCGCGGAGCACCCTTCATCCTAGACTGTCATTTGACTGGAACTTTCCGCGCAGCGGCAGCAGGCGCCACGCAGTCCTGCATGTCGCCAATGATCTGAATGCACCAACAGTGATCACCACCGTCTTCAGACATCGAAGAAGTTGAAGTGGAATGCGCTGACGCCCATCAAAGCATGTTGCGCGCCGGAGACATCCGCACCGTTGTAGGTAGCACCATCCAAATACAGATTTCGGTCAGTGGTGGGTGTCCCGCCCCACGCGTCGTTCAGGAACGTCACGCTCGCATCATGGACACCTTGGCCCCAATCACCCTGCACCATCAAGTGATCTGACTGGCCAGAGCCGTGAGGAGAGTGCGCCGTCTGTATATCACCGATTTGTATTCCGTCGACGGTCACCCTGTACTGGGCATCGCCAAGATAGGCATCCTCACTGATCGACAAAACGAGTTTGTGGGCTCCGGTACCGATCGTGGTTCCGCCGCTCGCTGGCGGAGGAACGGTTACCGGAGGCGTCGGGGTGGTAGCGGGAAGGTCAGAATATATATTGAAGTGGAATGCGCTGACGCCCATCAAAGCATGTTGCGCGCCGGAGACATCCGCACCGTTGTAGGTAGCACCATCCAAATACAGATTTCGGTCGGTGGTGGGTGTCCCGCCCCACGCGTCGTTCAGGAACGTCACGCTCGCGTCATGGACACCTTGGCCCCAATCACCCTGCACGACCAAGTGATCTGACTGGCCGGAGCCGTGAGGAGAGTGCGCCGTCTGTATATCACCGATTTGTATTCCGTCGACGGTCACCCTGTACTGGGCATCGCCAAGATAGGCATCCTCACTGATCAACAAAACGAGTTTGTCGGCTCCGGTACCGATCGTAGTTCCGCCGCTCGCTGGCGGAGGAACGGTTACCGGAGGCGTCGGAGTGGTAGCGGGAAGGTGAGAATACACGCGGATATAATCGATCTGCTCTGAAATCGGCGCTTTGGTAATATCCGCATTGTTATTGGGGTCGTCCTGCGTGGCCAGATCGGCCAAGAGATACATTGGCCCATGCATATCACTCGGCGTGGCCTTCGTTCCCATAAGCTGGCCATCGACGTAGAAGCCTAGGGTATCCGCGTTCCAATCCAATCCATATGTATGAAAACCGGATGGCTGAGCGAGCTCGCTATAGACCTGCAAATTTTGTTGCCAGTTAAGATTCGGCGCGGCATCGGTCGTGTGAATGCCGCTATATATGCCCTTCTCGAAACTTCCATAGTTTTCGACGACGTCAAGTTCCTGCCAGTGCCCGGCGTTATTTGGATCGGCTATCATATTGTCCGGTAGAAGCCAGAACGCGGCCCATGCTCCCGGAAGGTTCGAGAGATCGGCCCGCATCTCGAAGTAGCCATATGTTTGCGAAAAATGCCCCTGCGTCGTGATCAGGCCGGATTCCCAGCTGCCGGGGAAGCCGGACGCGGTGTGGTCGGGCACAGCCGTAATCGTCAACACACCGTCGCTCACTTTGAAGGGATCGTAACCCGACGAAGGGTCAACGAATGAAGAACGACCAAAGCCGATATCGGAATTGGCGTCGTAGCGCCATTGCGGACGGATATCGGCCCAAGTCGTGCCGTTGCCTGTCTGAGAAATGCTGCGCGTGTTGAACTCGTCGTCAAACGTCAGTTGGTATTGGGTAAGATCGATCGTAGACATCTCCACCTCCACGACAAATTGGTCCGCTCCGGTTTTCGCCATTGCGTGGACCGCCAAAATGCAATGCCAACAAAATGCAAAATACGCGACAATACAGGGGGTACTATATCCCGCTGTCCGATGGCACCCTCGTCAAATTGCCGCTGATGCCTCTCGGCTCATCCCCAAAGGGCCTTAACTCCGCTGCTTATGCGAACAGAAAATCATGTGCCAGCAGCGCATGCTGACTGTGCACGACCACACCACCCGTACCGAATGCAATCGTGGTGTCGTGCGTAACTGGATCGAACGCTGAGATAATATTGAGCTGGCTGAAGTCTTTGATTCCCAGTGCCGAGACGTCTATATGGTCGACTCCCCAATTCGACCCTGCCCCGCAAGCGCCCTGACCAAAATCCTCGATTTTGTCACTGCCGTTATTGGGCTTGAATATAAACGTGTCATTTCCACCTTGGGCATGGCCGACCATTACCTGCGCATCACCCCACATGTCGTCGTTGCCATTGCCGCTGATCAGGGTGTCGTTGCCGCCATGGGAATTACCGGACATCTTCACCCCGTCGCCAATCAGGGTAATAGGCCCTTCCGTGTGACGAACCGCAGAGACGTTCAGTACGTCGTCGCCTCCATGCGCATGGCCCGATATCGTTTGCGCATCACCCACGATCATGTCATTTGCGATTTGTTGCGCCGTAACAATAAGGCTGTCATCGCCGCCACGGGCATTACCCGACATGCTATTCGCATCGCCATAGGCCAGAACGGCTCCGACGGAAGCAACGTTCATGGTATCGTTACCGCCAATGGCATGATCGCGGAGATCACCACCGGCGTCGCCATAAAACGTTATGCTGTCTTCGAGGCCTGTATTAAGAACATCATTACCGCCATGCGCATGGCCGGACATGTTCTTGCCCGCATCGCCGTAGAATGTAACGAAGCCCTCGGAGCTACCGTCTGTGACTGTGTCGTTGCCGCCGACGGCATGATCCTTCATGTTGCCGCCAGCGTCGCCATAGATTGTGAAAGTGTTCTGAAACGCAGAAAGCTGAAACGTATCGTTGCCTCCCGCTGCGTGCCCTGACATATCCTTTCCGGCGTCACCATACATGGCAACCGTGATGTTGGTTGGGCTTGGAGCTACGCTGAAAACGTCGTTGCCGCCTTTCGCGCTGTCAGAGAGGCTTCCTCCCGCGTCCCCATACAAATTGGTCGTCGTACTGCTTGATCCGGTTATCTGGACGAACAGAAAATCGTCGCCACCGGTCGCGTGATCAGCGATATTTCTGACGGCATCGCCATAAAAGCTGCCCGCGCCATGTATGGTCAGATTATCGTTGCCGCCCGTGGAGTGATCCAACAGGCTGCCTCCGGCATCCCCGTAAAGGATATTCGTCGAATCCGGCGCTATCAATATATCGTCCGAGCCGATTTGATGGTCGGTTAAATTCGCTGTTGTTATAGGAACTAGCTTAACCATCTCGGCCCCTCCAAGCTTAAATGGAATTTCAGCTTGCGACCGAACCCCCCTGAAATCAAGGGTCAAATCAAGCCTGCTTCCTATCCCATTGATCCTGCAGACTAGCTTTTTTCAGCTACAGCGAATTGACGGCAGCGATGTAGCGGCGAGGCGCTATTCTTCGCGAAAAGCGCGAGCCATCTGATCGGCCATCGGCTTTGTCAAATAGGTCAGTACCGTTCTATCACCGGTCTGCAAGAAGGCCTCGACCGGCATGCCGGAGACGGGCGTGAGCTTTCCGAGCCGACCCCACTCCTCCTTCGATATGCGGGCGCGCAGGACGTAATAACTTGCATTGGAATGCTGGTCGGTCGTCGGCTCGGCCGAGATCTTGGTGATTTGCGCGTTCAGTTGAGGCGTATCCCGCTGACTGAACGCTGAAAACCTGAGCATGACCGGCTGCCCGACGGTTACCTGGTCGATATCCTGCGGCGAAAGTTTAAGCTCGGCGACAAGCGCGTCCCGATCCGGCACGATCTGCATAATGGTTTCTCCGGGCGATATCACAGCACCCGCCGCATGCACGCTCAGATGGTCGATGATGCCGGCCTGCGGCGCTCTTATGTCGATCCGCTTCAGATCATCCTTTGCGGCGACCAATCGCTCCATAAATTGCCCGGTGTCGCTCTGTGCCTGACGCAGTTGCTCCGAAACCTCGGCGCTATGATCGTCGTCAACCTGTCTGATTTGCAGTTCCGTCTCGGTCATCTTGCCTTTGGCCTGTGCGATGCTCGAAACGAGATTACCGAGCTCTCCGGTCAGGCTGGCACTCTCGCGCTGCAGCGCATAGACCTTCGCCGCAGGGATGATACCCTTATCGAACAGCCGCTGAAGGCTGGAAAGCTCCTTGGCGATCAGATCGATCTCCCGGCGCTTGCCATTCTCTTGCGCGACCAGACCGTCCACTTCCTGGCTCAGCTGTTGGATACGCTCGCTCAGCTGTGATTTGCGGCTTTGCCTGGATGCCAATCGGTCTTCGAACAGGCGCGTCTCGCCGGCGATCGTGCGCGAGACTTCGTCTTCGTCGGCACGCGAAAGCAGTTCCGCCGAAAAGGCGATCGCTGGCGCGCCGTCGCGTTCCGCTGCCAGCCGCGCCGTTCTCGCGGACAGTTCATCCAATCGTTTTCGTATGATCGCGAGATTGGCGTTCGTTTGCGTATCGTCGAGATGGATCAAAAGCTGGCCAGCATCGACACGATCACCGTTCTTGACTTGAATGTCGCCGACAATTCCCCCTTTGAGATGCTGGACTGATTTTACATAGCTGTCGACCGCAAGCGTTCCGGGGGCAATGACCGCACCCGATATCTCCGTGGTCGCAGCAAGGCCACCGATCACGCCGACAAGCAGGACGATCGTCCCCAACGCCGCAACGGAAAGCCGGCGTATCGAACGCTCGCTGGGTGACGGCTTTTCTGTGCTCATGATCCGGCGTCCTCGCCGGCGACCATCAGGCGGACCGCACTCTGTTTGATCGGTTGCTTCACCGGCTTTCCGAGGACCATGTCCTTAGGTCCAAACGCCTGCAGCCGTCCCGCGGCGATGACCATCAACATGTCGGCCGCCACCAAAGCGCTCGGCCGGTGAGCGATGACCATTGCGATGCCGCCCCGCGCACCGACGCCGAGGAGAGCTTGGGTCAGAGCCGCATCGCCTTCTGCATCGAGATTGGAATTGGGTTCATCCAGCACCACCAAAAACGGATCGCCATAGAGCGCTCGCGCAAGCGCAATGCGCTGCCGCTGCCCAGCGGAAAGCCGGGAGCCCCCCTCCCCGATCATCGTATCGAAGCCCTGAGGCAGCTCCACGATCATGTCATAGACGCCGGCAGACTTTGCAGCAGCGACAACCAGTTTCGATGAAGGCTGCTTTTCAAAGCGGGCGATGTTCTCGGCAATCGAACCATCGAAGAGGCTGACATCCTGTGGAAGATAGCCGATGTGACGCCCAAGTTCCGAGGGATCCCATTGCGCGAGAGCAGCGTGATCAAGGCGTACCGAGCCGATCGTCGTCGGCCAGAGGCCGGTGACCGCGCGGGCAAGCGACGACTTTCCCGAGGCGCTGGGACCAATGACACCCAATATGGTCCCGGCCGATATATCAAACGACATGTTACGAAGGATGAGTTCACGGCTTCCCGGAGAGGCGAGGCTCAGACCGTCCACCGTCAATTTTGATCTGGGTGCCGGCAAGCTGATGCTCCGCTCTCCGGCAGGCAGGATTTCAAGCAGTTTGACAAGGCGCAACCAGCTTTGTCGGGCGGCAACGAATGCCTTCCATTGGCCGATAGCAAGCTCCACCGGTGCGAGCGCCCGGCTGACCAGGATCGAGCTTGCGATCATGATGCCACCCGTCGCTTCCTGCCGGATGACGAGGACCGCGCCGACCGCAAGCACGGCAGACTGAAGCATCATGCGAAGGATGCGGGAGGTGGTCGTCAGGATTCCAGTTACATTGGCGGCGGCAAGTTGATTTTCGAGATAGGCCCCGTTCAGATCGGCCCATCGCTCCGCCATCCGACCGACGAAACCCATTGCGACAACCGCTTCCCAGTTTCGTCGTGCACCTTCAGCAAAGGCAAGGCGCGCTGCCGACTGTTTGGCCGCCTCGGCTGCCGGACGTTGCGACAAGATCTCGGCAAGAACGGTCAGAACGATGAGGACGATGGCGCCGCAGGTCGCGGTCAGCCCGATCCAGAAGTGGAAAAGAAAGCACAATCCGAGATAAAGCGGTATCCATGGCAGGTCGAACAGGGCGATCGGACCGGTACTGGAGAGAAAAGACCGAACTCTGTCCAGATCGCGAACCGACTGCATTCCATCGCCTGTCGCCGTCATTACTTGTGGTTGAAGCACCAGCGAGGCAAAGACCTTACCGTTCATCCGCTCGTCCAGCGCCACGCCAACGTGCGCCAGGAGCATCGAACGCAACAGCTCAAGAGCGCCGTGAAACACGAAAAGGGTTGCAGCGATGATCGCAATGCCGACCAGCGTCGAAAGGCTATGGCCGGGAATGACCCGGTCGTAGACCTGAAGCATAAAAAAGGAACCGGTCAGGGCCAGCACGCTGATCACGGCACTCGTAATCGCGATGCTGAAGAACGCCTTTCGAAGGGATGCCAGCACCGCCATCAGAAATGTTCGAGGCAATTTTTTCGACGGAAGAGCCATGTAGCTTCAGTCCTTCATTTATCGCCGCCCGAGGATAAATATCGAAATTGATTATTATTACGAAACTACATGTATATCTATTCACAAATACAGCAAAATATCCAATTCTTATTTGTATATACAACTTCGAAGTCGATCTGAAGTGTAACACAACTCCGCGCACGACTCGCCACTTCTACTGGAAGCGGCGCTTTTGAGATGAAAAGCGGCGGCGGCTCTGGTGCACAAGTCTATCAGACAGTGGCTGACACGGTGATGCTCCGCTGCAGGTAAGCGCGTTCGGAAGATCTAAGCTCTCGATGGGGATCGAACCGTCGAACTGCCTGAGGCCGAGAACGGAATGTCAGCTTATGGTCGCAAGCCATGGTGAATGGGACGGCCTCTCGACTAGCGGCCCAGCCTTGTCGATGCGAACTTACTTCCGGCAGGCGTCGCCGAATTCACTCTTCTCGTGATGGCGATCATCCATTCCTCCCCACTATGGTTTCCTTGGATAGAGCGAGGTCACGGATCCCTCCGTCTTAACAGCCACTATGCACTTTAGAGATCTTACGGGCTCGTAACACCTGTTGGAGCAGAATTCACATTTGCAATTCTCGCTGTCAACTGAACATAGAAAGTATAATGTCATGATGATATTGTCATCATGGGAGAACATTGGGAGGATTAACGTGGACAATTTCTTTATCACAAGAAATTTCGATTGGGGTTTACGGAGATCATCTCATGCCGATCGAGCGCTTAACCTCATAACGAGGCGCTTCGGCATCGAAGCGCGAACCGCTTCTTTTGTCGATGCGGCCTTGTACCGGATAACAGGCATGAAATTTTCTGCTGTGCATTCAGGTGTTTCCACCAATGTCGAGCAGAGAATGAACATGTTCCATCTGGTCTCCCAGACAATCGCCTATGACGTGGAGGGGGACCTGGTGGAGGTTGGCTGCAATCAGGGCCAGTCCTCCGTGCTGATCGCAAAGGTGATCAGCGATTTCGGATCTTCAAAGCAGCTTCATGTTTTCGATAGTTTCGAAGGCCTTCCACCGGCGAGCGATGTGGATGGCGCTTCCTACAGGGAGGGCGATCTCGCAACCTCGGAGGAGGTTCTGGTTCACAATTTCAAATTGCATGGATTGCGCCTTCCGATAATTCACAAAGGCTGGTTCAAGGATACGTTGGCCGACGGGCTACCGAAAAAGATAAGCTTCGCCTATCTGGACGGAGATCTCTACGACTCGATCATGATCAGCCTGGAAAATGTTTATCCGCGGCTTTCGAAAGGTGGGATTTGTCTTGTTGATGACTATTGCGACACCGAGATCAATCCGGACGGATGGAACTATCTTCCAGGCGTAAAAAAGGCCTGTGACGATTTCCTGTGCGACAAACCCGAACAGATGTCCTACATCTATTCAGGGGCATTCACGCATGCCTTTTTCCGCAAGCATTGAATGCCGGCGTCTTTCGCGATCAACATGACGCGATCTTCGGGGCGGCAAATCACTGACCTTTACGATTGTTCCATCTGTTCCGTGCGGAGGTGTCCGCCCATATCCGGCATGTTTCTGAGGGTGTGATCCTCGCCCTGTTCCTGCAATGGCGAGGATCGGAAGATCCGGCACTTTTCGATCGCACTACCTCGCGAAGCGTTCCGGCCGGAAGGAAGCCAGAAGCGGATGCCGTTTACCGGTGGCGATCTCGTCGGCAAGCAACTCGCCCGCGATCAAGCCGAGAGTGGCACCGCTATGGCTGAAGGCGACGAAGTACCCCGGGATTGCCTGCAATTCGCCGAATACCGGCTCGCCATCACCCGGAATAGGTTTGGGGCCGACGCCGTAGTCACCGATTTCGAGCTTCGGATTTCCTTGCAGCACCCTCGAGGCTTCCTGCAGCAAACCTTCGAGTGTCGAAGGCTTGATTTCGTAGCTATCATCGGCCTTTACGATGACCTCTTCTTCCGACCAGGCTGAATCCAGCGCAAAGGCGCCGTCGGGTGTGGGGCGGATGGCGACGCGCGGCGTGTTAAGGACCGCCTTCAGCGGGTGCCTGATCGGCTTCGTGCGAACGAGAAGCGCAATTGGCGTATCATCACCGATATGCTGGCCTGCCTCCGCAATGATCGCCGGCACTTCACCACCAGCCGCCAGCAGCACGGCATCCGCGGCCCAATCGGCACCGTTCGCTGTCGTAACGCCGATAGCGCGGCCATTCCGCACGTTCACCCTCGCCCGGCCGGCATCGGTGACGATTTCGCCGCCCAGTGACCGGAACTCCTCGGCAAGAACGCCGATCAGGGATGGCAGGTCGACCCAACCCTCCCCCGGATTGAAGATCGCTCCCTGTCTGGTCACCGAGTCGGCATCGACGCCAGGCGTCGCCTTGGCGATCTGATCGGGCGTCAGCAACAGCGCGTGATAGGCAAGGTCACGCTCATACTCGAAAACGGCGGCAATGTCGTTGCCGGCATCATCAGCGTCCCAGGTGAGACCACCATCGAAGCGCAACCAGGCCGCATCCGGATATTTGGCGGAAAGTGTACGATAACGGTCGATCCCAGCTAGGCGCAGCCGATGATAGGCATCGGACCGGCGCCTTGCAGAATTGAGCCAGGCGAGCGAGCGGCCGGATGCGCCATTTGCCAAAGGACCGTCATTGATCAGCGTTGTTTGAACGCCAAGCCGAGCCAGATGAACGGCCGTGGAAACGCCGAAGATACCGCCGCCGACGACAACGACTTTCGAAGGGCGAGTGGAAGCATGCATGTTGGGAAACCTTGTCAGTTTGAATGTTGCAATCGAAAGGCCGTCGGAAGTCTCGCCGACCCTGTTTGTCAGAGAACCTCAGCGAGGAAGCGCTTCAGGCGTTCGCTTTGCGGATTGTCGAAAATCTGTTGCGGCGGGCCGGCTTCGACGATGCGGCCTTCATCCATGAAGACGACCTGGTCGGCCACCCTGCGGGCAAATCCCATTTCGTGGGTGACGACCGCCATGGTCATCCCCTGGCGTCCGAGATTGGCCATCAAATCGAGAACGCCCTTCACCAGTTCGGGGTCAAGTGCGCTCGTGACTTCGTCGAAAAGGATGACTTCCGGATCCATGGCGAGAGCCCGGGCGATGGCGACGCGCTGCTGCTGGCCGCCGGAAAGACCGGCGGGCCGATGGTCCTTGCGTCCGGCGAGCCCGACCTCGGCGAGGCGACTTTCGGCGATCCGGCGAGCCTCGCTTCTTGGCATCTTCTTGATCTTCGTCAGCGACAGCATGACGTTTTCCAGCGCCGTGTGATCCGGAAAGAGATTGAAGTGCTGAAAGACCATGCCGACGCGGCGGCGCAGGCTTTCCGGCTTCATCGACAGAATGCTTTCGCCATCGAGGTGGATATCGCCGCGCTTCGGCTCCACCAGTCGGTTCAGGCACCGGAGCAGTGTCGACTTTCCCGAGCCCGATGGGCCGATGATGCAGGTTACGGTGCCCTTTGCTATGTCGAGATCAATGCCCTTCAGCACTTCGAGGTCGCCGTAGGACATGCTGAGATCGCGGATTTGAACGGCCCCACCTTTGAAGCGCAAAACGCCGGGGACCTGAGCGCTCGAGGCCGCCTCGAGTTCGCCGACCTCGACAAGACCGCTCGTCGCACCGGAACTGCGGCCCTGCCGCCCAAGACGCAGGTGTGCATCGATATAGTTGACCAGGTGCGTCAGGGGAACGGTGATGACGAGATAGAAGACGCCTGCCAGCAACAAGGGTGAGAGATTGCCGGTGACGACGGCCTGATCCTGGCCGACGCGAAAAATCTCGCGCTCCGAAGCCAGCAGTCCCAGAAAATAGACAAGGCTTGAATCCTTGACGTTGCCGATGAACTGATTGACGAGGGCCGGCAGGACGCGCCGTACGCCTTGAGGGATAATAATCAGCCGCATCCCCTGCCCGTAGCTCATACTGAGCGCACGGCAGGCCTCCATCTGCCCGCGTTCGACGCTTTGAATGCCGGATCGGAAGATCTCGCCGATATAGGCGCCGGCGATCAGGCTGAGTGCGATGATCCCCAGCGGAAAGGGCGACGGACCGAAGATCTCGCGGCCGATACGGGCAAAGCCCTGGCCGATGATCAGGATCGTCACGATCGCCGGCAGGCCGCGAAATATATCGGTGTAGATGCGCGCCGGCAGACGCAGCCAGCGTGATTGCGAAATACCCATCACGGCCAGCACCATGCCGATCACAACGCCGAGCACGGTGGAGGCTGCCGCCAGGATAAGTGTGTTCTTCAGTCCGACCGTGATCATGCTCGGCAGGACTTCGGCCATCGCATTCCAGTCAAGAAAGCTGCGCCGGAGGTTTTCAAGCCAATCCATTCAATTCCCCATGAAATTCGCGAGGCAGGCCAATGGCCGCCACCCAGCGCACTCGGACGGCGGCCGCAGCCTTACTTCTTGGGAAGATATTGGTTGGGCATCGGCGAGCCGGGGAACCACTTCTCATAGAGCGTCTTCCAGGTGCCGTCCTGCATCGCTTCGTGCAGCGCCTTGTTGAGCGCCAGACGGAAGGCATCGTTGCCCTTGTGGACGACGAAGCCCGCCGGTGCGTCGAAGGATGGGATATTCACCGCGATTTTCAGCGCGGGATAGCGTTCGCCATATTGCTTGGCGGCTTCATAGTCGAGGAAATGCGCGTCGATGGTACCGTTGTTCAGCGCCGCCACGGCGGAATTGTTGTCCGGAAATTTGACGAGGTCCGTGCCGGCAAAATTCTTTGTCGCATAGATCTCCTGCAGCGTGCCCTGCACGACGCCGAGGCGCTTGCCCTTGAGGCCGGCTGCATCCTTGATCGAGGCATCCGATGTCAGAACCGAGAGGTAGCCGGCGAGATAACCATCGGAGAAATCGACCGTCTTCTTGCGTGCCTCGGTCGTTCCGATTGCGGCAACGGCGACGTCGAAACGCTGGTTGGCGACCGACGGCAGCAGAGCCGAAAACTCCTGGCCGGTGAACGTCACCTTGTCCTTGGGAAAGCCCATGCGGGAAACGACGTTCAGAAAGAGTTCGATATCGAAGCCGGTGAATTGGCCATCGGCCGTCGTGAAGGTGTAGGGCTTGGAATCTCCCATCGTGCCGACGCTGATGACGTTCGGATCGATCAGATTATAGGGATTGTCGGCTGCAACCGCTGGGACCGCGCTTGCTGCGACGAGGCAGGCCAGCAGGCCAGCGCCCAAGGGCACGGCAAAGGCCGAGAATATGGCAGATAGTTTCATGTTCGTTCTCCGCTCTGAAGGATGCTCTTATTGGCATTCATGCATGCGCGCCCATCCCTCGCCTATACATCGGAAAGAGGTCATCTGGACAAGAGACCGGTTTCACATTAAAAAGAGACCGGTCTCATTCATATTTGTTACCGTGAGATTGACCGTCCGTCAACAACTCTTGTAATCGTCATCGAATGGAAGAATCCCTCGCCTCGAAACGCTCCGTCACTGTCGCCGATGTCGCAAGAGCCGCGAATGTCTCAAAGGCAACAGCGGCGCGCGTGCTCGGTGGCTATGGCGTCGTCAGCGACAGGGTTCGCGAGCAGGTGCTAGCCGCGGCGACGGCACTCGAATATCGACCGAACGAACTCGCCCGAAGCATGACCACAGGCAAATCCGGCATCATCGGGGTTGTGGTCGGCGATATAGAGAATGCTTTCTTCAGCCTCGCTGTCAGAGGGATCAGCGATGTCGCACGCATGGCTGGTTTCAACGTCATCATCGCCAATTCCGGCGAGGAGATCGAGGCCGAGAAATCAGCCGTCGACCTGCTCATCGGCAAGCGCGTCGATGGATTGATCGTGACACCGGCACGATGCGACCGGATGGAGCATCTCCAGGATATACGCCGCGTCGGCGTGCCACTCGTTCTGTTTGACAGAACCATTCCGGAACTAGGCGTCGATGCGGTCACCGGTGATGATTTTGACGCTGCCGCGAGCGCGACCCGCCATCTCATCGACATGGGGCATCGGCGGATCGCCTATATTTCGGCGATGGATGCTGAGAGCGAATTCCTTGACGATATCAGCAGCATTTCCAATTCCGCGGTGCGCGAACGCGTGGAGGGGGCTCTGAGGGAGCAAGCCGACGCCGGCATAGAGGAGGCTCGGCATTACGTGCGTCTCGGCGCCACGGACCAGCCGAAAACGGATGGTGTCGTCGAGCGCCTGTTGCAAGACGCAGCACCCCCAACCGCCCTCATCGCTTCGGACAGTCTCGTCGGCCTTAGAGTTTTCAAGTCTCTGCAGACCCTCGGGTTATCGATACCGCGCGACATCTCGATGATTTCGTTTCTGGACGCCGATTGGACGACCGTCACGACACCGCCGATCACCGTCATCGACCAGCCTGTCTACGAGATGGGCAAGGAGGCGGCCGAACGGCTGATTTCGCGCCTGAGCGGCAAGGACATTCCTGTCGGACGCGCTACCATAAAAACAAGTCTGATCCCGCGCGGATCAGTCGCCTCGCTGTCTCGCAGCGACCATTAGCGCTGGACTGACGCAACTCGGCCAAATCGCCCCCCGCGCCGGTATCGATCATTGCGTGCTCCTTTCGTTATATTCCATGCTCGACGGAACTTTTAGCTCGCCGATCGAGTTGCTTGGATCGGAGTTAGGAGGATCATCAGACATGGAAATGCAACGGTCTTTCGAACGGCGCCGGCCGACAAGAGGCGTCCCCTATAGTCTGGCGGATTTCCAGAAGAAATACGGACTCGATGACGCGACGGCCGAGGACCTGTTCGTTCGGTTCGGCCCTTCTTCGATCGAGCTTGATCTCCTCATGGCGGCGAAGCGCAAAACTCTTTCCTTCGATGACCTGACGAACGAGATGCCCTTGCGATCGGCCTGCCCGAAGGAAACCAATCCGTCTTCAGGAACGAGAAGAAACTTCAACGGCCGGCAACGAAGAACAAAATGACGAAAAGCGCCGCGAGAGCGCCTACAGGATTTGGGAGGAAGAGGGGTGGCCAGAGAGCTGCCATCTCGACAAGCGGCAATGGGAAGGAACCGCACTGACCACGACTGTGCGACACAAATTCCTCTTAAGCTTCAGCCTCGGCGTTTTTGCCTCGAAAATTAGGAGTTATCCGACAGCTTTAGGGCGGCCAGCGCTCATCAGCTCGATAAGTCTTTCCAGACGAGTCACTACGTCACTAGTTTCCAAGAGTTGCTGCTGCCGTTCGATAGTGATCGACAGCAACGGGGCGACCGTGTCGGCTAACAAGCTCGGATTTCCGATCGAAGGTAGGCCAAACCTGACCTTGGATCCCGGTGGAAGTGCAGAAAAGTCTACTTTGGCGTAGGTCTGGTACGCATCGAGAACCGCACGCGAAAGGGTCGCCGCCTCCGTCGACTGGTCGCGTTCATCGTCCATCGGCATAACCTCGGCCGCGAGGAACCCGTCGTCGGTCAAACGGACGATGCCCGTTCGCTGAAGTCCACGTACGGTAACTTTGAGCGTCCCGTCCACCTGTGTCTGGCAATCTATCACGTTTGCTATGACCCCCACCGGATTGAGGGCTCTGAGAGTGCTTGGATGATCGTCGCTGCCATTTCTCTGGGCAACAACGACAACGCGTTGATCACTGACAATGGCTCGTTCCACGGCTTGGCGGGTTTTCTCGCGCGCCACGAAAATCCGCGAGATCATGTGCGGAAACAGGACTAGATCCCGCATGGGAACGATGGGGATGCCAGCTCCGGCTGACGCCGACCTACTGGCGGTAGCCAAGGTCGCGGACGGCTGGCTCGCTTTAATTCTTGCGGCTAAAACGTTCCAATCTCGAAAGCCAAGAATTCGAGCAACGAGTTCTTGGCTCTCACTGGTGGTGAACGCGACAGATTTGGCGTGAAGCGCTTCACGCAGCGTTTGGGCCATGACTTTGGCATCGCGGAAATCGCGCATGGGATGATCCTTTGCGAAAACGAACGGAAAGCGTCAGGGGCTTGCATTGCTGACCCGTTCGTTCGGGCAAAGAGAGCCATGAGCGGCTCGATACATTCACCGGACCCCGACGGGGCGCAAGCAGCAGGCTGTATCGACCTGGCACCAATTGTTTGCAGAAGCTTTGCTAACAGTCAATCCCTGGCTTGCCGCAGGTCCTTTTAGGTCGGAGCGACCGCCCCCTGTCGCAGAATATGGATTTCTGCGATAGCGCATGCCCCTTTCGCGCAAAACGGCCCTTGGTTCTGAGCCACGTGCCATCTTCGACTAAATATCAATCTTTTCAGTGGAGAGGCCTCGGCGGGCAGAGCATCCTGAGGCTGTTCTACGAATTCCATTGCGTGTAGGGCAAGTTCCCTATTTTCCGGCGTCATATGTTCTGCAGAGAACCCCCGGCCCGCCACGGCAATGTTATTCAAGACGCTAAGAATCTTCCTCCATTCACGAACTGCCGGCACGCTGGCAGCTCACCGATTAGGATCTATGCGCCCGCTAGATCTCCATTCACCCGTTGCTGCGCCTGAGCTATTGCCTAGAAGTTCAGCCCTGCCATGGATCAACGATGATCACACCGGTTCCATCGAAGTCTTTGATATTCCGCGTGACAATAGTCAGACCATGGACCAGCGCCGTTGAAGCGATCAAGGCATCGGCCTCGTTGCGACGGTCCGGAATGTGAAGATGAGCACAGCGCGTAGCGACGGCGTCGTCTATGGGCAGAATGCGATCCACAAATTCCGGGCGAACGCGGCTATCCATCCACTCTCGCAATCGAGCGCCTTGTGACGCATCGCGGCGCTGAACACTCAAGATACCGCGTTCGATCTCCAGGATCGTTATAGCGGAGATGAAGAGTTCACCAGCATCCTGCGATGCAACCCATTGCGTGACGTTTGCATCTGCCTTGCCATCCCCAACCTTGCGCAGCTCGGAGACGACGTTCGTATCGAGCAGATACTTCAAGACAGATCGACCTCGCGTGTCGCGATTTTGGCTCTAGGCGTATCCACCTCAATAGTCGAAAGGCCGGGCATAGCGAGCGCGTCAACGAGGTTCCTGCGTTTCCCTGACAAACGCTCGAATTCGCTGTAGGTCATCAGGACGTGAGATGGCTTGCCGCGATCTGTGATAATCACGGGACCGTTCTGAGCGGCCTTTTTAGCCTTGCTGACATCATGATTGACCTCTCTGCTGGACAAACTCGTCATGCTCATAGGCAACCTCCATGTAGGTACGTTCCTACATATAGAGTATCATTGATTTTGGGGCAATAGTCTCGCCGGCTGAGGTCTTGAAGAGATTTAAACCTACTACCCCTTACTCAGAAGGCTAAGTGATGTAGCACAGATCTCGGCCGAGCCATGTGAGCAACGCTTAGTCTTTTCTAATCAGTTTCAAGGATGATAGCCGGCAGGAGGGACATGAAATGAGAAGCAAGGTGGCGTGGACGAACAACTGCAACGCCTCTAAGGATCATGACGACGTCGCCCGATTTGAGAACAGGTAGAGTTGGCGTTCGACATAGGCTCGAAAGCACTGGCCATTGATCAGTCCGTCAAAGACACAGGGTGCAACGGCCTGGATCAAGACCGGTCTGCCAAGACTACTATCTGCTTCGTCGACTGAGAAGAGATGCGAACCGCCGAGGCGTGGCGCTGGCAACCACCTCACTGCGGGGGCGACTACAGGGCCGCATCGCGCCGCGGCCGCCCCGACATCGGTTGTTTTCATCAGTGCATTCTTGGACAGTCTACATTAGTTATTGCCTCTTCCAGCGCCAGAGCGGCCCCCAGCAACCGCTCATCATGGTTCTTGGGAGCCGACAGCAGAAAGCCGGCCGGCATGCCCGCTTCGCCCGCCCCGCAAGGCAGGGAAACGCCGCACCAGTCAAGAAAATTACCGATCGCCGTATTGCGCAGCGTTCTGCCATTGATCTTCACGAACAGTTCGTCGTCGGCCTCCAGGGGGCCAAGCGCCGGCGCGACATGGGCAACCGTCGGATAGGCGACGAATTCGTTCGGCCCAAGCGTTGCGGCAACCTCCTTGATCAGTTGCTCACGCACCTTGAGCGTTTCCAGATAGCCGACCAGCGTCGTCTTCTCTCCAAGGCGCGTTCGCGCGACAACGCGCCGGTCCATGGAATCGGCTTCCGGTCCTGCCAGACGGCGGTGATGCAGCACGAAGGCCTCGGCAGTAACCAACGGCCCATACTCGGCCATCAGCTCAAAGAGCCTTTCGAATGCCGGAAAGGCCACTCGCCGGATCTTAACGCCGGCGGCACTCAATCTCGCCAGCGTCGCCTCGAAAGCTGCAAGAACAGCATCCTGCGCATCATCCATGACAATATTTGTCGGCACGACGATGGAAAGCCCGGCGACTTCGGCGCGCTCCACCTCGGGGACAAAGCGCCCACGCATTGCGGCATCGACCCAGATCGCATCCTGGACGCTGCGGCACAGCGGACCGAGCGAGTCGAGGCTCGTCGACAGCGGAAAGACGCCGGCCATGCTGTAACGGCCATGGCTTGCCTTATAGCCGACAAGGCCGTTGAAAGCAGACGGGATGCGCACCGAGCCGCCGGTATCCGTGCCGATCGCCACCGGCACGAGACCGGCCGCAACCGCGACGGCGGAACCCGAGGACGAACCACCGGGAATTCGCGGCACATCCGTTGCCAGCGGGTTTAGCGGCGTACCGTAATGCGGATTGAGACCGATACCGGAAAAGGCGAATTCGCTCATATTGACCCGACCGACGGCCACCATGCCCGCCGCCTGCAGCGCCCTGACGACATCGGCATCGTCCTGCGCGGGCGCGGCATCCGCAAGCACAATCGAGCCGGCCGTCGTCGGCAGGCCGGCAATGGCGAAGAGATCCTTCCAGGCGACGGGAATGCCATCCAGCAGCCCACGCGAACGCCCCTCACGCAGCCTCTTGGACGAAGCAGCCGCTTCCTCCTTCGCGCGCCGCTCCAAAAGCTGCGTGAAGATCGCCTGGTCCCTATAGGTCCGGATCGCGTCGAGGGTCTCCTCGGCCAGCGCGACCGGGTCGAGACTGCCGGACTGGATCAGGACGGAGAGTTGCGCGATCGATTTGCCGAGATGTGTCTTTGTCATAGCCCTTGCTCTCCTCTTCAGCCGACCAGCTGCATCCAGCGGCGCACGAGATAATTGTGCTCATCCATTGTCGTATTCCAGACGGCAATGCAATTGGCGCGCTGCCAATAGGATCCGCCGCTGCGCACCGATCCTTTCCTGATCCGCAGCTGGCCATCCGGGCCGGGCAAGTCTTCGGTGGCCGCCGCGCCTTCATACCAGTAGTCCCATTCGGCCTGGGTCATGAACTGCCGCGAACGCTGCGGTGTCGAAATGTAATAGCCCTGCCGCGCGACCACGGCACCCGGCCATCCCGATATCCACCAGTTCAGATAGTCGTAGGCAACGTCGAGGAGGCGGCCGCTCAACTGTTTCGAAAGACACAGACCACCATGCCAAGCGCGATAGCCTTCGGCGGGGACGGCCTGCTCGACCGGCACGCCCTTCGAATTCAGGATGCCGATTCCGGGCGACCACATGCTCTGGACGCTGGTCTCGCCGGCGATCATCAGCCGGGCCGCATCCTCGGCAGTTTTCCAGAAATCCCGGAAGAAGCCAGCCTTCTTGCGCTGCTCCAGGAGATCGATCAGCTGGTCGATCTCCTGAATGGACATATTGCCGATATCGTCGAAGGACATGAGGCCAGCGGCCTGTGCCGCGAGCGCCGCATCGAAAATGCCGATGGCGGGCTCATCGACCAGCGCCACCCTGCCCGCCCAGCGTTCGTCGAAGAGCGCGCCCCAGGAATGCATGCCGACACCATTGGGCGCCAGATCGGTCCGATAGGCGAAGCTGTCGAAATTATGCGTCGTCGGCAGCATGGAGATGAAGCGCGATGGCGTATCGCCCAAGGCGAGGTTCGGCTGCACGAAGAGCTTCTTCGCCGGCACGTCGCCGAGCCCCAATCGCGGATTGGGGCCGATGTGGCCGGTCTTCGTCAGATCGTTGACCTCATACCAGAGCACAATGCGCTGGGTGTCCACAGGCTGGATCGCACGCCAATGCCAGACGATATCGAGATTGTGGAAGCACTGGTCGTAGATATCGTAGGTCTCCGGCTCGCGGGCCGCCTTGTATTGAGTCGTCAGGAAGTCGTTATTGTCGAAGATGACGTCGATGCCGAGATCGTCCTGCGCGCGCAGGCGCAATTCCTCCAGCAGCGAGATCGCAGTGCCGAGAACGCGCAGGCGCGGCCGTCCCTTCAGATGCAAGGCGGGAGCGGACATGCTTTTGGCGACGGATTCATGCTTGTTCATGGAGATACCAATTGGGTCACCGCGCCGCTGCGATCTGACAAGATGCAACGACGGGCATATGCGCCAGTGTGAAGGCTTCGAAGGAGCGTTTCAATAGCGCGCCATCGAGCCCGTCCAGGATGAAGACCAGTCGCGAGCTGCGGTCTTCCGAGGGCCATCCATCCATATGCACCGGCGTATGAACCAGATGCTGAACCCCATGAACAGCGACCGGGCGCTCCTCTCCATTGAGATTGAGAATACCTTTTACCCGCAGCACGCGCTCCCCATGCCGATTGAGCAGCATGGTCAGCCAGAGCCCGAAAGCGGTCCAGTCGACGGGCCTGTCGATACTGAGAGAAATCGAGGAAATGGCGGCCTGATGCGGCACGCCATCCGATGAGACAAGCCTTACCGGCTCCTCGCAGTAAAAGCCGCTCTGCGACAGGCTGCCGCTTGGCGAGACGTCGCTTTGGACGGCAACAAGGGAGGAGAGATCGAGATTCGGATCGGCCGCTGTCAGGATTGGAGCATCGGGATTGAGCGTTCGAAGGCGAGCTCGAAGGGAATCTCCCTTGCTGTCGGCTTCAAGATCGGCCTTGGTCACGATCAAACGATCCGCGACCGCTACCTGCCGGTTGGATTCGATATAGGTGTCGAGCTGGCGCAGCCCGTTCACCGTATCGACAGTCGTAATGACGTTGCCGGCGCAGAAATGATGCCTGAGCACCGGATCGGCCTTGATCGTCGACAGGACTGGAAAGGGATCGGCAAGACCCGTGCTTTCAATGATGACGCGCCGGAATGGCGGCAAGAGCCCGCGCTCGCGGCGGGAATAAAGTTCCTTGAGTGCTGTGGCAAGGTCGTCTCGCACCGTGCAACAGACGCATCCCGAACGCAGCAGCACCATCTCGCCATCGACGCTTTCGACGAGATCATGGTCCAGCCCGATCTCGCCGAATTCGTTGATGAGTACGGCGGTATCGGCAAAGGCCGGGTCCGCAAGGATGCGCTTGAGCAGCGTCGTCTTGCCGGAGCCGAGAAAGCCGGTCAGAAGATTGATCGGCAGGAAGCCGCTTGCTTCAACCGACATGGCGTCCCTCCATCCTGGCGACGAAGGCAAGGTCAAGCGGATCGCAGTACCGGCCGACGAGCCTTTCGGCTGCCGGCCAGAGATGGCCGAGATCCTCGATGATTTCGCTCCTGCCCGTTCTGGTCGACAGCACGAAGGACGCGCCCTGCCAGTCAGAAAGGACAAGGCCGAAACCAGAGAGCATCTCATTGGCGGCCCGCACGCGCTCGGCGCGCTCGCGCCGCCGGTCGAAACTTGCGTGATTCCGCGTGAACACACCCGGCCGTGCCGCGGCATCCGTCCAATGCTCGTTGCCGCCGAGCACGCCGCACAGTGAACACATGGCAATCGCCTCCAACCTGATGCTTCGATACTTCAGCCTAGCCGTCTATTTCTTGCGCGGAAAGCGGGCGGCGAAATCGTCGGCGATCTCATTCATCGTGACGAACTTGACGCCTGGATGCTTGATCATATGCGCGTAGAGCCGCTCCAGCATCATCAACACCTGCGGCCGGCCGGCGACGTCGGGATGGATGGTGATCGGGAAGACAGCGTAATCCATCTCGCGATAGACCCAGTCGAACTGGTCGCGCCACATCTGCTCGATGTGATGAGGGTTGACGAAGCCATGGCTGTTCGGAGATTTCTTGATGAACATCATCGGCGGCAAGTCATCGAGATACCAGGATGCCGGGATTTCGATCAGATCGGTCTCCTGGCCGCGCTTCAGCGGCACCATCCAGTCCGACGGCTTGCGCGAATAGTCGATCTTGGTCCAGCTGTCGCCGACACGCACATAATATGGCGTGAAGTCATTGTGCATCAGCGAGTGATCGTACTTGATGCCGCGCTCCAGAAGCAGCTCGTTCGTCACGTTGGAGAACTCCCACCACGGTGCGACATAGCCGGTCGGGCGCTTCCTGGAAAGCTTGGTGACCAGCTCGATGCACTTGTCGAGGATTTCCGTCTCCTGCTCGCGCGTCATGGCGATCGGATTTTCATGGCTGTAGCCATGGATGCCGATTTCGTGGCCGGCATCGGCCACCGCCTGCATCTGCTCGGGAAAGGTTTCGATCGAGTGACCGGGAATGAACCATGTCGTCTTGATGCCGAAGCGTTCGAAGAGCTTCACCAGCCGCAGGCTGCCGACCTCGCCGGCAAAAAGGCCTCTCGAGATATCATCGGGCGAATCCTCACCGCCGTAAGAGCCGAGCCAGCCGGCGACGGCATCGACGTCGACGCCAAAACTGCACAAGATTTCCTTTGCCATGAGATGACCTCCTTCAATTTGAGTTTTCTGTAATCAGTGAGCCGGGATGACGGTCGCGTCGGCCGGATCCCAGGTAAGCATGACCTCGGCGCCTAGGGGAAAGGCGCCGGGCCGGTATTTGTCGATATGCGCTTCCAGCGCCAGGCCTCGGCCGTCGGGCAAGCTGATGCCGATCTGCGAGATATGGCCGACCACGTCGAAACGCTCGACGCATGCTCCGACCACATTGCCGCTGAACGCCCGGGCGAGATTTTCACGTGCCGAGCCGCCCGCCGCATGAACCTCGATCGCCTCCGAGGGGATGACGATGTTGACCTTGCTGGAGAGGCCGCCATTGGCGCAGCCCGACAGGGTGCCAAACGCGGTCGACACGAATGTGTTGTCGGCCTGCGTGCCGGCAACCTCGCCTTCGAAGATGGTGTTGCGGCCGATGAACTGTGCCACGAACGGTGTATCGGGACGTGTATAAAGCTGATGCGGCGGGCTGATCTGCTCCACCCTGCCCTGGTTCATGACGACGATGCGGTCGGATAGCGCCAGCGCTTCCGACTGGGCATGTGTGACGAAGACGAAGGTCACGCCGAGCTTCTTCTGCAGCAGCTTCAGCTCATTCTGGATCGCCTTGCGCAGATTGGCATCCAAAGCACCCAGCGGCTCGTCGAGAAGCAGCACATCCGGCTCGACCACGAGGCCGCGGGCAAGCGCAATACGTTGACGCTGGCCGCCGGAAAGCTTGTCAGGCTTCCGCTCGGCAATATCCTCCAGCCCAAGAGTTGCGAGAATACGATCGACCCGCGCATCCCGCTCGGCTTTCGCCATGCCCTTGACCTCAAGACCATATCCGACATTCCGCCGGACGGTCATATGTGGGAACAGAGCATAATTCTGGAAGATCATCGATGTCGGCCGCTTCTGCGGCCTGACATCATTCATGCGCTCGCCCTTGATCATCATGTCGCCGGAGGAAATGCTTTCAAAGCCGGCGATGATGCGAAGCGTCGTGGTCTTGCCGCAGCCCGAGGGACCGAGAAAGGCGATGAATTCGCCCTTCCTGATCGACAGATTGAAGTCGATGACGGCGGGCGTGCCATTGTCATAGACCTTGCCGACATCGATGAGTTCCAAATCATATATCATGGGAGATCTCCGGGCGTAGACGAGAAGGCGGACATCGCCTCCCCGCGCGGCATAGGATGGCCGGCGGCAGCCATCGAATCAGGCATTGAGGAATTCATCCCATTTCTGAACCAGATGGTCGTATTCATCCGGCCACTGGTGCCAATAGGCGACGTTCTTGGCGCGTTCAGCCAGCGAGCCGCCATCGCGCAGGTCGCCTTCCTTGATGCCGCGCTCGGCAGCGCCGACCCATGGCTTGCCCTCGTACCAGAAGGCGTATTTGTCTGGCGCCATGACCTTCTGGATATTGGTCGACGGCGAATAATAGCCCTGTTCGGAAACGGTGATGCCGGGCTCGCCGGAGAGCCAGTAATCGGCATAGGCGATCACGGCTTCCTTGTTCGGCGTGCCGGCGATCATCGACGGGCCGATCGCCCAGCCGCGATAGCCTTCCTTCGGCACGGCATACTTGCATGCCTTGCCCTGGGCCTTGACCGCCATGACGGCCGGCTGCCAGGCGTCGCAGACGACCATCTCGCCCGATGCCATCAGATTGACCAGCTCGCCGAAATCGCCCCACAGCGCCCGGAACTGCCCGTCCTTCTTCTTCGAAACGAGGAACTTCGCCGCTTCGTCGATTTCGGCCGTGCTCGGGTTGCCGGGATTTTTCACGTTCAGAAGGCCAAGCGTGTTCATGGCCATGATCGCCTGACCGAACGCGATCAGCGGATCGGTGTTGAGGCCGGACTTGCCCTTGAACTTCGGATCGAAGATCGCCGCCCAGGTATTGGCTTCCTCGGCGGAGAGAACGTCCGGGTTGTAGCCGATGGAATCGTAGTTATAGACCGCGGGCACCATGTTCAGCGTGGTCTTGGCATCATCCGCCCAGATCTGACCGACGATCTGCTGCTTCGGCTCCCACTTGTCGGAGGGCGTGGTGAAGGTATCGCGGATATTGGCCCAGTTCTTCAGGGAAGCGGCCGGAACCGGCTCGACATTGTTGGTCATGACGATCGACGGCAGACGCTCGCCGATGATCTCCCAGCAATCGTAATCCTTGGAACCGGACAGGATCTTGGTCTGCGCGTCGGGAAAGGTCGCCGCAGTACCTGAGGTCTGCCCGACGCCGCTCACCTTGCGGAAGTCATCGAGGATCCGCTCCTGGACGGTGACCGAAAGGCCGATGGTGCGCAACTGCTCCTTGGCGAGATTGGCAGCCTGTGCGTAAGCCGCGCGCGATGACAGGAAGGGTGAGCCGCCGCCGATCGCGAGCGCCATGACGCCGGCCGAATGCTTCAACAGAGAGCGTCTGTTCAATTCCATTTTGGACATTTTTGTTCTCCAGTGCTGATTGCTGTTCCCTTGGCCCTTGTCGGGCCTCTTCATTGCCGTATCGCCCCTACCCAGCCATCGCCGGACGATGACGATCAGTACCGCCCCACAAGGAGGCCACCATCAACGACCAGAACCTGGCCGGTCATGTAACTCGCGCCGTTTGACGCAAGGAATGCGATCACATCGGCGATGTCTTCCGGTTCGCCGAGCCGGCCCATCGGAATGAACTCGGCCGCCTTTTCCGCGCCGGCGGGGCCCAGTGAATTCTCTTCCGAAAGGAGCTGAGCCGTGCGGATATAGCCCGGTGCAATACCGTTGACCCTGATGCCGTCCTTCGCCAGCTCCACGGCAAGCCCGCGCACCAGCCCGACGACGCCGGACTTCGCCGCCGAATAATGGACATGCTCATCCCAACCATAGGCGACACCCATGATCGAGGAGAGCGCGACGATGCTGCCCGATCCGCGGGCGCGCATGCCGGGCACGGCGGCGCGCACCAGCTTGAAGATGCCCTTCAGATCGACATCCATGGTCAGGTCCCACTTGTCGTCGGTGAGCTTGTCGAGCGGTGTCCGATGCGCGATGCCGGCATTGGCGACGATGACGTCGATCTTGCCGAAACGCGCCTCGACATCGGCGACTAGCTGGTTTGCCGCTTCCGTCGAGCGCACGTCGTAAAGATGAAACTCGGCCGAGCCGCCGGCGGTGAGAATGTCATGAACCGTCTGCTCGCCTTCCTTTTCAAGAATATCGGTGACGACAACATGGTCGCCGAGCGCTGCAAAAGCCTTCGCCGTTGCCTGGCCGATACCGATGCCCGCACCCGTGACGATGACCACCCGCTTTTCTAAACTGTCCATCTGCTTGTCTCCCTCAGAGCATCACATCGCCGGAATTCGGCCCGAGCGTCTGGCCGACGAAAAGGCTCGCGGCCGGCGAGGCCAGGAATGCCACGGTCGCGGCCACTTCTTCCGGTTCCCCAAAGCGGCCAAGCGGCAATTCGCGCTTCTTGCGTTCGCGCCATTCTTCCGAAAGGCCGCGCACCAGCGGCGTATTGATCGGTCCCGGCGCTACAGCGTTGACCCGCACGCCCCGGCCAGAGACCTCACGAGCGAGTGCCTTTGTCATGCCGATGATCGCGGCCTTGGCACCGGAATAGTGAACCAGCTCGATGCCGCCGATCTGCCCGAGCTGGGATGCGACGTTGACGATGACACCCTCGCCCCGCGCCAGCATCGGCGGCAGGACGGCCTTGGTCATCAGGAAGGTGCCGCGCACATGCACCGCGAACATTCGGTCGAAATCCTCAAGCTCGAGGTTCTCGAATGCCGCCTGATGCGCAATACCGGCATTGTTGACGAGAAGAGCGACCTCGCCGTACGCGGCCTTGGCAGCCGCATGGATCGCCGCCACATCCTCGGGCCGCGCCACATCCCCGGCGATCGCGGCCGCCGCTCCGCCCGCCTTGATAATTTCCGCGGCAACAGACTTGGCGCGCTCCTCGGAGAGGTCATTGACCAGAACCGCATAACCGTCGGCGGCAATGCGCAGCGCAATGGCACGGCCGATACCGGAGCCGGCGCCGGTGACAATGGCAGAGAGGGGGGCGGAGATCGGGGAGAAAGCCTTCTCAGCCATCATGCGTCCTCCTGAATGCGGACGCGCTTGGCGCGCCGTACCGACAGACCCATCAGGATCGCGTAGGTGCCGAGAAGCGCGAAGGAAAACAGCGTCGTCAGCACCCCGAAGGCGAAGACGTTCGGGTGCACCTCGACCGAGAAGGTGCCGTAGATGGCGAGCGGCAGCGTCAGCTCGCGGCCAGAGGCAAATAGGGTGCGTGAGAACTCGTCATAGGAGAGCGTAAAGGCAAAGAGCATCGCCGAAAGCACGCCTGGGAAGATGAGCGGGAACGTGACCTTGCGGAAGGTGCGCGCCGGCGTGACGCCGAGCGACCAGGAGGCTTCCTCCATGCTCGGATCGAACCTGTTGAAGATGGCGAGCATGACCAGGAAGGCGAAGGGGAAAGTATAGACGACATGCAGGACGAAGGCGGTGCTCCACCAGTGACGGTCGATGCCGAAGGCGTTGGCGACAAGCGCCATGCCGAGGCCGACAAGCACGCCCGGCACCATCATGCCGAGAACGATCAGATAGAAGGCCACGCCCGAACCGCGGAACTTGCGGCGAAAGGCCTGCGCTGACATGACGCCAAGCACGGTCGAGACGATCATGGTCATCAGCGCCAGAAAGAGTGAGCGGATCAGTGCCTGATCGATCGGCAGGGGCGCGATGCGCGAGGGCGGCGTGAGGCCGAGGAGATGCCGGTACCAATAGGTCGACCATTCGATGATCGGGAATTGCGGCCCACCCTCCGGCCCGGTCTGGAACGACAGGATCGCCAGGACGACGAGCGGTCCATAGAGGAAGATCAGAAAGAAGGTCGTATAGACCCCCAGGCCGAGCTTGATACCGCCAGCATTCATGATCAGAGCTCCTTTCTGAGGTCGACGACCTTGAGCAGGGCGGCGACAACAGCACCCATGATGATCGTCAGCACAACGCCGGCAACGGCGGCGAAGGCCCATTTCAACGAGCCGACCTGGGTGACGATGATGTTGCCGAGCAGATTGACCTTGCGGCCGGACAGGGCGGCGGACGTTGCGAATTCACCCAGAACCATGACGGAAACGAAGATCGCACCGACCACCACGCCGGGCATCGAAAGCGGCAGGATGATCGTGCGGAAGATGCGCCAGAAGCCCGCACCGAGATCCTGGGCCGCCTCGATGACCGAGGCGTCGATGCGACCCATCATGAAGGCGATCGGCCCGACCATGAAGACGCAGTAGATCTGGGTCATACCGATGATGACGGACAGTTCCGAAAACAACAGTACCTCGATCGGCTGCCGAATAACGCCCAGATTCATCAGGATCATGTTGATCGCGCCCTCGGTGCCGAGCATCGGCCGCCAGGCGAGAACTCGGATCAGGAAGGACGTCCAAAACGGGATGACGCAGAGTACCAGCAACACGGTCTGCAGCGTCTTGTTCTTGATGAGAAGGCCGACGAAGAGCGCTGCCGGATAGCCGACGATAAGCGTCGACAGAAGCACAAGCAGCCAGATGCGGATCGTCGTCCAGAGCGCACCGAGATAGGTGGCGCTCGTCAGGAAGGTGATCCAACTCTGCAAGGTCAGCGCCGGTTCGATCTTGAAGGTCGTCTGCGTCCAGAAGGAAACGTAGACCATCATCAGCATCGGCAGGACGAGGAAGGCGACCATCCAGATCATGCCCGGCGCAAGAAGCCAGAGCGTCTTGCTCGATCTCCGGCGCACGGCTGCGCCTTCCTGCACGGCTTCCTCTGATGTCGCGACCATGGTCATCTCTCGCTCTCCTTGGAGGGTCCGGTAGAAGGGTTCGAAGGGCTCACATCAACCGAAAACAAGGGCATCCTCCTTCTTCCAGACGAGCGCATAGCGGTCCTTCTCGACAAAGGCCGGCGGACGGGCATGGCTCAGATGGGATTCGACCTCGAAGATGTGGCCGCCATCGAGCGCAAAGAAGGAATTGACCGCCGCACCGGAATATTCGCTGGCGATGAAATCCGCCTCGATGCGCACTTCGTCATCCGATAGCACCGCATCGCGGGAGCGGATCGAAACGCGGTCGTAGCGGATCGCATAGGCTGGCTGCGGCGCCTTTCGGCGCGAACCATTCAAGGGGAAGCGACCGGCCGGGCCGACGAAAGCATCCGCGACGACATCGCCGGCAAAGAGGTTATAGCAATTGAGAAAACGGGCGACCGAGGCCGTTGCCGGGCTGTTGTAGACGACGTCCGAGGCGGCGGCCTGCGCGATGCGGCCGCGATCGAGCACAAGCACCAGGTCCCCCATCGCCAGGGCCTCGCTCTCGCTGCCCGTAACATGCAGGAAGGTGACGCCGCAGCGTTCGCGGATGATCTTGAGCTCGCTTCGCATGCGGCCGCGCAGATTGGCGTCGAGCGCGCCGAGCGGCTCGTCCAGCAGCACCATCTTCGGCTCCGTCACCAGAGTACGTGCCAAGGCGACGCGTTGGCGCTGACCGCCGGAAATCTGCGTCACCGCGCGGTCGTCAAATCCGCTGAGGCCGACCAGCGACAGCATATCCTGAACCCTTTTTGCCAGGACGCGCGCATCCGTCACCGGATCGACCTTGCGATTGCGCAGGCCGAAGGCGACGTTCTCGGCAACGGAAAGATGCGGAAACAGAGCGAAGTTCTGAAAAACGAAGCCGATGCCGCGATCATGCGGCTCCACGCCGTCAAGCCGTTTGCCGTGGAAGAGGACCGAACCGGCATCAGGTTCCTCGAAGCCGGCAATGACGCGCAGCAGCGTCGTCTTGCCGGAACCACTCGGCCCGAGCAGCGAGATATAGGCATCGTCGGGCAGAGAGAAATCTATCCCGTCCAGTGCAGCTGACGGGCCATAGGACTTGGTGACTTGGCTGAGCTGAAGAACGGTCGACACCGAATTCCCACCAGTTTCAAGGCAAGGACCATCCTTCCGGCAAAGCTCCGCTTTCGTCTGGATCGCATCGATCCGGACGTTCAGACGTCAGCCTGCACTCGCGCATGCTCACATGCGCCTCAAAGAGATGTTCCTTGGCGTTTCAAAGAGTTCCACCTGCGACGCTTCTGACGAGCGTCTTGATGTTCAGAGCATTACATAAATGATTTTTGTATTCAATAGACTTTTCTAGAAAATGTCGAATCCCAAGGTAACAACTGATTGAGGGACGACTGGAAAAAGGCGGCGATATCGACAAGCATCCAGGCCCTATCCATAGAATTGGCAACGAAATGGCTCCAACAGCCGCCATAATGTGGCGCACCGCGGCCGGCATCATTCAGCAAACAGCGCCAATCGCGGCGCTAAGTATCAACCGTCAGCGAAAAGAGATTCGCTGCGTTGGCGAGCCAAAAAACATATTTTGTATTCAATAGTCATTTATTTTTGCGCTATGTTAGAATTACAAAACGCGTAAGAGTGGGGCATCAGAACGACGTGAGTCCATTGCATCAGATGACCGAAAACCATGCGCGCCCGAATGCGCAAAAGCGCTACGAGATCGCCGAGGATGTTCTGCGTGGCAATATCGAGGACAACACGCTGCCGCGCGGCGTGGTGCTCCTCGAAGGGCCGATCGCCGATATCCTGCAGATTTCGCGCGCGCCCGTGCAGAGGGCGCTGCAGACGCTGGAGAGCGAGGGACTGGTACATCGCTTCAACGGACGCGGCTATCTCGTCGGTCCCGCTGGCCAGGGCATCGAGCCGAAGCGCGCCGATATCAAGACCCTCGGCCTGACCATTCCGCGCCACGCCGACGAGGCCTTGCAGAGCCGCGCGTCCTGGGAGCGCATCTACAATACCGTCGAGGCCGATGTCGCCGGCTGCGTCGTCTTTGGCCAGTACCGCATTATCGAGATCGAGCTCGCCGACCATTTCAACGTCAGCCGCACCGTGGTGCGTGACGTGCTGACGCGTCTGCGCGAACGCGGTCTTGTGCGCAAGAACCAGTCGTCCCACTGGATCGCCGGCCCGCTGACGGCGCAGATGATCAAGGATCACTACGGCCTGCGCGGCATGCTGGAGCCGCAGGCGCTGGTCGCTGGGGCCAGCCGCGTCGACCGGGAGCGACTGGATGATCTGTTCCAGCGCCTCTCCGATCTCGAGCGGCACGAACCGGCCGACCACCTTGCGGCGCTGGAAACCATCCATGCCGACTTCATCGAGATTTGCATTCTCGCGACACCGAATGAGCGGCTGAAGGAATCGATCCGCAACAATCTGCTGCCTGTCACGGCGACGGAGCGATTGCTGCGGCGGCTCGGGCTGCCCGGCGATCCCGCCATCATCACGGAGTTGCGCCTGATCGCGGAACTGCTGCTGCGAGGTGCCGTCAAGGCGGCGGCGGCGATGATGGAGAACCATCTCGAAGCCTCGGTCGACCGCACGATCGCACAAATGAAAATCGTCGCCATCATCCCAAGCCCCGGCGTGACGGCCGCCTACTTGACCCGCGTTCTCGAGTGAGACGCAGGCGACCCCTGATCTATTCCATCTGCGCCCGAAATGGGGGATTGAAGAGGCAGCCATCCGCTTGATGCCTTACGCCAGAGCAGCGCGAAGGCGCGCGAGCAATCCTGCCGGTTCGCCCGCGCCGCCAATGCCTGATCCATAGTGACCTCCACGAATTGCGTCGGCATATGCGGCTGCAGTTGGGCGATCAGATCCATGTCGGCCGAGATCACCGTTCCCAGCATGAAATAGCCGCCGCCCGAGACGGCATCGCGATGCAGGATGATCGGCTCTGTTCCGCCCGGCACCTGGATGGAGCCATAGGGATAGCAGCTGTCGACTATATTCGACGGATCCGAGCCTGCGCCGAAGGCGCATCGTCAACTTAACGGAATGTGGAATTGGACATGAGATGACGGGCCATGACAGACCGTGATCCACTCTATCGCCGCCATCGCTTTCCTGGCGAGATAATCGCCCACGCGGTGTGGCTCTATTTCCGTTTTCCTCTCAGTCTGCGGATGGTCGAGGATATGCTGGCGGCGCGTGGGATTATTGTCTCGCACCAGACTGTGCGGCTATGGGCCGAGAAATTCGGACGTGCCTTTGCGAGCGAGATCCGCTGCCGCTCAGCCGGTCGGCTGGGCGGCAAGTGGCACCTCGACGAGGTCGTCGTTTCGATAGGCGGCAAGAAGCACTGGCTCTGGCGAGCCGTCGATGAGGACGGTTTCGTCCTCGACGTTCTGGTTCAAAGTCGTCGCAATACCAAGGCGGCCAAGCGTCTCATGCGCAAGCTGTTGAAGAGCCAGGGGCGCACGCCGCGAGTGATGATCACCGACGAGCTTCGGTCCTACGACGCTGCAAAGCGCGAGATCATGCCAGGTGTCGAGCATCGCTCCCACAGAGGCTTGAACAATCGGGCGGAGAATTCCCACCAGCCAGTCCGGCGACGAGAGCGGGTCATGAAACGCTTCAAGGCTAGGCGACATCTACAGTGCTTCGTCTCCATCCATGATCCGATCGCAAACCTGTTCCACATCCCCCGCCACGACATCCCCTCCAGCCATCATCGAGAACTGCGTTCAGCGGCGATGAACCTGTGGGCGAAAATCACTCGAGCGTGAACCGCAACAGCGCAAGCGGGCTACGACTGCCTTGTACCCGTTAAGTTTACCATGCCCCTCCACAAGACGCAGGCTCAGCGGAAACCGAAAGTAGAACCAGGCCGCGTGGGCGATCATCTGGGGTGGGAAGCGATGACGCTTGTCGCTGACCAGCGAGGTGTTCATCCACATGCGTCTATGCAGCCCATCCTCACAAGCCGTTGCCGTGACATCGCCCCGTCATTCCATATAGGCAGCAAGCTCCTCAGGCGTTCCCCGAGGAAAAGCTTCCTTAAGATAGTCCAGAAATGCAGACACGCGGGCACTGAGCAGCCGCCGCGTCGGGTATAGCGCCCAAAGGGCGGTCTGAAATCCTTCTACCTCACCCCAACTCACCAGCCTGCCAGTGGCCAGATCCGGAATGGCGAGCGATAGGGGTAGACGCGCCGCGCCCACGCCGGCGCGGACGGCATCGCGAACCATGATGAAGGAGGAGACGCTCAGAACCGGCCTTGCCACAAGGCGAAATTTTCCCGCTGAAGTCGTGACCTCCCACGATTCAGCCTGGGCCATCGCTCCACGGCTGACGGCGGGAACAGCATTGCGGCCTGCTGGACGCGGCAGGTCGGGACTTGCCACGACAACAAGCCGATCATGCAGGAAGACGCGGCCGACAAGGCTTTCATCCGGCTCCGGATTCACGCGAATGACCACATCATAGGCTTCCTCGATCATGTCGACGGCCCGGTCTTCCGTCGTGATCTCGAGCTGAACTTCGGGATATTTCCGGACGAATCCTGCTGCAAGCTTTCCCAACGCCGTCTGCGAGAACAGCAAGGGCGCGCTGATCCTCAACCGACCGCGGGGGCTATGTCCACCTGAAGCGATCGCCTTCGCCGTTTCGTCGAGCTCGGTCAGCAGCGCGCCCGTTCGCTCGAAGAGTGCGCGCCCCTCCTCCGTCAGCTTCAGCATCCGTGCACCGCGCTCGAACAGGCGCAGGTCGAGACTTGCCTCCAGCTCGGCCACGCGCCGTGACAAGGTTGCCTTCGGACGACCTGTTGCGCGAGCGGCCCTTCCGAACCCGCCATGACGGGCGACCAGATTGAAATCGGCGAGAGCGAGCAGGTCCATGTGTTTCACCAGTGAGACAGTGAGTCCAAATGTGGCGTCTATCGGGGCCAATTTGGATCATTAAATTGATGACTGTCAACTGAACACCCCAACCGGAGTAACCACAATGACCATTCTCGTTACAGGCGCCACCGGCCGTGTCGGCCACCATGTCGTCGATCAACTCGTCAAGCGCGGCGCAAAGGTCCGCGTGCTGACCCGCGATCCCTCGAAGGCCAATGTCCCGGCCGGCGTCGAAGTTGCCCAAGGCGACCTCCTCGACATCGATGCCCTGCGCAGCGCCTTCGATGGCGTCAGCACGCTGTTCCTTCTGAATGCCGTTACCGGCGATGAGTTCGCCCAGGCGATCATCACGCTCAACATCGCCCGCGAGGAAGGCGTCGAACGGGTCGTCTATCTCTCTGTGTTCGAAGCCGATCGCGCGGTGAACGTGCCGCATTTCGCCGTCAAGTTCGGCGCCGAGCGCATGCTCGTGCAGATGGGCTTCAGCGCCACCATCCTGCGCCCGACCTACTTCATCGACAATGAGCTGATGATCAAGGACGTGATCCTCAATCACGGCGTCTATCCGATGCCGATCGGCAGCAAGGGTGTTGCCATGGTGGACGCCCGCGATATCGCCGAGGTCGCCGCCATCGAGCTGATCCGCCGCGACCAGGCTCCCGGCAAGCTGCCGATCGAGACGATCAATCTGGTCGGACCCGACACGCTGACCGGCCCGGATATGGCCAAGATCTGGTCGGACTTGCTCGGCCGGCCGGTTGTTTACGGCGGCGACGATCCCAGCGGGTTCGAAGAGAACATGGCGAGCTTCATGCCGAAGTGGACCGCTTATGAGATGCGCCTGATGGCGGAACGCTATGTCAGCGACGGCATGATCCCCGAGATCGGCGACATCGAACGGCTGACCACCATCCTCGGCCGCCCGCTGCACAGCTATCGTGACTTCGCAGCGGCGATTGCGAACGCAGCATAGTCCTGGCTGCTCACCTCAACTTCGCCTGGAAATCCGTCGTGATTTATTCAGCTACCACTATGCTGCTGAAGCTCTCCGACGAGATCGCGCTGAAAGCAACGGCCCGGTAAGCCGCACCGACCGCTTTCAAACGATTGTGTAAAGAATGCCCGCCGCCGCGCCAAGATCGAAGCTCTTGGCGCGGCGGCGGCATGAGATCAACTTACCTGGAGATCGCGCGCCGCCTATTGCTGTGCAGGCTCGGCTTTCTGGATCTTGTCCTGGACTTTCTTCACAAGCACAGGATCACTCTTTGCGGCCGTCAGAATTGCGTTATATTCGTTCACCGACATGCCCGGCGAGGTCTGGACGGCCTGCACCATCTGCTTGCTTGCCTCGGTCTGGAGCTGTTGCTTCGCGGTTGGATCCTGCGTTGCGCCGATCTTGGCCGAGTATTCCTGCCTGATCTTGTCCACCTGGAGATAGGCAACCGCAAAGGCCTCTATCTTCTGGTCGCTGACGGGTGCAGCCGCTGCATTGCTGTCGGGCTGCTGCACTTGCGCAGGTGGCTGCTCCTGCGTTGCTTGCTGCGCAAAGGCCTGGTTGCCGAGAACCATCAAGCTCAAGACTGCGGCGGTCAGCGATGCAGCGGGGATATGACGAACAATCATCTCAATTCCTCTTCAGTCGTGCGGGGGAACACCTCTTTGACGGCGTAGAGCTAGGGGTGACATATCGTTTCGATATCACCGCCGGTTAGGTTTCAGGAACGATCCGGCGGCAATGTGGCCGTCAAACGGTTTCTATGGGGTCATAGCGCGGCGACGTGTTGGCGATAGAACGGCAGCTTTATGGCAGCAGTTCCGCTTCGGCGCGGGTTTCTTGCCAAGGTGACAAGCATCGTTACGGGATGTGAAAGCCTGTGAAGTTCACGATGGTGACTGAGCCTTGGCCATCGTTATTGTGTGACCATCTCACCGGCGAGGGCCACGGAATAACGATCGAGCGGCCCGGAACGTACTATTCACCGGGGGATGCAGCTCACCAAAACTTTGAACCGCTCTCTCCTTTCACGCATTTCTAGACGGAAAATCGCTGAGCACTTTTCCTGGAATTGCGCTATCGGTTTAAGCTGCCTTGGCCATCTCGATGATCTTAGCGAGTGCTGACAGCTCCTCCGGCGTCAGATCAGTCAATGGTGGCCGCACCGGGCCGGGATCTTTGCCGAGAACGTGCAAGCCGGCCTTGATGATCGAGACCGCATAGCCTTTCTTCCGATTGCGCAGGGCGACGAAGGGGAAGAAGAAGCCCGTGAGGATTTCGTCCACCGTTGCCTGGTCTGCGCTCCGCAAAGCACTGTAAAAACGCTGAGCCAGCGCAGGGATGAAGTTGAAGACGGCGGAAGAATAGGTCGTCACACCGGCAGCGAAATAGGCCTGGGCATAGACTTCATGGGTTGGCATGCCGCCGACATAGACGAGACGGTCCTTGAGGGTCGTGGTGATCTCGATCACCTTGTCGACATCGCCGACCCCATCTTTGCAGCCGATGAGATTGGGGCACTCGTCGGCAAGCCGCGCGATGCTGTCGGCGCTGAGCACCGCATTGTCCCGATTGTAGATGATGACCCCGATCCCCACGGATTGGCAGACCGCCTTGACGTGGGCGATGAGACCTGCCTGTTCCGAAGACATGAGGTAAGGCGGCAAAAGCAGCACCCCATCGGCTCCAGCCTTTTCGGCCGACTTGGCGATCTCGACGGCGAGCGACGTGCCGTAGCCTGCTCCGGAGATGATTGGCGTATTGCCGGCAGATGCCTTCGCGGCGCGGACAACCTGCGGGATTTCGGCAGGATTGAGGGAGAAGAATTCACCTGTTCCGCCGGCTGCAAAAAGGGCTGCAGCATCATAGCCTGCCAGCCATTCGACATGGCGGCGGTATTTCGCCTCGTCGAATTTGAGATCGCTATCGAAATGGGTGACCGGGAAGGACAGCAGACCGCTGCCAACCGCCTTTTTCAGTTCAATCGGGTCCATCTTGGAATCCTATCGTCGATTGGTATGACAACGGCTCTCAGGCGCCTTCGAGCGACTGAACGAGGGCGGCGATGTAGCCGTAGCAGAAGGCGAAAGCGACGCCGGTCGGGTCCCGGCCACTGATGGTCGGCACATGATCGGGCATCAGCATGTATTGATAGCCGACCTCCTTGTAGACCTTCGCGGAACGAACCATGTCCATGTCGCCCTCATCCGGGAAGGTCTCCATGAAGGAGAGCTTGCCGCCGCGAATGTTGCGGAAATGGACGTTGAAAAGCTTGCCGCGCGTGCCGAACCAGCGAATGATGTCGTCGATCTCCTCCGTCGGATTGTCGAGCATCTCGCCGACCGATCCCTGGCAGAAATTCAGCCCATGATAGGGGCTTTCCCGCATCAGCACGAATTTCTTCAAACCTTCGACGGAGCCAAGGGCGCGAGTAACGCCGCGATAGCCCGGCGGCGTATAGGGATCATGCGGGTGGCAGGCGAGACGGACGCGATTGCTCTCCGCCACAGGCACGACGCGCTCGAGGAAGTAGTCGATGCGCTCCCAATTCTCGTCCTCCGACAGCACTCCGGCAAGGCCGGGGGCAGCCTGGTGGTCCGCCTTGTCCCAGCGGAAGCTCGCATTCAGCGAACCGCCGCGGCCGGGTTCTTCCGGCGTGCGGGGAATGCCGATGAGGTTAAGGTTGTATTTTGCCGCAGGAATTCCCGCGGCCGCCACATCTTCGATGAGCTTGCAGACCGCATCGATCTGGCGATCGCGATCCGGTCCGGCAAGCAGAATATCGGGATAGGTCGCCTTCTCAATCGGCTGAGACGGCAAGGGAAGCTGGATCATGTCCAGAATCAGCCCGAAATTCTCGACCTTGTCGCGCAGGCGCTCAAGATCGGAAAGGGTCCAGCTTTCCGGCTTTCCCGGCGGGTCCGCGCAAATATGTTTCACCCCCAATTGGGCGAAAACGCGGTAGTCGTCATCATCCCGCGCCTCGACCTGCGTCCCTACATACACGGAGCGTCTCTCCCACGAGATTGATCCATATCGTATGACATAATATGAATTTCTGTGGGAGTCGAGCATTATTGCTCCGTGCGGGCGAACCTCATATGCGCCCTCAATCTGCGGCTCAGCGGAAGGCCGATCGGGATCAAGACCATCCCAGAAGAGTTTAAAATGGCGCTAATCCCACCAATGTCATAATATGATACTGGCGTAGATTCTATGGTGGCCCAAGGCGGGGAAACGGCACCGTGATATGCCGGATCGGGAAGCAGTAGAAGACTACCCGCCCTGCGACGACGCCATTCGCCTTCGATGCTCTCTTCTCAGGCGCTCGCGCCCAGCATGCGGAGGAAATCCACGTCGTCGCCGATAAGAGCATCGATTAGCCGGTCGCGGATGCAGCTTCGGATCATGGGAAGCAGATCCCGTCCGCCCTGCCAGAACATGGCAAGCTTTTCCGGCACCGGTAGGCTCAGACGCACGGCAATGCCGGCTTCCTGCAGCGCTTCGGCATCGGCGCGATGAAAGCGGTTCAGTTCCAGCGAGACGCCGTCGATGCCGCCGGCGCGCATCGAAGCCACCACATCTACCGGACGATGGTGTAGGATCGCTTCCGTCTGCAGGCGCGGCTCGAGCTCCTTCACGCGCAACAGGTCAAGATGGTCGAAGGAGGATATGGCGACATGCTCAAAAGCATCGAGCTCCCGCAGTGTCGCGATCATGAGATCGATGAGGCGATCGGGACGTTCGGGCTCCTTCATCTCGATTGCGAGACGGGTATCCGTTTGCTTGGCCCACAACAGCGTATTGACAAGCGTCGGCACAGGGGTCGCGGCGAAACGCGGGTCGAATTTCGCACCGGCATCGAGCGAAAGAATGTCCTGGAGATCATGATCGGCAACGAAGCCGAAGCCGTTGGTCGTGCGATTGAGCGTTCTGTCGTGGATCACTACGATCTGGTCGTCGCGGGTCAGCATGAGGTCGATTTCGCACTCGTTGGCGCCTGCGTTCACACCCTCCTGGAAAGCGAGAATGGTGTTTTCCGGGAAGCGTCGGCTGAAGCCGCGGTGAGCGGCAATGCGGAGCGAGCCATGACGGGCAGCGTGCAGGGGCAAAGGCAATGCAAGTCTCCTTGGGGTCGGTTTTCTACGGGAGCAACCTAGTGAAGTGTCGGGTCGAGAACGTCGCGCAGATAATCGCCGATCAGGCTGATCGACAGGGACAGGATGAAGATCACGATGCCCGGCAGGATTGCGATCCACCACTCGGTCATCACATAGTCACGGCCTGCACCGACCATGCTGCCGAGGCTGACGAGCGGCGGCTGGATGCCGAGGCCCAAAAAGCTCAGCGCCGATTCCTGCAGCAGGATTTCCGGCAGGACGATCGTCAGGTTGACGAGGACGACGGAGAGGATATTGGGCAACACGTGCAGGAAGGCGATGCGCCCCGTTCCCGCACCATTTCGTCTCAACGCCGCGACATAGCCTCGCTCCAACTCCAGCCCGGCCATGGCGCGCACCAGCCGCGCGTAGCGCTCCCAGCCATAGAGGCCGAGCAATGCCATGAACAGCCAGAGATTGTCGCCAAAGAAGGCGAGGACGGCGAGCGCGATGATGAGGAACGGCATCGATGCCTGAAAATCGACGGCGACGCGGATCAGCATATCGGCAAATCCTCGGCCGAAAGCGGCAAGCAGCCCCAGCACGGTGCCGAGCGTCAGGCTGATCGCAGATGCGCCGAGCGCGATCAGCAGGCTGGTACGCAAGCCATAGAAGATGCGACTCAGAATATCCCGGCCAAGCTCGTCCGTGCCGAGAATATGCTTGAAGGAGCCGCCAAACAGGATCGGCGGCGCCTTGCGAGCATGAAGATCGATCTGTGCAAAACCATGAGGCGCAAGCACATTTGCAAGGAGCGCGACTATGATGAAGGCCACAAGGATAATGGCGCATATGGCCGTCATCAGATCGAACCGAAGCCTGGGCCGAAAAGATCGCTCCGATCTGGTCTTCGGGGGAGCATCGGCGCCCGTCGCTGCATTCGCCATGGCTTTTACCTTTCGAGCGGCCAATCAAGCCGATGCGCGATGCCGCAGACGCGGATCGGCAAGAATATAGAGACAATCGATAAGGAGATTGGCCGTCACCATCGTCGCAGTAATGAGCAGCACGATGGTCTGCACGATGTTCAGATCGCGCTGCGCAACGGAGGAGACGAGAAAGCGGCCGACACCCGGCCAGGCGTAGACGCTCTCGACCACGGCCGCGCCGCCGATCATGCCACCAACAAGGAAGCCGAGCATGGTCAGAAGCGGCAACGCGGCATTCGGCATGATATGCCGCCACAGAAGAGCACTTTCGCCGATGCGCTTGGCGCGCGCTGCCAATATGAAGCGCTGCCCTAGCACTTCCAGTACGCTCGAGCGGACGAAGCGGGCGATGATGCCGGCATTGTAAAGACCAATGACCAGAACGGGCATGACGAGATGCGCCATCGTCGATCCCCCACCGCTCGGCAAGATCCGCAAGGAGACGGCAAAAAGCTGGATGAGCAGGATGGCGATCAGGAAATTCGGCAGCGAATGCATCAGCACCGCAAGCGCCATGACAAAGCGATCGATCAAGCCGCCGCGGTTGCGTGCAGCCAGAATGCCGAAGGGCACGCCGGCGCCGAACGCCAATATCAGGGCGGCGCCCATCAATTCCAGCGTGGCTGGGACTTTCGACAGAACCAGCGTCAGAGCATCCTGCCCGTTCAGCAGCGACGTTCCGAAGTCACCGCGCAGAAGGTGGCCGAGATAGGCGAAATACTGGATGTAGAGCGGCTGATCGAGACCCCATTGCTGCCGCATCAGCGCCACCACTTCCGGCGGCGTCTCGATCGGCAACAGGGAATGCAAGGGATCGCCGCTGACGCGCAGGATGACGAAGGTGAAGGTCATCGCCAGGAACAGGGTCACGAGTGCTCGCAGAAACGCCCGCAGGATGGATTGAAGCATTGCCTGTTCCTTCAGAGCGTTTCGAGTATCGCCGCTGCCTGCCGCGCTCTGCTGCGCCGACCGCGAGGAACGGCCGACAGGAGTTTTGCGGTATAGGGGTGGACCGGGTTTGCGAAGACTTCCTCGGTCGGGCCGGTTTCCACGATCTGGCCTGCCTCCATGATCGCGACGCGATGCGAGACATGTCGGACCACCCGCACGTCGTGGCTGATGAAGAGCAGCGACAGGCCGCGTGCCCGCTGCAATTCGAGCAGGAGGTTCAGCACCTGCGCCTGCACGGAAACGTCGAGCGCCGAGACTGGCTCGTCGCACAGCAGAATTTGCGGTTCGACCACGAGGGCACGGGCGATGGCGACGCGCTGACGCTGGCCGCCGGAGAGCTGATGCGGAAATTTCTGCAAGACAGAGACCGGCAGGCTGACGGCCTTGAAAACCTCTGCCGCGCGATCGAGTCGGCTTGCCGGATAGCCTATGCCGTGGATCGTGAGCGTTTCCACCATCTGATGACCGACGCTTCGGCGCGGATCGAGCGCGCCCATCGTATCCTGCGAGATGACTTGCAGATGTTTTGCCAGACCACGCCGGTTCGGCCTCATCAGGTGTTTGAAAGGCTGACCGAACAGCGTGATTTCGCCTGATGTCGGCTCACGATCGCCGCAGAGCAGCGAGGCAAGCGTGGACTTGCCACAACCGGACTCACCGACGAGACCCAGTGTTTCGCCGGGCTTCAATTCCAGGCTCACATCCTTGATGGCATGAAATCCCCTGGCGCGTCCGCGCCAAAGGGAAAAGCCCGGCGCATAGGAAAACTGCAGATCGCGGGCGGCAAGTGCCGCACCAGCAATCTGCGCATCGGGTGGCATCTGCTTGTCAGGCATTATGGGAGCTCCATGGATTGAAGCAGGCAAGTGCCGCCGCACCGGCAATCAATGGCGGGACCGTCGTCGCGCAACTCGGCTCGGCGCGTGGACAACGAGGCGCGAAGGCGCAGGCCTGCGGCAGGTCATCATGCAATTTCAGTTCGCCGGGGATGTCCGCGAGCCTTTCCAGCGGCCTACCCCGTCCAGGCATCGCCTCGAGCAACAGCCGCGTATAGGGATGGCGCGGATTGTCGTAGAGATCGTCTGTGCGATTGATCTCGACCAGCGACCCCGCATACATGACCGCGATACGGTCGCAAACCTCCGAGACGAGATCGAGATCGTGGCTGATGAAGATCATGGGGATGCCGCGCTCACGCACCGCCTTGACCAGGAGAGCGACGACCTGCGCCTGCACGGTGACATCCAGCGCTGTCGTCGGCTCGTCGGCAATGATCAATCGCGGCTGCATGGCAAGCGCCGTGGCAATCATCACGCGCTGGCACATGCCGCCGGAAAATTGCGCGGGATAGGCATTGTAACGCGTCTCGGGTTGCGGAATGGCGACTTCCGCCAGAAGCCGGAGCGCTTCATCCCTGGCTTCCTTTGCGGACATGCCGGCGCTGACAGCCGCCTCGGCGATCTGTGAGCCGATCGTGCGCACCGGATCGAGGCAGGAGACGGGCTCCTGAAAGATCAGCCCGATGGGCGGCAGCTTTACCCGCGACCGCGGGCCGAACTCGGCTGCGTCATACATCGCATCCTGGAAGGAGATATAGCCCGTGGCGCTGGCGCTCGGCCCGAGAAGACCCGCAAGCGCCAGGCAGGTGAGGCTCTTTCCCGATCCGCTCTCGCCGACAATGCCGAGGATCTCGCCCTCGGCAAGGTCGAAAGACACGTTGTTGACCGGATGAAACCGCCCGGCGCCCGTTCTGAACGAGACACTCAGATTGTCGACGGAAAGAACGGGAACGCCCATCGCGAAGCAGCTCAGCTCTTCTGCTCTTCGAAGGCAAGGCTGCCGGCGCCGAGATCCATCTGGAAGGCCGGCAGAGGCTGCCACTTGATGCCCTTGCGGATACCGAAGAAGACAGCGTTCTGATGGAGGACGGTGACGCCCGGATCTTCCCACTCGATCAGATGCAGCATGTCGCGGAAGATCTTGGCGCGGTCGGCCGGATCGACTGCCTGCTCCATCTTGGCGCCGAGGGCATCGAAATCGGCATTCTGCCAGATTTTGAACGAGCTCAGATTGCCGGCCGAGCTGAACTGCGTGAAGAAAGAGATATAGGGGTCGGGGACCTGGCCGGTGCTCGACCAGTTGCCGGTCGCGCGGGTCGGCGAGGCCTCAAACAGCTTACCCGATTCCACGAACTTCATCTTGGCATTGACACCGACAGCCTGCCACATGGCGACAACGGCCTGCGTGACCGGGTTTTCCGCCGTGTAGTAATTGTTCTGCGAACGGATCTCGATTTCCTCGCCGTTGTAGCCGGCATCCTTCAGGAGTTGCATGGCCTGGTCCGGATCATATTTGTAGGCGGGATAGTCCTTGAGATACACCGGCCCGTAGAGCTCGAACTGCAGGCCGTTCGGCACTCTGGTGCGACCGTTCCAGATCGTGTCGACGATCGCCTGGCGATCGATGGCGAGGATGAGTGCCTGGCGAACGCGCGGGTCCTTCAACGCCGGATTGTTCTTGTCGAAGAACAGGATGCGGTTGTTCGGCACCGGGCCACCGACGATCTCGTGATCGGTGCTCGCTGTGACGACCGAGAGCTGATCCGGCGGCAGGTCCGTCGCAATGTCATAGTCGCCGGCCAGCAGACCGGCAATGCGCGAGGAAACCTCGGGCACGATGCGCAAGGTCACGCGCTTGGCGGCCGGTTTACCGCGATAGGCCTGATCATGGGCGGCCAGCACGACGCTCTCATTAACCGTATAGCTTTCGACCTTGTAGGGGCCGGCGCCGACCGGCTTCTGCCGCCAGGTCGTCCAGTTGCCGCCGTTTTTCTGCCAGGCATCCTTGCTGATGACGACGGCCGCGTAAGATGCGAGGCGCTGCAGGAAGATCGGGTCCTGGAACTTGGTGACGAAGCGGACCGTCAGCGAATCCACAACTTCGACATGATCGAGGCTGGTGAAATTCGTGCGATAGGTGGGATAGCCCGGCGCGTCCTTGTTCAAAAGTCGCTCAGGCCCGAAGGAGAAGGCGACGTCATCAGCGGTCATCTCGCGGCCATCATGGAAGATCACGCCGGGGCGCAGCTTCATTTCGAGCACGGTCGGCGAAATCCAGGTCCAGGACTTCGCGAGATTGGGCTTGACCGAAAAATCGCCGCGCATGTCGAGCGCAAGCACTGTCTCGTGAATGGAAAAGTTATTGCGAAAGGCGACATTGCTGGCGGCGTCGACGGGCTCCTGCGAGACCGGATTCATCTGAACGGCGATGCGCAACTCAGGCCTTTTGTCGGTGCTCTCATCAGCCGAGGCCGACAACGCCGGGACAAAAGCCGAGAGGCCGGCCGCGGCTCCCATCAGAAGGGTTATGCGGCGGGTAACCGGGCTGTTGAAGCCGCTGGGCAGGTAATCGGACATCGGCACACTTCCTGTTAAAGCAATTTATACACCGCTGCACAAACGTTTGCGCATATGAAATACGACCGCTTGCGTTCAAGATCGTCTTTTCTTTTACGCAAGGGAAAGTGGCCGCAAACTAGGCGAGCTCGATGACGCACGTATGACAAGTTCGGGGGTAACGAACCGTATGGGACGCTTTGCAACGCGTGCGTCCATCGGAAGGTTCGAAAGCTCAACCAGAAGATCGAGCGAGGCTTCGCATAGCGCATCCGTCGGCTGTGCGACCGTCGTCAGCGGTGGCGCCCAATAGGCAGTGTCGGGCACGTTGTCATAGCCGACGACGGAAATATCCGTGGGGATCTGCAGGCCGAGATCGCGCAGGAAGGCGACAACTTCGATGGCAATGCCGTCACTGCCGCAGATCAGAGCCGTCGGGCGTTCCGGCGATGCCAGGAGATCGGCAAGGAACTTGCGGTCGTGCTCGCCCTTCTCAAAGGAGATGATATCACCGGCGATCAAGCCGGCACTGCCGGCAACCGCGTCCTGGAAAATCGACATCCGATCGCGAAGCGCGCTGCGGCTGACGCGGTAGACGAAGGAAATGCGGCGGTGCCCGAGCTCCATAAGGTGATCAAGCAGCAGTCTGATGCCAAGCCGATCATCGGTTAGAACCGCAGGAAGCGGACCCGTCAGCCCCGCACCGAGCGTCACATGCGCCTTACCTATGAGATCAAGGTGATCGCAGAGCGCCTGCTGGCCCGCGAGGTCGCTCACCATAATGACGCCGTCGAAGAAATCCTGTTGAAACAAGCGCAACTGGCCGGCGATTTCGCCGGCCTCCGTCTTGGCTTGCGCGACCAGCAGTTCCACGCCCCGAAGCTGTGCCACGATTTGAAGGCGGCTTGTCAGATGCGGCTGATAATGACCCGACAGGCTGTTGACGATCGCCCCGAACACACCGGTCCTGTGTGTTCTGAGCGACGTTGCCAGACGGTTGACGACGTAGCCGAGGCTGCTTGCCGCCGCCCTGACACGATCCTGCGTCTCCAGGCTGATGCGGCTGTCGACCTGACCATTCAGGACGCGCGATACGGTCGTAGCCGACACGCCGGCCAACCGGGCGACGTCCAGAATGCCGATTCTTTTGGGTGCTCTCATACAGTCTGCCGAAATTTTTCGCGCCGCGCCGCACCGGCGCAAGGGGGTTCCAGAAGTCTTGCCCCACTTGCTTCGAGACGCAAGATCACATTTCGACTTCGAGCGAAATTTTCATAGGCGACTATGGATCACGAATTTCACAGCTGCTCCAAAGACTGCTAAATCAGGATGGCATTGCGCCGCCCTTAAGACGCGCAGAGCAATTCATGAGATCGTCACGGCCGTAACGCAAAGTGGGATAAAGCCACGCAACTGGCCAGACGACCAGACGCGCCCGATTAAGGCTTCGCGGTCAGGTATCGGCGCAAATCCGCTACGCCGCAGTGAGAGGAACAGAAGCAACCATCCAGGGGAGAGGGATAATGAACATAAATCTGATCGTGCATCCCGGTGTCGATAGTGCTCTTATCGCCTGGCGCAGCGACTTCATCGACCAATGCCGTGGCTTTGCCCTGCGGCGGAAGATCAAGCGGGCGGCCGGAAGCCCGCAAAGCCCGAATACGGTCTCCGATGTCGATGCCGATGGCTTTCATGAGGAGATCGTCGCAAGCTGGGTCGGCTTTGCCGATGGGCCGGCCGTGGAGGAAGGCACGCGCAAGCCGACGACGGAATGGCCGATCCAGAAGTACCTCTGGTCCGATTTCGCCGTCAATCCGGGCGATGTCGTCGCCTACCGGGTCTCCGCCATGGTCGGCCCCGAGACGGCACTGCAGGAATCGGCCGATCATGCATCGGACTGGAGCGATGCCATGCAGATCGGGGCCGAAACCAGCGGCCACGTCAGCTGCTATTTCAACCGAGGCATCGTCGCCAGCCAATGGCTTGCCCGCCTATTGCCCGAAGAGGCCCCCACCACCAAACTCAAGAAGGCAATTGCCAACCCGGAAGACCCGATCCGTCAATTCCTTGCAGGGCCAATCCGCGACAAGCTGGTCTCGCTCCTCAATGATATCAGGTCGAATGGCGGCCATATCTATGCCGCCCTGTTCGAGCTCGACGATCCCGAACTCATTCCGCTGCTGCAGGGGTTCAAGAAACGCGCCCATATCGTGCTGGGCAATGGCAGCGTCAAGAAAAAGGGCGAGGACGAAAACGAAGACGCCCGATCCGACCTGTCTTCCTGCGATGTCAGGGATCGCATGAGCGCGCCGCGGGCGCTGGCGCACAATAAATTCCTGGTCATCTGCGGCGCCGATAAATCGCCGCAGGCCGTATGGACCGGCAGCACCAACTGGACGATGACCGGCCTTTGCACCCAGGCCAACAATGCGCTTCTGATCGACAACCCGGCTGTCGCGCAATTCTATCTCGACCAGTGGAAAACGCTTGCCGCCGACGGCAACGATTCCCCGCCCGCCCTCTATCAAAGCAATGCGGAGCCCAGAACGACGCCCAAGGCCAAGAACACGACGGTCTGGTTCACGCCCATGCGCGAAGGACTCGACCTCGAACAGGCAGGCGAGCTGATCCGCGGCGCCCAGCAGGGCATCCTGTTCGCCATGTTCAATCCGGGTCCTCGCGGTACGCTTCTCAACGACATCATCGAGCTTGCCTCTCCGTCGAGCCCTTCATTCAAGCCCGATCTCTACATCCAGGGTGTGGTCAACCAGAATCCCGGCACAGCAAAGAACCCGGTCGTGCTGTTCAACAGAGGCGAGAGGATCGACGCCAATGCCGACGTCGTCCTGCCCGCCGCTATCCCCGGCCGTTTTGCCTATTGGCAGAAGGAAGTTCTGAAGCTGCCGACGGCCCATGCCATGGTCCACAGCAAGGTGGTCATCGTCGATCCATATGGTCCCAATCCCGTTGTCATGACCGGCTCCCACAATATGGGTCCGAAGGCGAGCGGCGTGAACGACGAGAACCTGGTAATCATCACCGGCAACGGCGATCTTGCCAGCCAATATGCTGGCAAGATCATGGAAATCTATGCCCAGTATCGTTGGCGGCAATCCGTCCAAAGACAGGGCGGCGCGCCCAAGTGGACCGGTCTTGCCGATGATGACAGCTGGCAGATCAAATCGCCGGATCAGCCCTATGACAAACGCCGCATACGCGAGCTCGACTTCTGGTTCGGCAAGAAAGACACCGCCTGATGCCTGGCCTGACATCGCGTAGAGGCTAATCCGGGATCACAACCGATTGCTTCGGGATTAATGAGTTGCGATCCCCTTGCGCCTGCAGCTCGGTCCGGCCGAGCATTTGTAATGCCGACGCAATCTTCGGCTTCTAGTGGCTTGGCAACAATCTGGATTCCCCGATGTTGCTCCGCTATGCTTTTCCCGTTCCTATTTTTATCGGCGCTTTGGCACTCACGGGGTGGGCTTTCCCTATTCTCAAAAGCCATACCGTCCGGCCAGACGAGATGGCCACGCCATATCCCGGGGCGTTTGCCGACATGCGTCATCTCACGTCCGAGCGACAGGATCCTGCAGGGTATAAGATTGCCGGCGATGCCGTACCGACCGGTTCCGGCGGCGAGGCTCGTCAGGCTCCATCATGTGGTGACAGTAACGCACCTTCGCCACCCGGCTATTTCGAACGAGCCAGGATGCTTCTATACCTTCTGCGGACGCGCCACCGGCGAAAATAGACCGGCCATGAGGCTACATAAGCGAATACGAGGCATGAATGATCCCGCCGTTGCAGATCGGTTGCCGGACTCTCCCCGCCCGCCGAAGCCTCCAGCCATCCATTCGGGCAGGTTAAATAAACCTCTGGTAGCTGATATGGTTTTAACTACCGGCTTGGATGCCACCCCCGAGCCGGCCACCGCAGCGTCCGGCGGGACTGCATGCCCTCGCAGTGTCGTCGGACACCCTCCCCTAAAACCGCGCCCATTTCGACCGGCTTATGCCGCCCGCCCTGCATTGCGGCCGGAAAAGATGCATCCTCCCAGAAATGTGCCCTCCAACGCATTGTAGCCGTGATATCCGCCGCCGCCGAAGCCTGCGGCCTCGCCGCAGGCATACAATCCCGGGATGAGTGCGCCGCTCCGCCCGAGCGCCTGGCTATTCAGATCGGTTTCGAGACCGCCAAGAGATTTCCGCGTCAGAATATGGAGGCGCACGGCGATCAATGGACCTGCCTTAGCATCCAATATGCGATGCGGAGGAGCCGTGCGCATGAAGCGATCGCCGAGATAGCCGCGCGCCTGTCGCAAGGCGACGATCTGGGCATCCTTGGCAAAGGGGTTATCCAATTCACGATCGCGGGCTTCGATCTGCCTGCGCAGATGGGCAAGATCGAGCGGACGATCGCCGATACGGTTCATGCCGGCCACAAGCTCCTCCAGCGTTTCGGCGACGACGAAATCCCTACCCTTCGCCTTGAAGGCTTCCACCGGCGGAGGAGCCGATCGCCCAAGGCGGCTGCGCAGAAGAAGCCCGATATCGCGTCCGGTAAGATCCGGGTTCTGCTCGGAGCCCGAAAGGGCAAATTCCTTCTTGACGATTTTCTGCGTGGTCACGAACCAGCTGTAGCTATGACCGAGCTTGCAGATGTGCTGCAGCGTCGCAAGGCTGTCAAAGCCCGGCAGGCAAGGTGCGGGCATGCGATTGCCGTCTGCGTCGAACCAGAGCGAGGACGGCCCCGGCAGGATGCGAATGCCGTGGTTGGGCCAGATCGGGTCCCAATTGGCAATGCCTTCGGTATAGTGCCACATGCGGTCGCCGTTGATCGGCCGTGCACCGGCCGCCTCCGCATGACCGATCATCAGACCGTCCACATGATGGGGCACGCCGCTCAGCATCCGTTCAGGAGGCGAGCCGAGACGGCCGATTGGCCATGCGCGGCGAACCAACTCCGGATTGCCGCCGATGCCGCCGCTCGCCACGATCACGGCGCCCTCAATGCGGAAGTCGCCGACAACATCACGGTTCGATTGCTGACCCCGGCGGATGTTGTCCTCGGCGAGGATTTCGCCCTCCACGCCGAAGATGCCGTCTTCATCACCGACCAATCGTGTCACGCGCCGCCGGAACAAGAGCTCGATCTTGCCGTCCTTCTCCGCCGCCAGCACTCGCTTCACGAAAGGATCGAGTACGCCAGGACCCGTACCCCAGGCGACATGGAAACGCGGCACGGAATTGCCGTGCCCGTCGGCAAGGCCACCGCCGCGTTCTGCCCAGCCGACAACGGGAAACCAGCGCATGCCTAGCCCATGCAGCCAGCTGCGCATCTCACCAGCGGCGAAATTGAGGTAGGCCTCTGCCCAGGCACGCGGCCAGAAGTCCTCCGGTCGGTCGAAGGCCGCAGCGCCCAACCAATCCTGGCGGGCGAGATCGAGACTGTCGCGAATGCGCACCCGCCGTTGTTCCGGCGTATCGATCATGAACAGCCCGCCAAGCGACCAGAAGGCCTGTCCGCCGAGACTTGCCCGAGGCTCCTGATCGACAAGGATCACCCGTTTCCCGCGCTCCAGCAGCTCGCAAGCCGCAACAAGGCCTGACAAGCCTGCTCCAACGATCACCACATCAGCATGACTGCTCATTCGTTTCCCCCTCCGCGAATTGCATATCAATTGGAAGTTTATGGAAGCTTACGTAAAAGTAAAATGGATACCGGAGCTGAAGAACATCCAGGATAGATCCACCAAGCCTGCATTTCGTCTCCACGAAACCTGCACGATGTTCATGTTGTCTTCCGACACTGACAGCGATCAATCGCCCCTTTTTGTTGATGCGGTTGCCGCTGTCGACACGAAAAGAACCCTCAGCAGGCATGGGCTTCCGAGCGAACGGAGATAGTGACGAGCGACATCGGCAGCCCCTCAAGGGAAACATCATGTACAAACAGAAGTCGCCCACACTTATCGATTGGCTTTTCATGTTGGCGCGTCTGGCACCGATCATCATGGTTTACCTGTGGCCGACATTCCTTCGTTTCATTCTAGGCACTGTCTTTTTTGTCGCGCTTGCCGCGCTGATGTATCATTTGGTTGACGTGGAACCGAACTTTTCGGTGCATGACTCTTCTCCACAAGTGGCTCCACTTACTCGCGAGCGGTAATCTTTGCCTTGGGAGGTCGAACCAAATGGCGCCCCTTCGGCATAACGAAAGCCTCGTCCCGCAATTGACTGGCGGAGGGAAATCACGACAGAGTAGATGCCCATACAGCCTTCTCCACCGCATCGGCTTGCCTGACATCGGAAAAGGCAATACCCGATTGCTTAACAGGAGAGGAGCAGGAGCCATGGGCAAGCTTCCCGACATGACGAAACACCGCGGCTTTCCTTCCGGCATGCCGGGTACAGGCGTACAATTCACCATTCGCCGCGCAAATCCCAAAGGCGTGACGCCGATCAAGAAACTGCCACGCCGCGCGCGGCCGGGAACGCAGGAACACCGGATCGACGCCGCTTTTCTGCATGCGCTCTGGCACTATTTCGGAGCAGAACCCTTCGAGCGCGGCAATCTCGACGCTGCACGGCTTAACCTGCTCTTCGAGCGCGAGGTGTTGCCCGCAAACAAGGATTTCGATCCGCTCTCCTATGAAGCCATGCTCGTCATCAACGAGAAACTGGCGCGGGAGAGCTTTCCCGAAGCGTTCGAAGACGTGATGGAGGTCTGACGCCACGCGGACGCGCGCAGCCCTCCTGAACGGGCGGCAACGGAAGTACCGCGCCGCGGAGCCATGTCGATAAGGATGGCATGCGGCCCTATGTCCGGTTGCCTCCGGGCTGGAGCGCGCTAACTTACGGTAGTCGACACTCTTCATTTGAGGCTGACATGTCCGACGATGTCTTGCTGACATTCAATGCCGGCTCCTCGACCTTGAAAATCGGGGTCTTCGAGCTGACGGCAAAGGAACCGAGAAATGTCGGCCGCGGCAAGATCGATTTCGATCAGAGCCCATTGATGCTCCGCTATTCCATAGGCCCGGATCGATACGAGAAGGCGATCCGGGGCGATAATGGCGGGCAGTTCGTCTCCGTCATATCCGAAACGCTGGATCATTTGCTGACCCACCTTCCCGGCAGGCTCCGGGCGGTTGCCCATCGTGTCGTCCACGGCGGCATGATGTTTCAAGAGGCTATCCTCTTGGATGACGCTGCGATCGAGCGGATCGAGAAGCTGGTACCCCTAGCGCCCCTGCACCAGCCTCAGGCCCTGCGTGCCATTCGGTCGATGAAAACGCTGCGTCCGGACGTCCAGCAGACCGCCTCCTTCGACACGGCTTTTCATTCGTCGCAAGCCGACGTCGTGCGACGGCTGGCGATACCGCGCGCCATGCATGACGATGGCGTGCGCCGCTACGGCTTTCACGGGCTCTCCTACAAATACGTCGCTGCGAGGCTTCGAGAGATCGATCCGGGAGCAGCGAAGGGCAAGGTCGTTGCCTGCCATCTCGGCAGCGGCGCCAGCCTGTGCGCGATGGAAAACGGCATCAGCCGCGACACGAGCATGGGGTTTTCGGCGCTCGACGGCATCCCCATGGCAACGCGTCCGGGCTGGCTGGATCCCGGCGCCCTGCTCTACCTCATGAGGACGGGAATGCGGCAACCCGAACGGATCGAGGATTTCCTCTACCATCAATGCGGCCTGCTCGGCGTCTCCGGTATCAGCGGCGACACGCGGGTTCTGCTCGATGACAAGAGTCCTGAAGCGGCCGAGGCCATAGATCTATTCTGCTTGCGTATATCGGGTGAGATCGGGCGGCTATGCGCGACGATCGGCGGTCTCGAGGCCATCGTCTTCACCGCCGGCATCGGCGAGAATCAGCCGCAGATCAGGACCCGCGTCGCACAAAGGTTGCAGTGGTTGGGTATCGAGATCGATGAAGACGCGAGCATGCGCAATGCGATCGCAATCAACGCGGCGTCCAGCCGCGTGAAGCTGTTAGTGATCCCGACCGACGAGGAACGTGTGATCGCCGAGGAGGCCGTTGCCCTGATTGCTTGACGAAAACGAGGAGACGCAGATGAATGCCGTTGCCACACCGCTTTCGCCCGAAGAACTCTCCCTGATCGACCGTTACTGGAAAGCGGCCAATTATCTGTCGGTCGGTCAGATCTATCTGATGGACAATCCGCTGCTGCGCGAACCGCTCAAGCCTGAGCATATCAAGCCGAGACTGCTCGGCCACTGGGGCACGACGCCCGGATTGAATTTCATCTATGCCCACCTCAATCGCATCATCAAGGCGCGCGACCTCGATGTCATCTATATATGCGGCCCGGGGCATGGTGGCCCTGGCATGGTCGCCAACACCTATCTCGAGGGCACCTATAGCGAGATCTATCCGAATATTGCCGAAACGGCGGAAGGGATGCAAAGGCTGTTCAAGCAGTTTTCCTTTCCCGGCGGCATTCCGAGCCACGCCGCACCGGAGACGCCCGGCTCCATTCATGAGGGCGGCGAGCTCGGCTATGCGCTGGTGCATGCCTATGGCGCCGCTTTCGACAATCCCGATCTGATCGTTGTCTGCGTGGTCGGCGATGGCGAGGCCGAAACCGGACCTCTGGCGGCAAGCTGGCATTCCAACAAGTTCCTCAATCCGGCGCGCGACGGCGCAGTCCTGCCCATCCTCCACCTCAACGGCTACAAGATCGCCAATCCGACGATCCTCGGCCGCGCAAGCGACGACGATCTGCGCAAGCTGTTCTGGGGCTATGGCTATGAACCCTTCTTTGTCGAAGGCCATGAGCCGGGCGCCATGCATCTGGCCATGGCCGACACATTCGACCGCGTCTTCGACCGCATCCGTGACATACAGAAAAACGCACGCGAAAAGACCTCGTCCGAAGACATGCCGCGCTGGCCCATGATCGTGCTGCGAAGCCCGAAGGGTTGGACCGGCCCCAAGCAGGTCGATGGCAAGAAGGTCGAAGGCTTCTGGCGCGCGCATCAGGTGCCGGTCGCCAATTGCCGCGGCGACGAGGCACACCGCAAGATTCTGGAAGATTGGATGCGCAGCTATGATCCGGATGACCTCTTCGATCACGAAGGGCGGCTGAAGGCCGAGCTGCAGGCGCTGGCGCCGCGCGGCGAAAGGCGCATGGGCGCCAATCCCCACGCCAATGGCGGCCTGCTGCGCCGGGAGCTTCTGGCTCCCTCCATCGAGGACTATGCCATTGAGATCGGCGAGCGCGGCAGCAAGCAGGTGCAGTCCACCGAAATCCTCGGTCACTATCTCCGCGACACGCTGAAGCTCAATGATATCGAGCAGAATTTCCGCATCTTCGGTCCCGACGAGACGGAATCGAACCGGCTCGGCAGCGTCTTTGAAGCCACGGATCGCGTCTGGATGGAGGAGATCGAAGATTACGACGTCCATCTTTCCCGCGACGGACGGGTGATGGAAGTGCTCAGCGAACATCTATGCCAGGGCTGGCTGGAGGGATATTTGCTTACCGGCCGGCATGGGCTTTTTTCGTGCTATGAGGCTTTCATCCACATCGTCGATTCCATGTTCAACCAGCACGCCAAATGGCTGAAGGTTTCGCGCGAATTGCCGTGGCGCAAGCCGATCTCATCGCTGAACTATCTTTTGACGTCGCATGTCTGGCGGCAGGATCATAACGGCTTTTCCCACCAGGATCCTGGCTTTGTCGATCTCGTCGCCAATAAGAAGGCCGACATCGTGCGCATCTATCTGCCGCCGGATGCCAATACGCTGCTGTGGGTCGGCGATCACTGCCTCAGGACCTACGACCGGATCAACGTCATCGTTGCCGGCAAGCAGCCGGAATCGCAATGGCTCAGCATCGACGAGGCGGCCGCCCATTGTAAGGCCGGCGTCGGCATCTGGGATTGGGCGAGCTACGAAGACAACACGATCGCCCCCGACGTCGTGATGGCCTGCGCAGGCGATGTCCCGACCATGGAAACGCTTGCCGCCGTCATGCTGCTGCACGAGGCGATCCCCGATCTCAAGATCCGCACGGTGAACGTGGTCGATCTTCTGGCCCTGCAGGACCCGCAACAGCACCCGCACGGCCTTGATCATGAGGCATTCGATCAGATCTTCACCACCGACAAGCCGGTGATCTTCGCCTATCACGGCTATCCCTACCTGATCCACCGCCTGACCTATCGGCGGACCAACCATGACAACATCCATGTTCGCGGCTTTATCGAGGAGGGCACGACGACCACACCATTCGATATGACCGTGCTGAACGAGCTGGACCGCTATCATCTCGCCTTGGAGGCAATCAACCGTATCCCCGGCCTGTCGGAAAAAGTACCGGAGGTCGTGGATGGCCTGAAGGCAAGGCTCGTCAGGCATCACGATTACGTCCGGCGGCACGGTGAGGATATGCCGGAAGTTCGCGACTGGCGGTGGAAACGATAGAACTGGCCTGACGTCGACAACAAGCCGGAATACCGCCGTGCAGCCGCCAAACCTCAGGATTTGGAGGCGTGCTGCGGCTTTCCCTTTTGCTTGGTGGAGGCCATGTCGCGAAGCTCCTTCTCGCTCATGGAGTCGACCATGCTCTTCGACGCACCCTTCAGTTCGCTCTTCTTTCTTTCGCCGCGTTTGGCGGCGAGCGCCGCGCCGGCAGCCATTTGCTGTGATTTCGACTTTGCTGGCATGATGACATCTCCTTTGGATTAGGTTGAAATTTGCCGCCGCCGATCGTGTCCGCTTGCAAGGCACGACTTACGCTTGGTAGCTGCCGGTAAGGCTTGCTTCTGCAAGCGTGTGTTTCGTCACCTTCTGCCACATGGCTTCCGCGCCGGCGGCCTCGGGAAGCGTCACCCTCGGCACATCGAGGGCAGCAAGCCGGAAAATATACCGATGAGGTGGGTCGCCCGCCGGGGGCCGCGGACCATCGTAGCGGGCATTGCCGAAATCATTCTTGTAGAAACGCAGCGCCTGCTCCTGCATCGTGTCCACGCTTTCAACAAGGGCGCTCCATTGCGCCGGGATATTGGCGATGCCGCAATGACGGAATGTTCCGCTCGGCGCATCCGGATCCTCGATGATCAGCGCGAAGCTTTGAGTTTTCTCCGGCGCGGCGCCCCAGGCAAGAGGCGGGAATATGTTTTCCCCCTCCAGGGCATATTTGCGCGGTATGGGCGTACCCTCGGCAAAGGCCTTGCTGATCAGCGTCAAAGCCATTCGATCCTCCTTTTATCGTCGCAGATTCATGAGCCTGTGAACCTCTGGATTTAAGGTGGAACACATCAGAATCACTATTGTTCCCCCGGGGGAACCATTGCTCGCCTCAGTTGTTCGGAGCATTCACGAAGGAGGAAGAGATGGCGGATGAACGGTTCGAGTGGATCAGCAGACGGGCCTATGCGATTTGGGAAGCAGCCGGACACCCTTGGGGCTGCAGCCAGCATCATTGGGAGCAGGCAGCGAAGGAACGCGAGATCATGGAGAGAACGCGCGCATCGACAGATGGCGAAGAAATACTCGCAAGATTCAGAAAAACTCCTGCCAAGCAGCAGGCCGATGACGACGGTCAGGAATCCGAGGAAGAAACACAGTCCGGCGCCCGCCATGTCGGATAATTTATAGACTTCCGCTTTTTGCAAAAATAAAGCCGAGAGCTGGTCCACCACGAGCACCCGGCACGAACGCATCGACCCCTTCCGGCGTCATCCGCAATTTCGAAAGCTATCCCTAATTCTGTGTTCCATCGCGGTTCGGCTGGGCCGGCGTGCTCTTCGTTCCCTGCTGATTGTTTTCCGTGCGATCGGTAGGAGCTGGCTGGGCCGTTTGGCCGGCGGGTGGCGTATTGTCTATCGTACCGGCCTGCGGCTGCCCGCTGGAGGAGCTGATCGTCGGCGACGGATGCTGAGGTGTGCCTGGCTCGATATAGCGACCCCAAATTTCCACGCCAGCCCATACGATGGCCGCCAGAACAAGCGCTGTCACCAGCACGGTGAACAGATGTGTTCCCCGCACGCCCTGCCGGGCTTCAGTCGCGGACAGTGGTTTCGTCTGCTCCCGGGGCTTCTTCTGTTCGTCGAGCGCCATAGCAAGCCTCCATCTATTGCAAATTTCATATCGACCTAACCAAAACACCGGGCGATGGTTCCATTGAGGAGCCGCCAAGGAATTGGGTCGAAGCGGAACAACAGGCAGAGCCCAGCGTTAGTCCTATGAGGTTGCAGATCGTGCCAAGCGGACACGATGGTGCTGAAGAATATGGAGATTTTTCCGCTTTCTCTCCATAGCCAACGAAACGGCAGTCGAGCTTCCTATCCATCCGGCCTGCAGCCCCTCCAACATTTGAGGAGGGTAAAAAGTGCCCACAAGTATCGTCAACGCCCGGAGGCCGAAGAAATTGTCGACCCCGGCATCGTCGTCTCGCCCGAGGCCTGATCGACCACGTCATCGGAATGGTCGGAGCCTGACGAAAAGCGGCCGCCTGCTATTGATTGCGACGATAACGGCTGCGATGTCCTGGAATTTTGCCTTCGCACAGCAATCGAACGATGATCGCTGCAAAGCGGAAGAAACCAACCGGCAGACTGACGGCAAGCAGGCGCAAGGCGAACAGGCACCGCCGGCAGCGAACAATCCCAGTCGTAAGCTCTCCGATTGCGACGGTGTGCTGAAACCGCCGGCGGTCGGCGACAGCAAGATGGAAAAGCCTGCGCCGCAGGTCGGCAACACTCCCGTCATCAAGCCTGGCGACACACAATAGCAGAACAATCAACAGCCAGCCAAATGATGATCCGTCAGGGTTTGGGTTCGGGCTGCTCGATGGGGCCGTTCTTAACGGCGCCGCTGTCTCGGCCGTCGCTTGACGTAAACGGCTTGATGACGAGAATCGCCAGAACGGACGCGATCATCAGGCCGAAGATGACGAGCAACAACATCCGCATCTGGAAGCCTTAAGCCCGCTGCGATTTGCGGACGGCAAGGTTGCTGTCGTGCCCGATAATGCCGCCGGCCTGCCGGGATATCGCTTCCGCACGCTGCTTGGCCTCGTGATTTTCAACGGAACCTTCAATAACGACGCGCCCGTGACTGACGGTCACGAAGATACCGGTCTCGTCGAGCAGTTGATCGGCTTTCAGCCTGCTCTCGATTTCCGTTCGTATTTCGACGTCTGTTCTCTCCGGCGTCGATGCGTAAGGGGTTTCGGGTCGCGTACCTCCGTTGGTCTCTTCTGATCCGGAAGCTGCCCTTACGTCCGAGATTTTGCCGGAAACTTCATCAGCCATCTGCCTGCGCAATAGATCATGCGTAGCCGAATCTTCGCAGCGCGCATCGTCGGTACCATTTTCGGGCCGCAGCTCTATTGGCGAGGCTCCTCCTGCCCGCTGTTCGGACTCGATATCCCCGGACCCACCGGCCGCCTGGTCGAGTGCCTGCACGGTGCGCGTATCGCCACGATGCGGGGAACCCCTTGCGTTTGTTCTATCGCTGATCTTGGCCATGGCTTTCTCCCTGTTCGATGAGGGCTTAACCTTTGCCGCTCCGGAATGTTCCGGTCTCAGGGCTTGCGTCAGGCCCCTGTCGTCAGCATTTCGAAGGACACCACCTTGTAACGCTCCTCAAGGGACGCAAGCAATTGCGCACCACCGCCATTCAGCCCCGCCTGCCGCCATCGCACCTCGTAGGAAACATGCGTTGTCGCGTCGCTCGGCCCCGTCCTGCAGCCAATAAAGGAGAAGGCATATCCGAGCGACTCCAGCGCTGCTTGCGCATCGTCGATCGCAACGCCGCCATCGCGAGGCAACTCGATCACGAGGCGCGCCTTCTGCTTGCGTGGCATCAGCCTGTCGAACTGTTTGAAAGGCGATAGCACGATGAAGGCGATGATTGCCCTGGCCGAACCCACGATCACTTGACCGCCGCCGATGCACAGGCCGACTGCCGTCATGATCCACAAGGTCGCCGCCGTCGTTACGCCGGTGACCAGGTCGCCCCGCTTGAGAATGGCGCCACCGCCGATGAAGCCGACACCCGTCAGCACGCCGAGCGGAAAGCGCAGCACATCCATCGAGGCGAATGATTGCGACGTCTTGCCCAGCGTGGATAGAAGCAGATTGGCCTGGATCATCGACAGGCATGCGGCAAGCCCGACCAGGATTGTCGTGCGAAACCCGGCGGCATGACCGCCCATTTCCCGATTGATACCGATCAGCCCTCCGGCTGCGACGACCAGCAGCAGACGGACGGCGATATCCAGCCAGTCCGCGTCTATTGGCATAGTGTCGGTCAGGTCAGGCACGATGTCCTCCCAAGGGAGTGTCACCAGCAAGATTCAGTGGGGGAACATCGCAAACAGCATTTCGTTCCATCTTCGATGGAAGATGCGTGTGAAAAACATAATAGAAGCAGCACGATGCTCTATCGCTTTATTGTCACCTCGGAAAAAACGCTTGAGCCCGTGGGCCGCCTCTCGCGCGTCAGGCCTTTGCTTTTTCCAGCCCCATCGCGAAATATATCACATTGCCCGTGAGGACAGGCGAGCGGCACGCTGTCTTCGGTTGGCATCCAGCGCCCGTCGAAAATCGAGGTCGGTTCGCGCATGGTGACGGAGGTCGTCGAGAAAGCGAGAGATATCTTCGAGCGAATCGACGACGACATATCGCAGACCACCGCCCGCATCGATCAGATCGTGGCCGATGCTGACGCCGAAGCCGTTGGCTACCTTGCGAAACCATGCCGAGCGCCAGCGCTTGAAACCATCGGGGTCCGACTGAAACTCTGCGAGCAGCATCTTTTGCTGATCAAGCCGGGCAAGGAATGTTTCAACCACATCCTGTGAGCCGGCCTTCGGCCTTTCCGCCTTCCTTGCCAGCCATTTTTCAAGAAGCTGAGAGCTGGGCTGCGGCGCTATCGCTTCACCGCGATCCATCAGAGCCGCGGAACCAATATCCAGGCGCTCCGCGCCGTCCTTGTGCTGGTCCTCATCCACGGACGAACCTGCTTGTGTCTCCTGCTCCACAGCCAAGGTCTGCTTGAGGTCGGCGGCGAGCTCTCCCCAGATGGATCTCGATGATTCGGCCGATCTTGCTTTCATCCGGCGGGAGGTTTTGACTTCGATGATAAAGGGCTTTGTCTGTTTAACCATGATGCTTCGATATGTGCCCGATGATGGAGCGCAGTTGATGGACAATCACTATGAATAAGAGGCTGGCATTCTCTGGGAGCAACACCGCAGCATGGCGATCGTCCGCAAATATTGAAGGTCTAGGGCCTACACCAAACCGCTTGATGAAGCAATCTCCGCCGCCGCCTCATCCCAAATGGGCATCAATGCATTGCGACCTGATCTGCGTCACGGACGTATGGCACAAGTCGGGACGATCATCAGGAAGGCCCCTTTGACGGCACTCATGTCTGCGAATCAACGATCATGTAATCGGACCATCCGATACGCACCACAACCACCGCAACGCCCCTGCCGCGACAATACAATCTTAGTGCATTCAAAATGAAACAAACAAGGTGGTGGCAGTCCGTTTAAACTGCATATGTCTTAGCAATCATTGCTAAATATGAAGATCTCGTAATATATTCGCTTAAAGCGGCTGCCGCCTTCTGGTAAGTTATCACTTGCGCGCGTACGCTCGATGAGATTGCTATTATTGATAGGCGTGCTCCGATGCGAACGGACCAGTTCAAACTACACAATGCCCGGATTTTGCGCGGCCGGCTTGGGGAGGACGAGGCCATATGCCCGAGAACCGAGTGGATCGGTCGCAGCAAACTCTCTATGGGTCCGAATCCGATAACGGTTTAGAGGCGACGGTCTCGCTTTGGGATCTGGATTTCAAACTGCTCGATTGCTCGAAGCGATTCAAAGAGCATATCGGTCTTGCGCCTCGGAGCGAGGTATCCTTGTGGGAAGCCTATCCTGCGCTTGCGAAACCGACGCTTGCCGAGCTTATTCATAAAGTCATAGACACAGGCGAACCTTGCACGATCCAGTTCGACGATCCGACGCAGGGAAAGCGCCGCTTGCTCGCCTCCCGTATCCGAGTGGGGCTTCTGATCGTCGAAACCAATGGAGCACATGAAAGCCCATCGTCCGAAGACAATGAAAAAGCACAGCTCATCCATCAGGCAACGCACGATGTCCTGACCGGACTGCCCAATCGCCGCCAATTCAGCGCGGCTCTGACGCAATTGCTTCCGGTCACCGGCAAGATCGGGCCGGCGCTGATGCAGCTCGACCTCGATGATTTCAAGCCCGTCAACGACACACTCGGCCACGGAGCCGGCGACATCGTGCTGAAACTCGCCGCCGAGAGGATTACGAAAGCACTCGGCCGCGGCGGAACGGCCTACCGTCTCGCTGGCGATGAATTCGCCATCATCCAGATCGGTCCGCAGCGGGCCCTGGAGGCGGAACGGTTGGCAGACGCGCTGGTGGCCGAATTCAAAAAGCCGTTCACGGTCAACGGCATCTCACTTTTCGTCGGCGTCAGCGTGGGGATCGCAATCGCGCCGCGCGACGGCAACGAGGGAGAACAGCTGATGAAGGCTGCCGATGTCGCCCTTTATGCCGCTAAGAAGGAAGGGCGGCGGCGGGCGCGGACGTTCGATCCGGCCATGCTGATCGTGGTCGAACAAAGGGAGCTGCTGCGGCGCAGCCTGCGCGTGGCACTACAGCGCGATGAGTTCTTCATCGAATATCAGCCGCTGGTGGAGCCTCCGTCCAATGTGGTCGGATTCGAGGCGCTCCTACGCTGGCGGCACCCGACCCTCGGGGTCATTCCGCCGGCAGCTTTCATTCCCATGGCCGAAGCCGATGGTCTTATGCGTGAAATCGGCCAGTGGATGCTGGAGGAAGCCTGCCGCGAGGCCTTGGCATGGCCGGATCACTATACGCTTGCCGTCAATCTTTCTCCCGCGGAGTTCCTGACGCCGGGCCTCACCGATCGCGTTTCTCAAACGCTGGATATCGTCGGATTTCCAGCCGAACGCCTGGAACTGGAAATCACCGAAGGTGTGCTTCTGGAGCGGACCATCAACAATCTCGACACGCTGAACACGCTGAACGTGCTCGGCATTCAGATTTCCCTCGATGATTTCGGCACCGAATATTCCTCGCTCAGCTACCTCAAGAATTTCCCCTTCGATACGATCAAGATCGATCGCTATTTCATCAGGGATCTTTTGCAGGACGGCAAAAGCCAGGCCATTGTGCGCTCCGTCATCGGCCTTGCACATGGCCTGGGCATGCGGGTGACGGCGGAGGGTGTCGAGACGCGGCAACAGGCGGCCTGGCTCCAGCAGGAGGGCTGCGACCGTCTGCAAGGCTATAGCATCAGCCCTCCGCTGAGCGCCGACAAGCTTGATGATTTCATAAGGCAGGGTGCACGCGATCAGTCGGCCGCGACATTCGACGAATTTCACGCAAGTCCGTGAGTTTTTGAAGCGCATTTCATTCGGGAATTTTTCGAGAGGATACCATGCGGGTGCAAGTGGACGCGGCTTTCGAGCCATTGCTTGAACTGGAAATGGAGATGGCGACCCTCGTGGCAGACTGGTCGAATTGCGATCAATGTGCCGTTTACGTGGCTCGCATGGTCAGCCACGATCGGCACGATCCCATCCGCCATGCGAACCTGCTGTCGGCAGCCCTGAACGAGCTTTTCGAAATGTCGTTCCACACCAGAGAAAGCACCGGTACCCTTACCTTTCGCGTCTACCGAAATGGCTCGATCGAACGGATCGAACTGGCCTTTCCCTGCTCGGCCGAGCAGCGCAATTTGTATGAAACCATCGTCCAGCGCATTAGAAGCGGCCAGGCGCTCGCAAACTATCTCGATGTCATCACCGACGACACCGCGCGTGCCGAGCAGGCGATCCTCCTCGGCCTTGCCGTCAATTACGATGCCGACATCGAGCTGTCCATTCGGGATAAGGGAGCAACGACTTTCGTGGTAGATCTCGCGCTCGAAAGGCTACTCAATTGAACAACCGCTCCTCTGGCCGTTTCACAGCGCAATTTGATGCCAACAATCAAGAATTCTCCCTATCCGGAGTTCTGAGACCACATTCAGTTGCCGAGCTTGCCGATGATCTCGCCCTGCTGCGCAACGGCATCGAAACGGTGAACGGCGTCTGCTACGTCAATCTGAAACGCGTCATCCACATGAACAATACGGCGTTCCGTGCCCTGACGCGTGTCCTGCTCGATGCCACGCGATCGCGGCCGGATCTCAAACTGACGGTCGTAGCTTCCAGCGTCGTTGCATGGGCATCGCGACTGTTTCGCCATTTGAGCGATCTGTCACCCAACATCATCGTCGAGATCTATGATTCCGCCTTCTATCCCGGGCAGACATTCGTGGAGAATCAGAGCTTCATCCCGATCCTGCGAACCCAGACGAAGATGACTTGGCGGCACGAGCGCGAGATATTGCCGCGGCACGGCCTTCGAGAGGGTTTGCATATCGCCGACATCTGCTGCGGCATCGGCGATTTCGCCATGCTGCTGCGGAAGGATTTCAAACCCGCGCGGATCGTTGCCCTCGACCATTCGATCCCCAGCCTGGAATATGCCCGCAAGGTGGCGGAGGACTTCAATGTCCACGATATCGAATATACCTACGGCGATGCATCCCAGATGCTGTTCGAGAGCGACCAGTTCGATTTCGTGACCTGCAGGCACTCGTTGCAGATCTTCGACCGCCCGGATGTCCTGCTTCGCGAACTCTATCGCATATGCAAGCCAGGCGGCAGGGTCTACATCACCAACGAGAAGAACTCCCATTGTCTTGGCGAGCCCAGAGCCGAAAGCATTCAATGGACCTATAACGAGGTCGCGAAACTGTTCGCGCATTTCGATATGGATGTCGAGATGGGTCCCAAGGGCCGCCGCATGCTACTTGATGCCGGCTTCAAGGATGTGCGCATGGAAAGCTTCATGGTCACGAATCTCGATGGCGATCCGCAGGATTTCGCTGACATCATCACGGCATGGCAGAATGTCTATGCCGATGAAATGGCGGTTAGAAGAGGGGATTCGGCCGCATTTATCGAGCGATTCAAGCAAGGTTTCGCCGATCATATTTTTGCCGCGCTCCATCCAAGAGGCTATGCCGGCTGGCCGATCTGGGCTTCTTCGGGACAGAAACCGCTATGACGGACGCGCCAATCGCCAAGCAACGGCTCGGACTGCGCTCATTTCGCGCCAAGTTTCTCCTCGTCGTCGGCGGAGCCGTTCTCTTCGACCTGCTCGTCAGCGGCGGCCTTGCTTTATGGAACGTCCAGCGCCTTTCGCGCAACGCCACGACGGAAGTGGGACAAGGTCTCGAGAAAGCGAGCCAGGATTATATCGGCTCCTATGCGGATTCGACCGCCGCAGAGGTCGGTTTGCTGATCGACCAGGTCCATTCCGATGTGAAGGCGCTGACGGGCGTGCTGCAGGGGCAGATCGACAATCCGGCGCGGAGTGTCGATGTCGGTGCTGCCATGAGCAGAGCGTCTCCAGGCGCTGTAACAGTGACCTACGACCAAGCCGGCCAGTGGTCACAAAACCTGCCCGGCACACCCTCGGTCGTCAGCGTCTGGGGTTACCTGCTTGATCAGGATCACCGTCCCCTGCCTCAGGTGCAGGCAGATATAGAATGGAGCGCGGTGCTCGATCTGGTTGCTCCTTCCTTGCTGCACAACGGCGCGTCGAAGCTGCAGATGTATTATATCGGCCCGAGGGAGCGTCCGATTTTCCGGACTGCTCCCTATACGACACAAGCACAGACCTTTGACCGGCTCTATCCCGGCCACAACAGCTCCGATTTTTGGACATTCTTCTTTCCAGGCCTATACGAATCCTGGCAGCAATGGGCCTCCAACCCCTCATCCCGCCCCGTTGCCGATTACATCACCCAGACGGCTCCCTATACCGACGCTATCACCGGCAAGCTGATCGTCAGCTTTTTCCATCCGCTCTGGACGCCCGATAGGCATCAGGTGGCCGGTGCGGCCGGCGCAGATATCACACTCACACAGCTTGCCGAGATCGTCGAACATGTGAAAGTCGCTCAAACCGGCTTCGGCTTTCTCGCCATGTCGAATGGGAATGTGGTCGCAATCAATCCCGTGGGCGAAAAGGTCATCGGCTTGCGCGCCGCCAACGATGCCGCCGCCAAGGGGGTTACCGGCCTCGACCGATCCTTGCACAACAGCACGCAAACGGCCATTACCAAGCTGCCGCTCGACGCCGACGGCGTGATCCAGCACATCAGCCTCCGCGAACAGGGAGAGGACGTTCCGTATCTCGCGGTCGTCAAGCAATTGCGCCCGACCAATCTCTGGGTGGACGGACCGGTCAAGAGCGAGGTCATGTCGCTCGGGATCGTGGTGCCCGAGCGCGAGATCTACGCCTCGCTCATCGCCGCCAAGGATGAAATATCGCGGGCGACCAACCGCATTCTGCTCTATCAGATCATGGCCGTTCTGGTGTCTCTGATGATCGTCACGGCGGCGGTCTTTGCCGCCTCGAAACGCGTCACCAGCGGCATCAGCGCGCTGGCAAGCGCCGCAAAGCGCATACAGGCGAAGGATTATTCGGTCCGGGTCGATATCTCGACCAGGGACGAAGTGGGGGATGCCGGTATCGCTTTCAACAGGATGGCGGAGGATATCAGCTTCCACACGGAAAACCTCGAAAAGCTTGTTTCGGACCGGACCAGCGAGATCGAGGCGGCCAAGGAGGAGATCTCAACCCTCAACAGCCAATTGAAGAACGAAAACCTGCGGCTGGGTGCGGAACTCAACGTCGCCAGGCAGATCCAGCTCATGGTCCTGCCGCGGGCCAAGGAACTGACGGCAATCAACAATCTGGAGATCGCCGCCTATATGCGCCCGGCCGATGAAGTCGGCGGCGACTACTATGATGTTCTGCAGAACGGAAAGAACCTGAAGATCGGCATCGGCGACGTGACCGGCCATGGGCTGGAAAGCGGTGTGCTGATGCTGATGGTCCAGTCGATTGCCCGCGCCCTGCAGGAGGCAGGTGAGATGGACCCGGCAAAATTCCTGACCGATCTCAACCGCGCAATCTTCAAGAACATCGAACGGACCCGCACCGACAAGCATATTACCTTGTCGTTCCTCGACTACGACGGCGAGAGGCTGACGATATCGGGCCAGCATGAAGACATGATCATCATTCGCCGGGATGGCAAAGTGGAGCGCATAGATACGGGCGATCTCGGTCTTCCGGTCGGTCTCGAGCCTGATATCGCTCCCTTCATCGATACGCGGCAAATACCCTTTGAGAAAGGCGACATGGTTGTCCTGCATACCGATGGCGTCACGGAAGCGGAGAACTCGAAGGGCGAGCTGTTTGGCTTCGATAGGCTTTTGGAGGATGCGCGCCGCCTGCATGGCGGGACTGCGGAAGAAGTCGTCGAGGGCATACTCGACGATTTGATGACTTACATCGGAACCCACAAGATCCATGACGATATCACCCTTGTGGTGATGCGGCACAGGTGAGGAAATGACGACAGCAATTTTCGGCGAGGAACGTCTGGTTTCGTTCGACGCCACCAATGCTCTTCGCATACGACTATTCGACGGACCGCTGCATCTGGCATGGCGTCATTCAGCCATGACATCCGACTTTATCGCGGAGACGATAGCGCTCGGCTTCCGCTCTTCCGAGCGCCAATACAAGACGGTGCGGCACGACATCGGTTACCTGACCAACGAGCTTATCGAAAATTCCATCAAATTCCGCGCCTCGGGCGAGATCCTCATCGAGGCATTGAGGGATGGCCATTATTTCCGGATGCGGACCGTGAATTTGATCGACCGCGAAGCTATGGCGCGATTTCAACAATTATTATTGAGAGTTACCGCTGGCGATCCCGGCGATCTCCTCATAGAACAGATCGAAGCAAGCGTTCTTGCCGGCGACGATGCGTCCGGACTAGGACTGTTGACATTGATGAGCGACTACCAGGTTCAATTGGCCTGGCATTTCGATGAGAATGGCCCGCAAAAGCGGATCAAGCTCCAAACCTATGCCGCCATGGCGATTTCATCGGCATGAACCCGCGAGAGGTCCTTTATGGAAATCAAGGAAGAAGCATTCCGCGTCTGGTCCGAAGGCAGCACCTTATATTTTGACGGCACGATGCGCCTGGCTGGTCCCGATGCCTATGCACCGGTCTACGATCTGGCCAGGTCAGTTCTTCATGGGAGCGGAGGCAAAGCGACTTTCGATCTGACCGGTCTGCAATTCTTGAATTCTTCGGGCATCAACCTGCTTGCCAAACTGACCATAGAAGCACGCAAGCATCCGAATATTCACCTCACAGTGTGCGGCTCCTCGCAAATTCCCTGGCAGATGAAATCATTACCGAACTTGAAAAAACTGCATCCGCGCCTGGATTTGCGCCTGACCTAGCCCCATGCCGCGCAAAAGTGCGCGACGATTTTGCTACGATGACATGCTGAAATCAAAGACAGAAATGCTCTAACGCTTGGACGCGAATAGCCGCTGCGACGACTCGTCGTCGCGACACAAAATAACGCGTGGGTCTATCAGGAGACGAACCTCGGTTAGTTCCGCCTTACATCTCTCGGTTTCTTTGTTTACGCAAATAAGTATAACAAGTCGAAGCTATTGGAAAATGATTCAGTAAATATCAGTTAAAATAATATCTTAATGTAAGAGCGCGACAGTTTAGTTAAGCTTCGCACTTATTTTCCGTGTCATAAAAATGTACAGAATGCAAAGCTTCTGCATTCCGTGATAATGACAGAATTGTTAATTATCGGTAAAATATAACCGTAAATTGTAGCAATAATTCCTTGTTGTAAAAGCCTTGCACAAGGGAAAAGGCGTTGCTTTTTCCTGAATACTCGGCTGCGCGTCTAATTTACCGGGAGGGTTTGATGGGCATAGCGTTCAAATCTACAAGTATATCGCTAAACAATACAAAGAGACGTACCATCCTTGTTGCGGGCGGCGCAGGGTTCCTTGGGTCACATCTTTGCGACCGACTTCTACAGGATGGTCATGAAGTCATATGTGTGGATGATTTTTCAACCGGACGGATGGACAATCTCTGGCATCTCCTTCGTTACGAGACGTTCAGTTTCATCCGCCACGACGTCATCTCATCGCTCGATCTGCCCGTCGACGAAATCTACAATCTGGCCTGCCCGGCATCTCCGCCGCATTATCAGGCCGATCCGATCCGTACGATGAAAACATGTGTTTTCGGCGCGCTCAACTTGCTGGAGCTTGCCACATATCATCAAGCGCGCATTTTCCAGGCCTCGACCTCGGAAATCTATGGCGACCCCCACGTGCATCCGCAGCCGGAAAACTATTGGGGTAACGTCAATTCCTTCGGCCCTCGCTCGTGCTACGATGAAGGCAAACGCTCCGCTGAAACGCTTTTCCGTGACTTTCACGCCCGTCATGGCGTCGACATCAGGATTGCGCGCATCTTCAACACTTATGGACCGCGCATGCGCCCCGACGACGGCCGCGTTGTTTCCAATTTCATCGTACAGGCGCTCAAGGGTGAGGATATTACCGTCTATGGCGACGGTTCCCAGACGCGCTCCTTCTGCTATGTCGCCGACCTGATCGAGGGCTTCATTCGCCTGATGGCCGACCAAACGACGATCCATACGCCCGTCAATCTCGGCAATCCGGCGGAGTTCACCGTGCGCGATCTTGCCGAACAGGTCATCGCGATTACCGCCTCCAAGTCGAAGATAATCCATAAAGCCCTGCCGATCGACGATCCCCGTCAGCGCCGGCCCGATATCACGGTCGCGAAACGCGAACTGGGATGGGAACCGTCCATCGCCCTGACGGATGGATTGAAGTCCACCATCGCGTACTTCGAACGTCAGTTGGTACGTGCGAGCAGCGAGCTTTTCGAGGTTGCGTGATGGGCAAGCAAAAAATACTCGTCGTGGGTGGCGCCGGCTTCATCGGCAGCCACACCGCGAAGCTCCTGCATCGACAAGGCTTCGAGCCGGTCGTCTATGACAACCTCTCGACGGGCCATCTGACCTCCGTACGCTGGGGACCTTTTGTGGAAGGAGATATTCTCGACACATCCCATCTTGCCGAGACAATGGAGGAGCATAGACCCGCGGCAATCATCCATTTCGCCGCCTCCGCCTATGTCGGCGAGTCCGTCGAAAATCCTGCTAAATATTATGCCAACAATGTCAGTGGCACGCTGTCGGTTCTGGAGGCGTGCCGCCGCACGGAAGCGGATAAGCTGATCTTTTCATCGAGCTGCGCAATCTACGGAATTCCCGCGCATCTGCCGATCCGCGAATGCGAGACGCCTCAGCCGATAAATCCCTACGGCAGAACCAAGCTGATTGCCGAACATATGCTGGCCGACTATTCGGCGGCCTATGGCCTTTCTTATGTGGCGCTGCGTTACTTCAACGCCTCCGGCGCCGATCCGGAACAGGAACTCGGCGAATGGCATGACCCCGAAACACATCTCATTCCCCGCGCATTGCTGGCGGCGGCCGGCACGACCGAAACCTTGGAAGTCTACGGCGACGATTACGACACGCCGGACGGCACGTGTGTGCGCGACTATATCCATGTGCTGGATCTTGCCAAGGCGCATGTCCTGGCGGTCGAATATCTGCTGGCTGGCGGAAACAATCTCGCCGTCAATCTAGGAAGCGGCCGCGGCACGTCGATCAAGGAGATCGTCGGCACGATCGAGCGCGTTTGCGGCCGCCAGGTTCCTGTCGCCATGCACAGGCGGCGGCCGGGCGACCCGCCTGCTCTTTATGCCGCTTCGGATCTTGCTGCCGAGAAGCTCGGCTTCCGCGCTCTGCATTCGGACATCGAAACGATCATCCGGACCGCAGCTCCCTTCTTCGGGCTGGAGATGCGAGGATGACATCGATCCGAACACGAGCTCAAGCAATGAAGGACCGGGCGTTGATGACGCCGGTGCTGCAAGGTCGCAAGCGCGCGGAATATATGGTTTGCGCCGCATTGTGGCTTGCGGCACTCGGCTATTTCTGGAGCTGGTGGCTCGCACCCGCGCATCATGTCGACGCTCTCGGGTCGATATTGGTGACCCTGGTGCTCGCCTGGGTGACGATCATTCCAGCCTATTTCATCATCGTCTTCTTCCGCGCCGAAAAGCCGACAGGGGAATTACGGCTTCCTGCCGGCAGCCGCATCGCGATGGTGGTGACCAAAGCGCCATCGGAGCCCTTTTCGGTGGTGGCCCGCACGTTGGATGCCATGCTGGCGCAGGAGGTGACCCACGACACCTGGCTGGCAGATGAAGATCCGTCGCCCTCGACGCGGGATTGGTGCAGCAAATATGGCGTCCAGATTTCCACCCGGAAGGGGCGGGACGATTATCACCGCCAGACATGGCCGCGGCGCACCCGCTGCAAGGAAGGCAACCTCGCCTTCTTCTACGATCACTACGGCTATGAAGGCTATGATTTCGTCGTGCAGCTCGATGCCGACCACGTGCCCGAACAAGGCTATCTTTTTCAGATGCTTCGGCCCTTTGCCGACCCGGCAGTCGGCTATGTATCAGCGCCGAGCATTTGCGACCAGAATGCCCATGAGAGCTGGGCGGCTCGCGGCCGCCTCTATGCGGAAGCCAGCATGCATGGATCGCTTCAGGCGGGGTTCAATCATGGACTGTCGCCACTTTGCATCGGCTCGCACTATGCCGTCCGCACCAAGGCCCTCAAGAACATTGGCGGGCTGGGACCTGAACTGGCGGAAGATCACTCCACCACACTGATGATGAATGCGTATGGCTGGCGCGGCATACACGCACTCGATGCCATTGCTCATGGCGACGGTCCGCGTACTTTCGCCGATCTCATCACCCAGGAGTTTCAATGGTCGCGCAGCCTCATGATGATCCTGCTGCAATATTCGCCAAGCTTGATCAAACGGCTGCCGCCACGCCTCAGAATGCAGTTCCTGTTTTCGCAGCTCTGGTATTCCCTCTTTTCTCTCTTCATGGCGCTGATGTTCATCATGCCGATCATCGCGCTTACTAGAGGGAAGACCTTCGTCGATGTATCATATCCTGACTTTTTGCTGCATTTCGTGCCGCAGTCCATTCTGCTGATCCTGTTTGCCTACCGCTGGCGCAGTACGCATACATTCAGACCCGTCGATGCGAGTATTCTGAGCTGGGAGATGACGTTGTTCCTGTTTGCTCGCTGGCCATGGGCGCTTATGGGTTCTCTCGCTGCCATACGCGATTGGACGACTGGAACATTCGTGGATTTCCGCGTCACTCCGAAGGGTACATCGGACGTCGATCCTCTACCGTTCCGAGTTCTTGCACCCTATGCCATGCTCTCTTTTGTCTCCATCCTGCCGGTTCTATTTGTCAGTGCTGCGGAAGAGAGCTCCGGCTTCTATATCTTCGCTACGATGAATGCCACCATCTATACTTTACTGCTGCTGGTCATCATCGTTCAGCATGCGCGTGAAAATACGCTCAGCGCGAGCAGGCGCTTTTACCGGCCGGCGCTCGCCAGCGGTCTGATTGCTCTGACTGCCCTGCCATTTTTCGGCATCATGGAGCACGGCCGCGCCGGAGCACAATCATTGATTTGGGACACCGACGGCTACGTCTTGTTCGATACTCGCTTTTCGGTGGCAGGTGCTGGAATTGGCGGTCGCGGACTGCACAGAATGGTGCTCAATCCGCACTGGCACGTGAGCGACACGGACGATTGAGTTTCATACAGGGACACTATGGCGGAACGCAGATGAAGATGGCTGTTATGGAAACCGAGCAGGATCTCAGCGCGCTGGCGGAACGAAGCCATGCCCGTCGGATCGGCGCTCGCATCTGCGCCATAGGTAAGTCGGCAAGCACGCAAGGTAACCTGCGAGACATTGCCAGGCGGCGAAACCGGCAGCGAGCCTTGAGGGCAGCAGCGCCGAGGCTCGCCAATCACGAACACGGGAGAAATAATATGAAACCATCAAGGAAACAGACCTCCCTCCTCGCCGCGGCATCGCTGGCATGCGCGATCGTTCTTGGGCTTGCGACGGCGAGCGATGCGGCCGTCGCCGCGACCACCACCAAGGTGCCGGACGGCGCAAGGCCCATGACGGCGGCTGAACTCTACATGCTCTATCACGACAAGAGCTGGCGCTGGCCCGATGGCGCCGGCCGAATGCAGAATACCGACCGTCGGTTCTCAGCCTGGGTCGACGGAACCGGTGGACAATCCTGGGCTGAAGGCCGCTGGGCTATAACAGACACCGGCCGGCTGTGTCTGGAGGCAACCTGGCATGCCGCAAACGGCCAGTTTCCGGCCAAGACCTGCTTCGTCCATCGCATCTTCGATGGAACGATCTATCAGAAACGCGAGACTGGCGGAGCATGGATTGTGTTTCGCCATCCCATTACCGAGAAAACCGATGAGGCGACAAACCTCATCGCCGATGATCTGGTCTCACAACGACTGGAGGCCTTGAAGACCTCTTTAACCGTCCGCAAGACCGAATAGAGGAAGGAGGCAATGCGATGAAAACCCTATCGAAACTAACGACGGCTTTGCTTGCGGCTGGCGCCCTCTGCGGGGGCATATATGCTGCCAGCAACGGCTTGGATGCAAGGGCCGAGACCCGGCCGCTCTTCAATGACAAGAGGCCGATTATCACTCCCCAATCGCTACCGGGGGGTGCCTATGATCCCAACGGGGATTTTTCCAATGACCCCAATCCAAAGATCGAGCACCTCTTCCTGCCTTGGGAAGATGTCGATCTGTCGACGCTGAGCACGGCAGACGAATATGCCCGCAAGCGCGGCCGCTCGCTGCTGATCACGGTCGAGCCCTGGTCATGGGCCCGCAACTGGCGGGTCACACCAGCCGATCTCCTCAGTGGAATTCTGGCGGGTCACTACGATTCCAACATGACGGCGATCTGCTCCGCGGCCGCCAAACTCAATACGCCCGTCACCATTCGCTGGGCTCAGGAAATGGACGAGAAGAACGGACAGTTCACCTGGGCCTATTGGAAGGCGGACGACTACGTGAAAGCCTATAAGCACGCGGTCACCGTCTGCCGCAAGAGCCTTCCCACGGCAAAATACATGTGGTCGCCGATGGGCAAGGCTGGGCTTGAAGCCTACTATCCTGGTGATTCATTCGTCGACGTCGTCGGATTGTCGGTGTTCGGTTACCAACCGTTCGATCTACGCAAGCTCGGGCGGGATTCGACCTTCGTGGAAGCGACCAAACCCGGCTATGACCGTGTGAAGCGATTCAAGAAGCCGATCGTGATCGCGGAATTGGGCTATCAGGGCAACGAGGCCTATGTTCATGGATGGGCCGAGGAAGCCAACAAGCCGCACTCCGAATTCCCCAACCTGCAGGCGGTGGTTTATTTCAACGATCGTGAAGTCTACCCCTGGCCGGACGGCCTCGGCAGGCCGGACTGGCGGGTCGCCACACCGCCCCTGCTGAACTGACCGCGATGAAAGGTGGAGGATAAGTATATGTCCTGGTTCCGTTTCATCATCCTGAATACCATGTTCGCGATGCTGCTGGCCGGCACCGCGAACGCGGCGACGCATCGTCATATCGATCGAATGACGGCGCATGCGGCCCACCAAGCCATGCCGATGAGTGCGAAGGAGCTCAAAAAGCTCTACGCGGGACGCTCCTGGATATGGAAAGACGGGGCCGGTTTCTTCTCACGCCATCACCGCCGATTTACGGCCTGGTCGCACACGGGCGCTCGAAAATCCTATGCAAAGGGCACTTGGTATGCGACCGATCGCGGTAGGCTCTGCATGAGCGCTGTCTGGCACAGCAAGAAAAGTGCAGCATCCAATGTGTCCTGCTTCCTGCATCGCGAGAAGGCTGGGACCATCTATCAGAAACGAGCATCAGGCGGAAAATGGTATGTGTTCCGTCATAATCCGATCAAACATGATGACGAAGTTCTGAAACTACGACGGGGCGATTATGTTCGCAGTCATCTGCCCGGTTGAAGTCGAATACTCACATAGGGGCTTTTCTTGGATAGCGGGCGGCACGCGTCCCCACTTGTTCCGTCGAACCACCATCCAGGGAATGCCCCTATTCTTTGCCGCGCATACCACGCGACAGTCTTTGGCTCACCTTAAAATGCACCACGATTGTAGCAATGCGACGTTCTTCCAAATCCGCTTGGCGTACAGATATAGGGAGAGCCCTTGAAGTAGTCCTCAGCGGAAATCGAAGTGGTCTTGGCAAGCGATCTTCCACTGTAGAAGACGACGTCGTTCTTTTGATACTTCTTCATATACAGCTGAACCGTCTTATTTTTTACATGCAGGTTCTCGGCCGCATTAGCGTTTGCAGCCATTCCTGCCGAAAATGCAATCGCAAGTATTACAGGCACGGAGATAGCAATTTTTCGATTGTCAGTAGTCAGATTGTACGAGTTCTTCCAAAAACTCATAAGTTTACTCTCCTTTAAAAGTTTCACTCGTGTATTTCAGCTGAAAATATTTAAGCAACTTCTATAAATATCTTGAAAATATTAACGAAATCTGCTTAATTTCCCTACAGCCTTCCGGCGGGGAACTGCAACAATGCTGCCTGCAATGAATATAGCTTGGCGCGATATTCGATGGATGCACAGAGCCTTGACTCAAACATCCACAGACTTCTTTGGTTCGCTGGCCAAGGCGCATCGCAGGGCAGAATCATTTTCTCAAGACGTGATCCAATCACGTCCCTTCAGTCAGTCCGCCAACCGGCGGACGCTCGGATGGACTGAAATTCGGGCTGTTTTGCGACGAAGGGGAAAGATCTTGGATATGCAAGATCTATACTATCCACGCGCGATCTATTTTGGCCGGCCATCACTCCCTTTCATCCGCCCGTTGCCAGAACAACGCGGGAACCGCCAGTCGAGTTGGAATGCTTCGTCGAAAGGCTATTACGATGATGTGGAATAAAACGGAGACTAGCTCCGAACAACCGACCCTTGTCGAAAGGCGCCGCTGGCCCCGCATTTCCGAAGCTCCCCTTTGCGGCAACGCCACAGACCTGCCGGTACTCGTGTCGCTGCCGTTCTCCACGTCCAATGAGGCTCCCAACCGGCAATTCCTGGCTTGGCGGAAGCATATGGCGCCGCTGGTCGATGCCTATCTTCCGGAAAGCGCCGAGGCCGCCGATGGTTTTGCTGCGAGCCAAACCGTTTGGAATCTGGAAGGGGCGCTTCTCGTTCAGCAACAAACGCCCGCCTTCCGTTATGAGCGCCCTGCAGAAAAAGTACGCTTCAGCGCCATAGATCATTGGCAGATCACCTTTCTGCGCACGGGCAGAACATGGACCAGCGTCAACGGACATGTGGTCGAAAATGAGCCTGGCATGATGGAAATCCGGGCACTTGGCTGCCCGTTTTACGGCCGCACCATAAGCGCGCAATCTGTCTCCCTCATCCTGCCTTGCGATCTGTTTGCCGATCACGGCGGACTGCCTGGAGCAAGCAACAACATCGTCCTAGGGGGTGAGCGCGTCAAGCTGCTGGCTGACTACATTGCTTTTCTCGAAGCAAACCTCGACCGTTTGACAAAAGACGACCTGCATAGTGTACGCAACCAACTGCAGGAAATGATATTTCATAGTGTCGCACCGCTGGTGAACGGCCACACGACCGGCGATCGCAGCTCCGAGATCGGCCTGATGACGAAAGCTCGTCGCTTTATTCAGAACAATCTCGGATCGGCGGACCTAACCCCTGAAGCATTGAGCCGTGAGTTGGCAATCTCCCGAACCAGGCTTTATGGACTGTTCCAGGCATCGGGTGGCGTGTTGAACTATGTGAGAAGACGAAGACTTCTGGCTGCACGCGCAGCACTTGCCGACTTGAGCAACGGTCAGAAAATTGCTGATATAGCCGGTAATCTCGGCTTTGAATCGGCAGCTAACTTCAGCCGAGCCTTCACACACGAATTCGGCTATAGTCCAAGCGAAGTCCGCAGGCATACAGGCGAATGCAAGGTCGGTCATCTACCGCAGATGACGGAGACATCTACCTTCGGAGACTGGCTTAATACACTCGGTATTTGAGCGGTATAAAGCGACATATCGGCATGGCAGTTCCGACGACAGTAGCTCAGATATTGCTACAGATACATGTGGCGAGCAATATATGCAGTCGATATGCGGTGTAGCGCCTGCTAGGTCACCGACATCACCCGCCTTCAATCCGGCTGTGGTGAAGAGGTTGTTTCCCCCTCGGAAATATCGCAGGGCAACAGGAGCGGCTTGCCGAGGCCTGGGGCGACCTGCCGACTCAATAAAGCAGCGACCGCCGCAGCCGCTATGTCCTGAATTGGCTGCTTGACGGTGGTCAGGCGTGGGATTGTCATGCTTGCAAGCGGAATACCATCAAAGCCGACGATGGAAAGGGCAGCCGGGATTGGAATTCCCAAATCGTGAGCTGCTCTCATGCAGCCGATCGCCTGTTGGTCGGAGCTAGCGAATATGGCGGTTGGGCGCTCGTGGCGCGCGCGTGCGAGAAGATAGTTTCCGGCAGACCGTCCGCTTTCATAGTCGAAAGCGGCTTCTGCGATCAGCGGCGTCGCACTCTCCTTGCCATCGCCGACCAACTCCATCGCATCGAGATAGCCCTTGAGACGATCGTTGGCGGGAACAGAGTCCTTGGGACCTGAAATGAAACCGATACGGCGATGGCCGAGCTTTACGAGATGCTCGACTCCGAGACGCACGCCGCTTCGATGATCGGCTGCGATGCCGGAGTAGCCCGGCAGGAGGCGGTCGACGATGACGATCGGCAATCCCTTCGGCAACTTGAGCGTATGGAAATCATTGCTCGGAACAAGGATGATGCCATCCACCTTTCGGCTTGTCAGCTGGCCGATTCGATCCGCCTCCTTGGCTGGATGATCGAAGGAGGTCATGACGATGATGTTATAGCCATGCCTTGCCGCCGCCTGCTCTGCGGATTGCACAAGTTCCGAAAAGAAGGGGTTGGTCAGGTCGGGAATGACGATGCCGATGAGACGGCTGACCTTGCTGCGCATGCTTCTGGCAGATGGGTCTGGCATATAGCCGAGCTGCTCGATAATGCCTCTGACCCGCGCCCTCAATTCCTCCGTCACGGAAGGATGATCATTCAAAACCCTTGAAACGGTCCCGGTAGAAACCCCCGCCAGCTTGGCAACGTCTCGAATTCCGACCTTTGGCATATGGATACCGATATCCCTTCATCTCACCTTCCGAGGCGCCTGATCCGGGCTCTCAGCTAATGGTCTCCGCCGTCTTAGTCAAAGGCTTCAAGTCAAGCCGATTCTCCATTGCGCGGATAAATGCCATACTCATATGGAAACGGTTCATCATATCTTTCTTCCGGCGTTGGTAAAGTTGAAATTTCAGCCAAGTTGAGCCGATTTCGATAACGCCTTGACAATTCTTAGCGGCATGCTACCCAATAGCCGTGGAACCGGTTCATTGTCGTGGACAACTCAGGTGGAGCTGAGCCAAGAACCGTTCAGGAGGAGAGAAAATGTCCAATTCTACCAAGCGCGACACCGCCTTCATCAACACGCCGCGGCGCTCTGCGCTGAAACTCGGACTTGCCGGCACTCTGATACTTGCGCTGTCCTGCGGCGTGTCGCCTGCCTTCGCGGCCGGCAAGCCCAAGGTCGGGCTGATCATGAAATCCCTGTCCAACGAGTTCTTCAAGCAGATGAAGGCCGGCGCGGACAAGTACGCCGCTGAAAACAAGGACAAGTTCGACTTCAAGGCCGTCGGCATGAAGGACGAACGTGACTTTGCCTCGCAGGTCGACGCCGTCGAGAATTTCGTGACGCAGAAGTACGACATCATCGTCGTCGCACCGGCCGATTCCAAGGCCATGGCAACGCCGCTTGCCAAGGCGGTGAAGGCCGGCGTGAAAGTCATCAATATCGACGTGCCGCTCGACGCCGATGCCAAGAAGGCCGCCGGTATCGATCTCGCATTCTTCGGTCCCGACAACGCTGCCGGCGCCAAGCTTGCCGGCGATGCGCTCGCCAAGGATCTTGGACCCGGCGCAAAGGTCGTGATCCTGGAAGGCAATCCCGAGGCCGACAACGCCAAGGAGCGCAAGGCAGGCTTCATGGATTCCATCAAGAACGGCAAGCTCGAGCTTCTCGACAGCAAGACCGCACATTGGGAAACCGAAGAAGCCAATACCGTCATGACGAATTTCCTGACAAAATATAAGGATATTCAAGGCGTCATGGCTGCAAACGACTCCATGGCCCTGGGTGTCGTCAAGGCGCTCGATGCATCCGGCCAGGCAGGCAAGATCAAGGTTGTCGGCTTCGATAACATCCCCTCCGTCAAGCCCTTGATCAAGGACGGCAAGATGCTTGCCAGCGTCGAACAGTACGGCGCGGAAATGGCAGCCATGGGCATCAAGTACGGCCTTCGCGAATACGCCGGCGAAAAATTCACCGGCTGGGTGAAGACCGACGTGACGCTCGTCACCGCCAAGGACCTCAAATAGTCGATAAACCCGCCTTGCGGGCGGGGATGCGTCGGCAATCGCCGGCGCATCCGCTTTTCGATCGATCTTCTGGCCCGCCGTTTAGCGTGAGGCGTTAGCCCCAGTGGAAGGCGACGCGAGGAAGATCATCATCTCCAATTCGAAATGAAAACGCTGATGAGGTGGACGTGCCTGAGACAGTAGATGATGCCATCCTGAAGCTGGAAGGAATAGGCAAGCGCTTCCCGGGCGTCGTGGCGCTGAAGGATGTCTCCATAGAGATCGGTCGCGGCAAGGGTCACATTCTTCTTGGTGAAAACGGTGCCGGCAAATCGACCCTGATCAATCTGCTTGGCGGCGTCTTCAAGCCGGACGATGGCCGCATCCTGTTCGACGGCGAAGCCTATCATCCGTCCTCTCCGCTCGAGGCGTTCAAGGCGGGCATCCGGGTCATTCACCAGGAACTGCACCCACTTTCCAATCTTACCGTCGCCGAAAACCTGTTGTTTGAGCATCTGCCGCGCCAATACGGCTTGGTAAACTACAGGCAAATGAACGCCAGGGCGGCGGAGCTGCTGGCGGAAGTCGGCCTCGATGTGGCGCCGACGACGCTTGCCAGCAGCTTGAGCGTCGCCCAGCTTCAACTGCTCGAGATCGCCAAGGCGCTCTCCAACGAAAGCAAGCTTCTGGTCCTCGATGAACCGACGGCAACCCTGACCTCCAAGGAAGTCGATCGGCTCTTTGAGATTCTCAAGCGCCTGAAAGCGCGGGGCGTTACCACGCTTTATATATCGCATAGGCTCGAAGAGATCTTCGAGGTGGGCGATGACGTCACCATCCTGCGCGATGGACAGCATGTGATTACGCGGCCGCTCGAAGGGCTCGGAATTCCGAAAATCGTCGAACTCATGGTCGGGCGCGAACTTGCGCAGCACGACGCCTTCCGCGGCGACAGCACCATCTCCGGCGAGGCGCTTGGCGTCTCCGGCCTCAAAGTGACGAGTCACAGCCCGGAGCTGTCATTTTCCGTTGCCAAGGGAGAAATCGTCGGCATTGCCGGGCTTGTCGGCAGCGGTCGCACCGAGGCGGTCCGGGCCATATTCGGCGCCGACGCCAAGGCTGCGGGCGAAATCCGCATCGACGGCCAGCCGGTCGAGATTACCTCGCCCAAGGACGCGGTAACCGTCGGACTGTGCCTGGCGACCGAAGATCGCAAGATACAAGGGCTCATGCTCGACATGAGCTGTGCGCAAAACACCACCATCACCAATCTCGCCAAGGTCTCCCGCAACGGATTGATTTTGCGCAAGGCGGAAGACGAGTCCTCGCAGCGCCTCGTGCGTGAATTGCGGATCAAAACACCGTCCATTCATCAGGCCGTCAGGACATTTTCGGGCGGCAATCAGCAGAAGGTCGTCATCGCCAAATGGCTGTTTCGCGGCCCCAGGGTGCTGATCTTCGACGAGCCGACCCGAGGCATCGATGTCGGCGCCAAGGCGGAAATCTATGAGCTTCTGTGGAAATTTGCCGCCGAGGGAAAAGGCGTCCTCGTCGTGTCTTCGGATCTGCCGGAACTCATGAGCATTTGCCATCGCATCATCGTCTTCTCGGACGGCAAGATAGCCGGGGAAATCCCCCGGGCCCAATTTGACGAGAGCAGGATCCTCTCGCTCGCTTACAAGGAGTACAGTCGTGTCCGGAAACATTGAAAAGGCGACCGAGGCAAAAGAGGCCAGCGTCTGGGACAAGCTCATCCGGATCTCGATGAAAGAGGCCGGTGTCGCCATCGCCCTCGTCCTGATTCTGATCTTCTTCTCGCTGACGGCGCCCTATTTCGCGACGCCGGAGAACTTCCTGAAGATCTTCGTGCAGATCGCCATCAATACGGTGCTTGCGGCCGGCATGACCTTCGTCATCCTCACCGGCGGCATCGATCTTTCCGTCGGATCGCTGCTGGCGCTTTGCACCGTCATCGGCGCGACGATCATGATCGACCCGAGGTTTTCTCCCTGGCAGGCGATCGCTCTTGCGTCGCTCGCCTCGATGGGTGCCGGCGCGATTCTAGGTGCCATCAACGGATGGATCTGCGAGAAATGGAAGCTTCCATCCTTCATCGTCACCCTCGGCATGCTCAACGTCGCAAGCGGCCTTGCCCGCGTCGTCAGCGACAACTCCACCATCACCGGCCTGCCGCAGCCCTTCGTCGATTTCGGCAATCTGATTTTCTGGGGCGTCCTTCCATCGATCTTCCTGATCGCGATTGTTGTCGTCCTTATCGGCTGGTTCGTGCTGCGCTACACGGTGTTCGGGCGTTTCGTCTTTGCAATCGGGACGAATGAGGAGGCGGTTCGCCTCTCGGGCCATGAACCGATGCGATACAAGATCGCGGTCTTCACCATCTCCGGACTGACCGCCGGCATTGCCGCCATGGTCTACCTGCTGCGCCTCAATGTCGGCAGCCCTGTCGCCGGCATCGGCTATGAATTGAACGCAATCGCGGCCGTCATCATTGGCGGAACCAGTCTCTCCGGCGGCAAGGGCTCGATTATCGGAACGTTGGTTGGAGCCTGCATTCTGCAGGTGCTGTCCACGGGGCTGCAGCTCTTGGGTGCCGACGACAACATCAAACCGATCGTCATCGGCGCCGTTATCGTACTGGCCGTCATTCTCGACAGCTATCGCGGCCGGTTGATGCGCATATTGGAGAGTCGCTGACGAGGCGACTCTCCGGCAAAGGCAATGGCCCGACAAAATCGAGCTTAGCCGTCAGGTCCGCTGCAATTTCCAGGTCCGGATTTCAAACGGCATGATGTCTGCGGGTCCAGTGCGTTCGATCGGTTCTTCGAGGATGTTCAGCGGCCCCGATGTCTGCCATCCCGACGGCAGGGTAAGCGACAGATGACCACGACGCCCGGCCGGCTCGTAAAGTCGCAGGACAAGGCCCTCCCCTTCCTCGGCCGGCTTCAGACCCGAGAAAGCGACTGGTATGCCTTCGACGCCAAGCGGCGATAAGGTGCCGGCCGCAAGACCGCTTGCCTCCATGCTGACCAGCGGCTGATTGAGATCGATCGCCTCCGATAAAACGCCGCCGTCATACCAGGCATCCTCATGCGGCATCAGCGCATAGGTAAAGCTCTGCTCGCCTTCATCGGCCAGCGGATCGGGATAGATCGGCGAGCGCACGAGGCTCATGCCGATGACATTGCCGCGGGCATTGTGGCCATATTTGGCATTATTGAGCAGGGCAACGCCGAAGCCGGGTTCGCTGAGATCGACGAACCTATGCGCCGCCGCCTCGAACATCGCCTGCTCCCAGGACGTATTGGTGTGCGTCTGCCGCTCGACGACACCGAAGGCGCATTCGAAAGTCGCGGTGCGCGACCGCACGGCGACCGGACTGAGGGTTCTCAGCAGCGTTCGCCGATCATGCCAGTCGATGGTCGTCTCGATATCCAGCCTGCGGGCATTGGCCGTCAGAACATAAAGCTGGGTCACGGTCGAGTTGCGGTATCGATTGATGACACGGATCGCGGCGCGATGCGGTCCCTCCTCGACCAGAGTGATGCTTTCAGGCTGATCCAGGCGGACTCCTTTCTCGGCATAATCGGCATCCACGTCCCAGGCATCCCAGTTGCGCGGCTTGTCGGCGGGATAGACCCAGAGCTGGTTGGCCGCCCCTTCGATCGCCTCCCGCCCCGTTGCCTTGTGAACAAGGCTCGAGACGGCTCCATCCTTGCCGATGACGACAGACAAAAACTCGTTTTCGAGCTGATGGCTATCGGCCTTCAGAAGCCCGGCCGGCCTGATCGCCTTGCGATCGAAGACCGCGACGGAAAGAGGTGCGACGGAATCGGCGGAGGCCAGTACCGTTCCATCGGACAGTGTTGTGGTGAGCGGGCGCGGCGAAAGCGACGGGTTGACGACGAAAAGCGCATCCGTGACCCCGCCCGCCGGAAGATGGGCCAATAGCGTCGTCACGGATCTGACCTGCTCCGCCTTGGCATTGTCGATCACGCCGTCAAGCTCGCGCTCGGCGTCGACATAGACCTCGCGAATGCTCGATCCAGGCAGGATATCGTGAAACTCATTCTTCAGAACGACGCGCCAATCTGCCTCCAGGCTCCGAGGTTTGGCAGCGCCCAGCATATGGGCAAGCGAGGCGAGCGTCTCCGCCGTGATCAGGGCGCGTTCGGCCTGCCGATGCTTGCGCTTGACCCCGCTTTGCGATGTCAGCGTCGCGCGATGCAGTTCGAGGTAGATTTCCCCATCCCAGACCGGCAGCTCCTTTTCCTTAGCGGTGCGGTGGGCCTTTTCGTAAAAGCCTCTCACGGTGCCCCAGCGCGCCTTCGGGATCGCCGGGAAATCGCGCAGCTGCACCTCACGCTCGACCATTTCCGGCGTGACGCCGCCGCCGCCGTCGCCATAGCCGACGGCCAGCAGCGAGGTGTCATGCTGCGTCTTGCCGCGGAAATTCTTCCAGGTCAGCACGAAACAATCCGGCTGTACGAAACCGTTATAACCTTGCATGGGGTTATCGAAGGTATGAGTGAGAACCTTGCTTCCATCGAGCCCCTTCCACCAGAAGAGATCGGACGGAATGTGATTGCTTTCGCTCCAGTTTACCTTGATCGTGAAGAAGCTGTCGATGCCCCCAAGCTGCAGGATCTGCGGCAGGGCGCCGGAAAAACCGAAACAATCCGGCAGCCAGCAGACGCTATGACGCAGGCCGAAATGCTTTTCGAAATAGCGCTGGCCATAGAGAACCTGGCGCACGAGGCTCTCGCCTGTGGGCATATTGGTATCAGGCTCGACCCACATGCCGCCGACGGTTTCCCATTTTCCTTCGATAACCTTCTTCTTGATCCGCTCGAGCAACTCCGGATCATCTTCCTCTATCTGCGCATAATATTGGGCGGTCGATTGATTGAAGCGGAAGTCGTCGGAGCGTTCCATTAGCGAGAGCGCAGTGTTGAAGGTGCGGCGCATCTTGCGGCGCGTTTCGCCATAGGGCCAAAGCCATGCCAGGTCGATATGGGCATGGCCGGTCAGCAGCAGTTCGCCATTCTGTGGGAAGCGCTTTTGAAGCTCTTTCAGTTGCGCAAGCAATTCATCATAGGCAGCAGCCGCCGAAGCACTCTGCGCTTCGCTGAGACCGGCCGGATTGTCCTGAAGCTCCGGCAATTCCCAGATCTTCTGCTGCATTGCCGCGCCTGAGGTGCGCGAGATATAGGCTGATGTGTCCGACGGCCAATCGAGGCTGCGCAGCGCCCGTTCGGCGGCATCGATCAGATGCGGCACGACTTCGTGGCCGCCAAGAATATCGGCAGCCTCGCCGATCTGCTGCAACAGGAGATGCAGCCGGTGGACGGCCTCATCCAGCCAGATCAAGCGCGCCCTGTTCAGCTTCGGGGTCCTATTCGGCTCCCCGAACGGAAAACGCGCAACGCTCTCGGTCGCGATCTGGAAGTCGCGGCCCTTGATCGGAAACTCCTGGTGATAGGGGTCGAGGCCGAAGGTCTCGGCTTCGCCATCGGGGTAGCGCAGCGTCAGCAGGCTCTCGCCGCCAAGATCAAGCTGCAGGCGGATCTGTTCGAGCGGCCAGTCCTGTGGCGCAGTTGCCTTGGCAGCGAAGCGAACCGTCCCGTTGCGATGCGGCCAATCCTGATGATGCGCAATTGGCTCTCCATCGAAGGTCCAGCCATCAATCGCGAGGCTTTGTCTGTCGCGCCAATGCGCAAGCTCTGCAGTGCGGACTTTCAGGCGATCAAGGCGTTGGGCAATAGTAAGAGACATGGCTGGTCCTATCGGAAAATCGGCAACTGGCGGCAGAGGAGAGAACACGTCAACGCAAACAGGTCGCAGGCCCCGCGCCCTCTCCTCCCAGCGGATCGCACAGCCGGAATTTAGATTAAGTAACTTTGTTTTGGCGTCAAGGCACACAGAAATAAGTTGCGAGAGTTTTGTCCGTGATACACAAGCATCAGGATACGCAAGGAAATCGAATATGCGGTATCTTCGATCCGGGCCACGGCGCTATCAGCCGGAGGAGACGGACGTTACGCGGGGGAAGACACTCGGTCTGCGGTCGGGAGAAATCGCCGACAGAAATATTCGCGTCATCCTGGAGGCGATCCGCCGCCATGGACCCTTGACCCGCATGGAGCTTGGAAAACATTCGGGACTGACCGGGCCGGGGATCACCAATATTTTGCGCCGGCTTGGCGATGAAGGGCTGGTGACGTCGCATCGGCGCAAAGGTGCCGGCGGCGGCGCGACATCAACGGAATTTGCCCTGCGGCCCGAGGGAGCCTTCTCGATCGGCATCCGTGCTCGTCAAAATCGCGGCGAGGCCGTGCTTGTCGATCTCAGCGGCCAGGTTCACGACCGCATTTATTTCCCCCTCACTCGGACAACGAGGGCCGCATCGATCCTTTCGGCGATCGAGGACATGATTGGTCGCCATGCTGACCTGCCGATTATCGGCCTGGGTATCGGCTCGAATGACTGGAGCGCAGAAGAGCGCGAGCAGCTGGATGTCGCATCGAAACTACCGCGCAGCTATGTCGAGAGCGAATGTACTGCAAGCCTTCTCGCCGAGCGCACGATCGGCACGCCGGCCCTGAAAGGCGGGCTCGCAATGATCATCATCGACGAGGATGTCCGGGCCGGCTTCCTTGTTCGAGGCATTCCCTATTCGGGCGTTCACGGACGTGCGGGCAATATCGGCGATATGCGAACCGGCCCCGACAATGTTCCCTTGGACATGGTGGTCGGATTTGGCGCGCTACGCAAATTTCTCAACGAGGACGAATTCAGCCGCCTGATAGACGGACAGGAGCCGCCATCACCATTGCTCGCCGAATGGATCCGCGAGGCAGCAAGCCACCTGCTCGACCCGATCATCGCGATTGCCGGCTTCATAGCGCCGAGTGTCATCATGATCGGCGGCGACCTGCCGCGAGGAGTCATCGACGCGCTGATCCATCAGCTTTCCGTCGAGCGACGCGACACGTCGAAGCGACCCTTCCTCACGCCCTGGATCTCGCCGATGAAGCCGGCAAGCTTCAGCGGCGGCGGCGTGGCGCTGGGAGCGGCACTCCTGCCTTTTCTGAATACCCTGCTGCCGCCGGTCTCAGGCTGAACCTCACGGCGGATTCAGGCAAGCGCCTCGTCTTTATGGCTGATATCCGAGGCGAGCGCTTTGTCGAGAACCTTCTGGATGTTGGCCGCGCGGCGGAACGAAGGCTCCTGTGTCCTGCCCATTCTGACCGCCTGGACAAACCGCTGATAATTGGTTTCCACGTCGTCGAACGAAATATCACGCCATGTTGCCGTATGAACGTCTTCGCCAAGGCAGGCGCGAAGCGTTGACTTTCCTGTGTCGTAGATGATCTCGATCGAACCCGTTTCGCCGTAAACTCGGAGGCGCAGCTGGTCCATCTGCCCGGCGGCGGTGCGCGTCGCCTGGATGGTGCCGATCGCCCCAGTCGTGAAATCGACATTCATCGTGAAGCTGTCATTCGCATCGAGATCATAGTCTCCGATCTTGTCGCCCGGCGCCTTGCTGAAGGTCTTCAGCCGCGCGAAAACATGAGCGATATCGAGACCGGAACCATAGGAGGCGAAGTCCACAATATGGATACCGATATCGCCAAGCGCACCGTTCGAGCCATGCTTCTTGCTGAGACGCCACAGCCATTTGCTCTCGGATTTCCAGTCGCCCCAATGCTTCCCCACCAGCCAGCTTTGCAAATGCGAAGCTTCGACATGCCTCACCTTGCCGATTTCGCCGGCGAGCACCATCTGCCGCCCCTTCTGCAGGGCAGGTGAATTGCGATAGGTGAAATTCACCATGCCGACCTTGCCGGCCTTCTCGATAGCCTCGGTCATTTCCATCGCCTTGGTTGCGTCGGTCGCAAGCGGCTTTTCGCAGAAGACATGCTTGCCGGCCGCAATCGCCTGCAGCGTCGTCGGGTGATGAACAGCGTCAGGCGTCACGTTAGCAACAGCGTCAAACTCGCCCCAGGCCAAGGCCTCTTCCAGCGAGGAAAAACGATTGGGAATACCGTGTTCCGAGCAAAAGGCGGCCAGCCGCTCGGGCACGACATCGACGCCGCCCACGACGCTGACACCCTGGATCTCCTTGAAGCTTGCCGCATGCTTGTTGGCCATTCCGCCGGTGCCGAGAATGAGTAGACGCATCTGATCCTCCATTGATGGTTTGGCTGTTTCGACAGCCGGAGCAAAACCTCGCTGCCCATTGCGGCTGCCCGCAACGGCTCGATTATTCTGCGATCGGGAGCAGCGGATTGAGGCCGCTAGCTACTGTTGAATGTCGCTAGCATCTCAATCCTCCCGAGCTGCGACTTGACATCAAACCAAAGTAACTTAATCTAATTAATGCAGCATGGAAATGAGGAGAGGTCAACCGACCGCCAGGCTGTATCCGTTCAAAATGGGGAGGAGACCCATCATGAAGAGAGCGTTCGTCAGCGCCTTGGCGCTGAGCACGATGTTGTTTTCATCGCCTGCCGCGTTTGCCCAGGAACTGGCAACAAAGGACAGAATCGGCCTTACCAACGCGCCGAAAACCCTCACTGTCCGACTTACGAACGACAGCCCCAACAACCCCGATCCGGCGATTGCCCAGGGCTACCAAAAGCTCTTCGTCGATTTCATCAAGAAGCATCCCGACTGGAAGCTGCAGATGCAGTTCATGTCGGCGGATATCGGTACCGAACAGGCAAAAATGCTCGAACAGGCGAAGGCCGGCAACGCTCCCGATTGCGCCGCCGTCGACTCCTTCGTCCTCTCACAGTTCATGGTCAATCATGTGCTCGCCGACTTCACCCCTTATTTCTCCAAGGATGAGGTTGCCGATCTCTTTCCCTTCATCCGCAACGGCATTACCGATAAGGATCAGGCGATCCGCGCCTGGTGGTGGGATACTGACCTTCGTGTGCTCTATCGCAACAAATCCATCGTTCCCGACGCACCGCAGACCTGGGACGACCTGAAGAAGGCCGGTCTTGCCTCCGTCAAGGAAGGCATGGAGGGCATCCTCTTCAATGCCGCCCGCTATGAGGGGTCGACCTTCGACTGGCTTGCCAATTACTGGGCGCTCGGCGGCAAGCTCGTCGACGACAGCGGCAAGCCTGTTTTCGGCGAGGGCGAAAACAAGGAGAAATTCCTCAAGGCGCTGACCTACTACAAGGATCTCGTCGATTCCGGCGCGGCGCCCAAGCGCGTGACCACCATCGGCAACTATGACGACCTGAACGCGGCGGCGGCCGCGGGAACCACGGCGCTCTTCATCGGCGGCAACTGGCAGCTCGCCCAGTTAAAGGCAACGCTGGACCCGGACGAATTCGCCAACTGGACTTTTTCGCCGATTCCCGGCCCAACGGCCGATCAGCGTTCCACAGGCACGGGCGGCTGGACGATCGCCTCCTTCAGCAAGGACAAGGATAAGGTCGAGATGTGCGCCAATCTTGCCCGCGACATCTATATGGGGCCGGGCAACGCGCTTCAGCAGCAATTGCCGACGCGCAAATCGCTCTTCGACAGATATGACGTCTTCGCGACCGAAGCCAACAAGACCTTTGCCGAAGCTCTCGCCAACGGCCAGGCCCGCCCGGGCGCGCCGATCTATCCGGAAATCTCCAACCAGATCCAGATCATGATGGGCGACGTCCTGTCGGGTACCAAACAGCCGGAAGAGGCCCTTAACGCGGCATTCAAGGCGACCATGGAGGCTTACAAGCGTCTCTAACGATTGCGATCACGGCAGTGCCCTTAGGGGCGCCGCCGGCAGTATCAAACCCGGACAGAGAAGCCCAATGACCCTTATCGCCATCGAGGCGGCCAGCCGGCCCCACAGCAGATCGTTCATGCGCCGCTTCGCCGGCGCGCCTCTACCCTGGATCATGCCCGTGATCATCGTCATCGGCATCTTCTATCTCTATCCGGTGATCGACGTGTTCCGTCTGTCCTTCACCAATGCGACGCTGATCGGTGACAATCAGGATTATACGCTCGCTTCCATTGCGAACATGCTGAGTTCGCCGCAGCTTCCCGACATCCTCTGGGCAACCTTCGTCTTCGTCGGCGGCAGCGTCATCGGCCAGCAGATCCTCGGCCTTGCCGTTGCCGTCGTCGTCGTTCGCGGCGAAAAACGCGGCCTGTTCGGCACGACAATCCTCAGAACCACGGCGCTCATCGCCTGGGTCGTGCCCGGCATCGCCGGCGGCATCATCTGGCAGATGCTGTTTTCAGAGGCGCCCTATGGCGCACTGAACAGCATTCTGCGGCTCATGCACCTGCCGACGGTCGCCTGGCTGTCCGATCCCGCCATCGCGCCTTGGTCGGCCCTGATCTCGAACATCTGGCGCGGAACGGCCTTCTCGATGGTTGTCATGTATGCCGCGTTGAAGGCAATCGATTCCTCGCTCTACGAGGCGGCGGAAGTGGATGGCGCGACGGGCTCGCAACAATTCTTCTTCATCACCATTCCGCAGTTGCGCGCCGCCATTCTCGTCAACATGATCCTCATCACCATCATGACGCTGAACACTTTCGACGCGATCATCACGCTGACGGGTGGCGGGCCTGGCCGCGCCACCGAGGTCATATCGCTCTATGTCTTCAACATCGTCTTCCGCAACTACGATCTGTCCGGCGGCAGTGTGCTTTCCGTGCTGATGCTGATCATCAGCCTCGGGCTGGCCGTCGTCTACGCTTCATTCCTGCCGAAGGAGGATGAACGATGAGCAGGCGAACCGGCACGCGCTTCGGCGATTTCCTGAGCTATCTCTTCATGCTGGCGATGTTTATCTTTTTCGCCGGCCCCCTCACCTACCTGCTGTCGATGGCGCTGCGTGACAAACGCGAAATCTATCGCGGAGTGGCGCGCTATATTCCGCATAATCCCATCGTCGACAATTTCATCACCGTGCTCAACAACAGCTACTTCCCGCTCTATCTCTGGAATGGTCTGAAGCTTGCGGCGCTCAGTGGCTTCGGCGTTCTGATCGTCGCCATGCCCGCGGCCTACGCCTTCTCGCGCTTCCAGTTCCGCGGCAAGGGCTTGTCGATGATGGGGCTTCTGCTCTTTCAGATGATCTCGCCGCTGGTCATCATGGTGCCGCTCTACCGCTATATGAACCGCCTCGGCCTGCTCGATACGCATTTCGCCGTGACGATGGTCTATATCGCGCTTGGCGTGCCGCTTGCGACATGGCTTCTGAAGAGCACGGTCGACGGCATTCCACGTAGCCTCGACGAAGCCGCGATGATCGACGGATGCAACCGTTTCTCCGTCTTCTGGCGGATCGTGCTGCCGCTGTCGGCACCGGGCATCGCCTCCGTCTTCATCATCACGGTCATTGCCGGCTGGTCGCAATTCCTCGTGCCTTTTCTGCTGCTCACGCAAAACAATTTGATGCCGATCGGCGTCGGGATCTTTAACTTCCGTGGCATGCAAACCGACTCGTCCATCCAGCTGCTGGCGGCTGCCTGCCTCATCTCCGTCGTACCGGCGATCGTGGCGTTCCTGTCGCTGCAGCGGCTGATCCTTGGCTCCATGACCAGTGGCTCGGTAAAGGGATGAGGCCGGTTTGCGCGTGCCAGACTGATAAAGGATCCCGACGATGAACCAAACGACCGGTGTCAAACTGTCTCCCGACCTGACCGGAGCCAATGTCGAGGATGCGGGCGAACATAATCGAGCCGTCGTTTTGCGCTGCATCCACCGGCAGGCACCGATTTCGCGTGCGGAAATCGCCCGGCAGACCGGCTTCACCAAGCCGGCGATCGCCCGCATCGTCGATCGCCTGCTCGATGAAGGCCTGATCATCGAAGCTCGCCGGCGCCACGGTCTGAGAGGGCAGCCGGCAATCGAGCTTGAGATCAACCCCGACGCCTTCTTTGCCATCGGCATCAACATCGATCGCGATCATCTGACGATCCTCGCCGTCGATGCCGTCGGCAACGTGCGCGCCCGCGTCCACCATGAGAAGCGCTACATCCTGCCCGGCGAATTCATGCAGCTGACCGCCGATGCGATCTCGCATTTCCAGCGAAGCCGTCTGATCGACGACGCGCATCTGGCCGGTATCGGGCTTGCGATGCCGGACTGGCTCGGCGAGATCGCCTTCCTGGGCAAGCCCAACGATTACGGAGAGTGGATGGATTTCGATGTCCGGACCGCATTGGAAAACCTGACACAGCATCCCGTCTTCATCGAGAACGAAACCAATGCGGCAGCGCTTGCCGAGCTTGACTACGGGCTTGGCGCCGAAAGCCGCAGCTTTTTCTACATTTCGCTCAATGCCTGCCCCGGTGGCGGCCTTGTGCTCGACGGCGCCGGCCATCGCGGCGCCATGGGCCTGAGCGGCGAGATCGGCTGGCTGCCAATCGTCGATCCCCGCCACAGGGGAGGCCAGAAAGTCGAGCTTCTCGGCGAAATATTCTCGCTCTTCTTCCTCTACAAGTTCCTGGGCGAGCACGGCATCGAGGCAAACGTGCCCTCGGACCTCCTCACGCTGGATGCCCGTGGAAGGAAGCTGGTCTCGCAATGGCTGAAGACGATGAGCGCGCATCTCGCCGTCGCGGTCAAGCACATCGGCATGATCGTCGATCCCGACGCCATCATCCTTGGCGGCCGCCTGCCTATCCGCATGATCGATGAGCTGCTGCGCTATGTCCACGACCACCTTGATATGGAGGATACGGCGCTGCCATCGATCCATCGTGCCTCGCTCGGCGAGGACGCCTGCGCGATCGGCGCCGCGGCAATGCCGATGGCGACAGCCCTCATGCTCGCCTCGGCCGATGAGGTCCAGCGCACGCGTTCACCGCTCAAATTCATGGACCGCCTGAACACCTGAACAATTGAATTGGCGGCTGCGGCCACAGGGAGGATTTTAATGAGGATCGGTTTTTATACGTCGACGTTCAACGACAGGCCATTCGAAGAGGTGGTGGACTTCGCCGCTTCCGCCGGCTTCGACGCAATCGAAATCGATGTCCGCGGCCATATCAAGACACCGGACAAGGTGCGGGCGGCGGTCGCCCTTGCCCGCGACCGCAACCTCTTCGTCTCCTCGATCGCCTTTTTCGGCAATCAGCTCGATACCGATCGCGCCAAACGCGGCGAGCTTCGAGCCATCACCGAGGAATTCGCCGACGCGATCGGCGAAGCGGACGTGCCGATCTTCGTAATCTTTCCCGGCCGAGATGAAAGCGCAGACGAGGACGCCAATTATGATGATTTCGCCGACTTCGCCAACCGGCTGATCGCCCGGACGACGTCGAGCGGGTTGATCTTCGCGATCGAGAACTGGCCCGGCCCGAAGAACAATTTCATCGGCACCACGCCGAAAGGCTGGCAGGAGCTCTTTAAACGAATTCCCGACAAACGCTTCGGCCTCGAATTCGACCCTTCCCATCTCATCCGCATCGGCATCGATCCCTATATCGCGATGGATGCGGTCAAGGATCGCATCGCCATCCTTCATGCCAAGGACACGGCAATCGATGCGGCCGCGCAGCAGGCCGTCGGCTATCACGGCAAGGGGTGGTGGCAGTACAAGCTGCCGGGTCATGGACTTCTTGATTGGCCGCGCTTCCTGCGCCAGGCGCGCGCCAATGGCTTTGACGGCACGCTTTCGATCGAGCACGAGGATGCAGCTTTCGGTTGGCCGGGCAAGGATCTCGCCCAACGGAAAGAGGGCGAGCGCCTTGGCCTTGCCTATCTTCGAAAGGTCTTGAGCGAGCTTTGACACTATCTGGGAGGACGGAAATGGCTCATGTCAGAGTGAACAACGCGCGCAAGGATTATGGCGCGTTCAAAGCGATCAAGGGCGTGTCGGTCGATATCCGCGACGGCGAGTTCGTCGTACTCGTCGGCCCCTCGGGCTGCGGAAAATCCACGCTGCTCAGAATGATCGCCGGCCTGGAGGGGATCACCTCAGGCGATATCCAGATCGGCAAGCATATCGTCAACGATCTCGCGCCGAAGGATCGAGACATCGCGATGGTGTTCCAGAACTATGCGCTCTATCCGCATATGACGGTCGCCAAGAACATGGGCTTCTCCCTGCGGCTGAAGCGGATGCCGAAGGGGGAAATCGATCAGCGCGTCGGCAATGCCGCAAAGATCCTCGGCCTCGAAAACCTTCTCGAGCGCTATCCGAAGCAGCTCTCCGGCGGCCAGAGGCAGCGCGTTGCCATGGGCCGCGCGATCGTGCGCGATCCCGCCGTCTTCCTCTTTGACGAACCGCTATCGAACCTCGATGCGAAACTTCGCGTCCAGATGCGCTCCGAAATCAAGGAAATGCACCAGCGACTGCAGACGACGACGATCTATGTCACGCACGACCAGATCGAGGCGATGACGATGGCCGACAAGATCGTCGTCATGAAGGACGGCCTGATCGAACAGTCGGGCTCGCCGCTCGAGCTCTATGATCGACCGGCCAATCTCTTCGTTGCGGGCTTCATCGGCTCTCCCGCCATGAATTTCATCAACGGCAGCATGACGAGCGCCGGTTTCCGTACTACCGACGGGATCGTGCTGCCGAGCGGTCAGCATCCGGCGGCGGCCGTTACCTATGGCATTCGCCCCGAAGATATCAGGCTCGTCCAGAATGGCATTGCGGTGGAAACCATCGTCGTCGAACCGACGGGATCCGAGACTATGGTCATCGTCCGCCTAGGCACGCAGACGATCACCTGCGTGTTCCGTGAGCGGATCAGAGCCGCACCGGGCGATGTGCTGCACATCGCACCTGCCGATGAGGCAGTTCATCTATTTGACAAAAGTGGAGAGCGCATCGCGAGCACACGCTCGGAACTCAATTGAGGAGAGATGTTTACTATCTGTGTGAGGCCGCACGCAGTGATGGAACAGAAGCCGTCTTGCGAATGGTAATTTCAATGCCGCCCATGGACGTGCCGTCATCGGTCACATCCGGTACGCGAATGTAGAGGACCTCGGAATAGTTGCGGAACGTGCCGCCGATCAGCTCATATATTGCAAGTGCGGTATTCTCGGGAAGCTCTTCGACCGATACGCTTTTTCGTTGCTGCATGGGATGCTCTTCCAAAAGTCAGGGCGCCTTCAAGGGAGAGGGCGACTGCCGACACTTTAGTCCTGATTTGGCGCAAAGATATCCCAGGAATCATGAAAGCTGTCACAAATGCGTGAGGTTCGTTTCCAGGAAAACGCTGCGGCGGCATGATGTCGTGATTGACGACCGGGTGGCGAGCTCGCCTAAAGAGCAGCCTCACATATCGACCATGTAGATGGTGCAATCCGGAAGCCATTCTTTCCCGACGATTTCACTTCATACAAACCACGATCCGCCTTCGCGAATATGTCCTTGGAAGAATGGCCGGGCAGGATTATCGCCGCGCCGACGGAGGTTGCGATGCGAATGGTCTTCGAAGGCGTGGAGACGGTCCAGTTCAATTCTCTGACAACACGATCGGCAATTTTTGCAAGATGCTCGGTCGAAAGGCATTCGTGAATGACGGCGAATTCATCGCCGCCAATGCGCGCCACCATATTGGCCTTGGGGACCGCGCGTGCGAGCCTTCGGCCTGCCGCCTTGAGGCAATCATCCCCGGCCTGATGACCGAGAGTATCGTTTACGGATTTGAAGCCGTCGAGATCCACCAGAAGGAGCGCTCTGCCGGTTCGGCCCTCGGCTGCGCATATTTCATTGAAAAACGCTTCGAATCTGGTGCGAGACGTCAGCCCGGTGAGCATGTCGTACTCGGCCAATTGACGAAGCTGCTCGACCATCGTCTTCTCGGCGGTGACATCCTGCTTCATCCCAAAAATTCTAGTCGCAACTCCGTTCGCGAATTCGACGCAGGCGGTTATTCTGATCCATCGCCGATTGCCTCTTGCGGTAATGATCTCAGCATCCAGGCTGAAACCCTCGCCCGTGCGAATTGCCTTCTCGCGCACCTCATCGAGATGCTTTCGGGCCTCGGGAGTATAGAGTTTAAGGATCTCATCCCTCGTCAGCGGCGTTTGCGGCGCAAGATCAAAGAGTTCGTAGACCATATCTGTCCAGCTGAGCGTCTGGTCGGGAAGACTGCATTCCCATACCCCGATGCGAGCGGCCTTGAACGATCGATCAAACAATTCACGCAAATGCATGAACTCGCGCGAGGCGATTGCCTGAGGATCGAGTATTCCATTTCCATCGCAGGACACTGGGGGCCTCACCAGCTGATCAAAAGGACCTCACCAGCTTTATCGCCGGCAATCTTTCCCAGTGGAATGATGACATGGATTGTTTGCATATTGGTTTCCAAATGCAAGAGCGCCGCGACGATCATCGACATCAATAACCCTCTTTTGAGGGTGGCCTCCATGAAACAGAGGATTTCAGGCGTTTGTGAAAATAAGTCCCAAGGGCAAGAAGGGTGCCTACCCCAAACCTGATACTGAACCACGCCGGCTCACATCTGGCCGACGCCGCTCAAGCCGATCAATGCGCCGATGCCGAGAACGATGAGCGGATGGACGCGCGTCGTCGAAAGGACAAGTGCGCCCACTGCGGCAATCGCCGCGAGAATCCACCCCTGGGTTGATGCCTCCGTGATGACAGCCGCGCTGGCGGTGACAAGCCCGGCGGTCATCGGCACCAATCCCGCCTGCACGATCCGTCGCCATGGCCTGTCCTTGAAGCGGTTCCAGAGATGGAGCACCAGATAGGTCAGGACCGAAGAAGGCCCGAACTTTGCAGCTGATGTGACCAGCATGCCCGCCCATCCGGCAACGTGCCAGCCGACCAGAGGCACCACCATCAGGTTCGGCCCGGGAGCCGCCTGCGCCAAGGCGAACAGCGCGCCGAATTGCTGCGCCGTCATCCAATGCTGCACATCGACGACCTGCCGATGCATTTCGGGGAGAATGGAATTGCCGCCACCGAAGGCCAGCAGCGAAAGCTGGGTAAAAATGATTGCAAGAGAAACGAGGGTCGTGGTCATGTTTCGAGCTTCCAAGTGGCGAGGATGCTGAGCGGCGCCAGAACCAGCATGGTCGGCAGCAAGGGCAGCCCGGCAATGGCGATGGCGGCAAAGCAAATGACCGCAATGACCAGGGTGACCGGCCTGCGGCGCAGCGGCAGGACGATCTTGACGGCCATCGAGATGAGCAGACCGGCCGCGGCTGCAGCAAGGCCTGCAAACATGTGCTGGATGCGCGGATCGCTATTGAACTGATCGTAAATGACGCCAAGGCCGATCACGATCGCCGTCGGCGCGACAATCAGTCCGAGAAGAGCGGAAAAAGCCCCCGTCACGCCCTGAAACTTCGAACCGATCGCCACCGCCATATTGATGATATTGCCGCCCGGCAGGAACTGACACAGCCCGAGCAGTTCGGTGAATTCCTCCCCCGTCAACCATTTGCGATCCTCGACGACCATGCGGCGTGCGAGCGGCAAGACCCCACCAAACCCGATGAGGCCGAGTTTGAAAAAACCGAAAAAGAGCTCCGCGACCGCCGGTCCTTCCCGTTGAGCAGCACTGGAATGAGAAATGGCATCCATATCGTGGCCTGTATGTTTATGTCGGACAGACCGTCAAAATAGGCTTTTACCGATCATGCGTCCAATATATGGATGGAACGTCATCCATATGCTTGAGATATGCCATGATCGAACTTCGACATCTCCGTTATGCGGTAACCGTTGCCGATGAGGGCCATGTGACCCGCGCTGCCGAAAGGCTCGGTATCCAGCAGCCGCCGCTCAGTCAGCAGATAGCCAAGCTGGAAGCCATCGTCGGTGCGTCGCTCTTCAAACGCCTGCCCAGAGGCGTCGAGCTGACGGATGCGGGGCGAACCTTCGTGGAGAGGGCAAGGACCATTCTCCACGATGTCGATCTTGCGATAGAGGCGACAAGGCGCAATGCTCGCGGAGAGGAGGGAAGCCTCGCCATCGGCTTTACCAGTTCGGCCGCCTTTCATCCGTTGGTCAGCTCAGCCGTCCGCTCGCTCGGCGAGACATCGCCGGATGTCGCGCTCAAGCTTGAGGAAGCCAGTACGCCCGATCTGATCGCCATGCTGCATTCCGGCCTTCTCGACGTCGCGCTCGTGCGCTCTCCCGTTGCACAGTCGGGCGGTCTTGTGATTTCCCGAATTCTCGATGAAGAGATGCTGGTCGCTCTTCCCGATCGTCATCCCCTTGTGATGGCGAAAGGAGAGAAGCCTCGCCACGTTCGATTGTCGGAGCTCGCAGACGAAGCTTTCATACTTTACCGCCGTCCCTCCGGGCCGGGGCTATACGACAGCATCATAGCAGCTTGCCTTGCCGCGGGTTTCAGCCCGAAAATACGGCATGAAGCTCCCCGGTTGTTGTCGACGCTCAGTCTGGTCGCCGCCGGGCTCGGAATCTCCATCATTCCAGGATCGATCGCCCGGCTGGAGACGAACGGCATCGCCTATCTGAGGCTTGATCCTCACGCCAACCTTATAGCGCCACTTTATCTCGCACGGCGCAATGAACAGCCAAGTGGTGCGCTGCGTCTTTTTGCCGACATCGTCCATCGGGAAAAAGCCGCATTGAAATAATGCTGGCTATCTTTCTACCCACAAAGATCGAGCGACATAAGACCGACCCTCATGCCGTTCCATTCGATCACCCTCGCAGCCTAGAAGCTCAAAGTCGTATCCTTCCAAAGGCGAAATCCTCCGAGAAACGCATTTTCATTGTCGCTGATACGGCAGCCGGGGGGCAGTTCCTTGAGCTTTTCCGCATTGCCGCCGCCGATAACGATTTCATGCGGCAGCAAGGCCGCCCTCAATCTTTCGACGATTTCCTCAACCGACTGGCGCCACTTCTTCTTGCCGTATTTCTCAAGGCCACGCTCGCCGATAAAGTCTTCGAAGGTGCCCCGCTTCTTGTAGGGCAGGTGAGCGAGCTCCATGGGCAGGCAAACGTGATTGGCAATCATCGCCGAACCCAATCCGGTGCCGAGGCCGAGAAACAGCATATTGCCATCTTTGTAGTTGCCGATTGCCTGCATCACGGCATCGTTGACAAGCTTGACCGGCTTGCCGAAAGCGGCGGAAAAGTCGAAATCCTGCCAGCCAGGTCCAAGATTGTGTGGTTCTGCAGCCGGCTTGTTGTTCAACACCGGGCCTGGATATCCCATACCGATAACGTCGTATCGCCAATCACTCGTCAGATCCTTGACGGTCTGGACCATCTCTTTTGCCGACATTGCGGGCCCGGAGACGGCCGCCCGGCGCTCACCGCCGGAGCTGAGACGCATTTTTACATGCGAACCGCCGAGATCGATTGCCAAGACGACAAGCTCTTCTGTCGCAGCCGGCGCCACGGTTTTCTTCAGTTTTACGTTTGTTTTGCGGCTCTCTGTTACCTGGCTCATATTCGTCCACACTTTCTATCCACGACGGGCACAAATCGCACTATGGCGTTTCAACGACGGAGACGGAGAAATCCTCTCCCTCCCAGCGGTCGGTGTCAGGCCAGTAAAAGGTAAAGGCAATCGAACCGCCTTTGGGCAGGCGCTCGCATGACAGCTCCGCGACATGTATCCCGAAGCCGTTCTGGCTCGTTTCGGTATCGCTGGCGCTGGCCCAGCCGTCGACACTCCAGCGAATGATCGCCCGCGCCATGACCTCGATCCGCAGGCGCTTGCCGACGGAAAGCTGCGACAGCTTGTTGTTGAAACGCCATGGTACGAAGGGTGCCGTCATCTTGTTTTTTACATAGCGCTCGACACCTTGCGGCGGCATGTCGAAAACCGCCCCGTCTCTCAGCGAGCGCAGGAGCTTGATATGCTCCGCATGAGCCCAGACCAGCGGCATGGCGCTGCCGGAAGGTTTTCCGAGGGCGAGTCCCAGTGCCGGGACATCGGGCTGGTCCCACACCTGTTCCGGCAGCAATCCGCCCTGCCCGGCAGACTGCTCGAGTGTCTTGAGCAATCCAAGAGCCACTTCCGGCCGACCGGCCGCGAGCTCATAATGGGCGCGCTCGCCCGCCAGCAACGGCCATGGGCGCCCAATACCGGTGCCGTCGAATGGCCCACCGTCTTCATGCTCGCCATAGCCGTCGCCGGTATAGCGATACCATAGCGACCCTTGCGGCAGGTCACATTTGAGCTGAGCATCGATAACTCTGACTGTGTCGAGGATGCGGGGATCATCGGCGGCTCGCAATCCGAACCGCACCAGCGCCAAGGCATCGGGACTGACGACGCGAGCGGTCGGCAGGAAGGATTCAGCGGGCGGCCTGTTCTTGATCGGCACGAAACCATCGGCGGGCGAGCTCCCGTCGGCGATTTCAGGCGGCGCAATACGGACATAATAGCCCTTGACCCCGAGAGCGGCGTTTTCGGCATCGCTGCTGACATAGGTCCAGCGCTCGATCTGGTCGTTCCAGGCGTCCGCAGTCTGCCGCAGATAGTCCGCATTGTGCGTCTGACCGGCAATTTCCAGAATATCGGCCGCCGCCAATAGCGCAGCGATCTCAACCGCCAAGGTGAAGGGAGAAAAGCCCCCATCCTCCTCCCAGCGGTCCTCACCCGTGACGGGGCCGTTGACGACGACGTAGCGCGCTGCGCTTTCGACCATTGGCACGTAGGACAACAATAGATCGCCCGTAAGGACTCCTTCGCGGCGCAGCGCATCGGCAAGCAGGATCGGGAACGCGCATTCGTCCATTTGGATCCCGCTCCAGTAAGGCTCGCCGTCCAGCCAGCAATTCTGCGGCCAATGCCCATCCTCTTCCTGGATGACGCGCAGATAGGCCAGAATGCGCAGCGCATCCTGCGAAGCGCCCGCGGCCAGGAAGCCGCCGGCGGTCTCGACCAGATCGCGCGGCCAGACCAGATGATAGCCACCGAGGTCTTCGTCGCCCTTGGCAAAGCCCCAAGGAATGGAGAGAGAAGCAACGGCCGGCCCTTCGAAGGAAAGTGGTCGGTGCGTTGCCAGCACGGCTGTCGAGATTCGATAGCGATTGACTTCGGGCGGCGGTGCTCTCGGTTCGTCGAGGGCCAGCAATCCGTCTTGCCAGGCCCGCCAGTCGGCAACATAGCTGCGCTCGGCGCCGTCATAGCCGGCTTGCAGACTGGCAAGGGCATTGTAGCCGGCCTCTTTGGAATGGCTTCCGAAGCCGAGCGATACGGTGACGGTGTCGCTGCCGCCGATCAGATCGATCTCACCGGTCAGGGCGACGTTGCCGTCGACGGCACGCGCGACGGCCGGGTCCAACCGGGCCTCTTTCTGCAATTGCTGCCATCCGTCGGAAATACCGACATAGCCGGCAGATGCCGTTCGCCAGCCGCCGCTGACCGCAAGAGCCATCGAGACACCGCCTGTCCCCGCCGCAAAAAGCATCGGCGTGCCCTTATAGTCTTCCACCCACCCCGTATTGCCGTAACCGGCATTGACCAGATGCGGAGCGGCAAGCAGATAGAGACGATAATCGTGGATCGTTCCCTCAAGCGGTTCGAACGATATCTGCTGGAGCAAGCTGCTGCGCATCGGGTCGACGATGATGCGCTTGATGATCCTGTAACGCCCGTCGATTGCAGTATTGATCAACCGATAGGCCGGAACGCCATCCTCGACCGTGGTGACGACGCTCTCCGTATCGCGCTTTTCCTCCGAAAAATAACCATCGGGACCTGTGACGATCAATCCGATGTCGCGGGTACAGGCGCTGTCGACGCGGGGATAATAGATTTCGTTCAAGATGCCGTGACTGAGAGTGAACCAGATGCGGCAGGCCGGCGAAAGCGCCGTGCCAACTCCGCTCTTTGCACTGGACGTCCAACGAGGTTCGATACCGTTCACGTTGGGGCCGGAAGCATCGTAAGGTGCCATGCACTATCTCCTCTGTCGCTGCAATCTGCTCCGGCCAAACTGTTTCGGCAAGACGGAACCTTTGCGCATTCAAGCCGATACGCCCTTGTTTTCACCGCCATTGACAGTCCCCGCCCGTCCTGTATTCTTTTATAAAATCTTATATAACATAATTGTGGAACATAATTGGGAGTGTATCGATGAGGTTAGGACTCGGATTCCTGATTGCGGCTGCCCTGGTTACAGCGCCCTCGGTGTTGATGGCTCAGGAAAAAGGTGGCGTCATCAATGTCGCGACGATCGGCGAGCCGCCGACGCTCGATCCAATGACTTCCACGGCCGATCTCGTCGGTATCGTCACCCAACATATCTTCGAAACGCTCTACACCTTCGACAAGGGCTGGAACGTTACGCCGCTGCTTGCCGAAAGCTTGCCCGAGATCAGTCCCGACGGCAAAACCTACACGATCAAACTCAGGACCGGCATCAAGTTCCATGACGGTAGCGTCATGACTTCCAATGATGTGGTCGCCTCACTCAACCGCTGGATCAAGCTGGCATCGCGCGGCAAGCAGGCGGGCGGCTTCATCGAATCCATCACCGCCCAGGATCCCGCGACTGTCGTCATCAAGCTGAAGCAGCCCTACGCGCCCCTTGCCTCGCTGCTTGCTTTCAACAACTCCGCCGCCATCATCATTCCAGCCAGCAAGCAGGCCGATACGATGACCGATTTCATCGGCACCGGCCCCTACATGCTGAAGGAGCGCAAGCCCGACCAGTATATCCAGCTGGTGCGCTTCGATGGCTACAAGCCGCGCGATGGCGAGAGCAATGGTTATGGCGGCGCCCGGCATCAATATCTCGACGAAATCCGCTTCGTCCCGGTGCCCGACGCCAATACCCGCGTCGAGGCGGCCATTTCCGGCCAATATGACTACATCGACAGTCTTCCAGTCGAATCCTTCGACAAGCTGAAGTCGTCATCGGCGACCCAGCCGCTGCTCCTGAAGCCGTTCGGCTATCCGGTCTTCGTCTTCAATACCGCCGACGGCATCACGAAGAATATCGCGATCCGCAAGGCGATCCGTCAGGCGCTCAGCATGGAAGATATGCTGGCGGCCGCCTTCGGCAGCACAAATTTCTATACGGTTGACGGCAACATCTACCCTGCCCCCTTTACCTGGAGCACGGATGCCGGCGTCAAAGGGAATTACAACGTCGCCGATCCGGAAGGCGCTGCTGCCGCCGCCAAGGCGGCAGGCTACAAGGGCGAACCGATCCGCATCCTGACCAGCCGCCAGTACGAGTTCCATTACAAGATGGCGCAGGTCGCGGCCGAATATCTGAAACAGGCGGGCTTCACGGTAGACCTTCAGGTAGTCGACTGGGCAACGCTCACCCAACGCCGTGCCGACAGGGCGCTGTGGGACATCTATATCAGCCACAGCCCCTTCCTGCCGGAACCGGCGCTCATCGGCACGCTGTCGCCAAGCTCGCCCGGCTGGTGGACGACGCCGACGAGCAAGGCCGCGATCGACGCGTTCAACACGGAGGTCGATCCCAAGAAGCGCATCGCGCTTTGGGCGAATGTTCAAAAGACCATCTATGACGAGGCTCCCATGATGAAGATCGGCGATTTCAACGCCGTTGCGGCGATCTCCACAAAGCTTCAGGGCGTCGCCCCGGCGCCGTGGCCCTACTTCTGGAACGTATCGATCAAGAAATAAGCCTCCCAAGGTGCTCGGGCGCCGGTCGCGGCCGGCGCCTGTTCCCGAGATTCGAAGAAAAGCGGAACCGCTCTGGGAACCGACGCAATGATACGCTACATCCTTCAACGTCTTGCGGGCATGATCGTCGTGATGTTTCTCGTCGTCACGATCGTCTTCGTGATCGTGCGCGTGACCCCCGGCGATCCGGCCGCCGTCATGCTCGGCCCGGATGCGACCGCGCAGGATATTGCCGAACTGCGAACCCGGCTTGGCCTCGACCAGTCCATCCTCGTCCAGTACCTGTTTTATATCGGGCAGTTGCTGAAGGGCGATCTCGGCCAATCGATCTTCCTCAATATTCCGGTTTCCTCCGCGCTTCTTGAACGCGCCGAGCCGACCTTTTTCCTGACTCTGTTCTCGCTCCTCATCGCTGGCGTCATCGCGCTGCCGATCGGCATCTATGCCGCCTATCGGCGCGGATCGCTCGTCGACCAGGCTTCTATGGCGATCGGCATGCTGGCCGCGAGCATACCGAGCTTCTGGCTTGGCCTCATCCTGATTCAATTCTTCGCGGTGCGCCTGGGGATATTTCCGGTGTCCGGCTATGGCGGACCGGGCGCAAGCTTCCTGGATCGCATGTATCATCTGACGCTGCCGGCCGTCGCGCTCGGCCTCGTCTCCTCGGCGCTGATCCTGCGCTTCACCCGCGCATCGATGCTCGACGTGCTCGGGGACGACTATATCCGCACCGCCCGCGCGAAAGGGCTGATCGAGCGCCGCGTCGTCCTCAAACACGCGCTGAAGAACGCACTCATTCCAATTCTCACCGTTCTGGGTCTGACAGCCGCCGTGCTGATTTCCGGCGCTGTCGTCACCGAGACCGTCTTCGGCCTGCCGGGTGTCGGAAGCCTCGTCGTCTCGGCGGTGCTGCGCCGCGACTATCCGGTGATCCAGGGGGCCTTGCTCGTCATCGCCGGCCTCTACGTCCTGATCAATTTTGCGATCGACATGCTCTACCTGCTGGTTGATCCAAGGGTACGCTACTGATGGCCGATATCGCAACCGATACACCAAAGCAGGTACAGAGTGAGCGAGGCAAGTTCCTTCGCCGGCTTCTGAAGCGCAAGGCCGTCGCCGCCGGCCTCATCGTGTTGACGATCTTTGTCCTACTGGCTGTTCTCGCCCCATGGATCGCGCCCTATTCGCCCTCGAAACTTTCGATCGCCAATCGACTGAAGCCTCCAAGCGGGGTTTACTGGTTCGGCACCGACGAATTCGGCCGCGATATCTTCTCCCGCACCATCTATGCAGGACGATTATCGCTGCTCGTCGGAGCCGCCGTCGTGGCACTATCGGCCGCGATCGGCGTCACATTGGGCCTACTCGCCGGTTTCTTTCAGAGGCTCGACACGCCGATCGCCCGCCTCATCGATGCGATGATGGCGTTTCCCGACATTTTGCTCGCCATTGCGCTGGTCGCGGCCCTCGGCCCGTCGCTGACGACTGTTATCGTCGCGCTATCGATCGTGTACGCGCCGAGGCTGGCTCGCATCGTCCGCGCTTCGACGCTTGTCATCCGTGAACTCCCTTACGTGGAGGCTGCCAAGGCTCTCGGCATCTCGACGTTCCACATCATGACGCGGCATGTCCTTCGAAACCTCCTGTCGCCGATCCTGGTGCAGGGCTCGTTTCTCTTTGCCAGCGCCATGCTCGCCGAAGCGGGACTTTCATTCCTGGGTCTCGGCGTCAGCCCCGAAATCCCGACCTGGGGAACCATGATCGCCGCCGGCCGCCAATATATCGGCCAGGCCGACTGGATGACCTATTTCCCGGGCTTTGCCATCATTCTCGCCGTGCTCTCGCTGCAAATGGTTGGCGATGGCTTGCGGGACATGCTCGATCCAAGACTTCGAAAGGACCTGTAAATGACCGGTGAAAAAGCGAGCAAATCGCTCCTCCTCACCAATGTGAAGCCTATGGCATTCGGCAGCCATACGGATGCTGGCATTATCGATATTCTCGTCGACGCTGATGGCAGGATCGCCGCTTTCGGCCCGCAGCTTGCCGCTCCCGGCGATGTCGAGCGCATCGACGGCAAGGGCGCCTGGATCTCTCCCGGCTGGATCGACCTGCACGTCCATATCTGGCATGGCGGCACTGACATCTCGATCCGCCCCTCCGAATGCGGCGCCGAACGCGGCGTCACGACGCTGGTCGATGCGGGTTCGGCCGGCGAAGCCAATTTTCATGGTTTCCGCGAATATATCATCGAGCCCTCCAGGGAACGCATCAAGGCCTTCCTCAATCTCGGCTCGATCGGCCTCGTTGCCTGCAATCGCGTCCCCGAATTGCGCGATATCAAGGATATCGATCTCGACCGCATCCTCGAATGCTATGCCGAGAACAGCGAGCATATCGTCGGCATCAAGGTGCGTGCCAGTCACGTCATCACCGGCTCCTGGGGTGTCACACCCGTCAAGCTTGGCAAGAAGATCGCCAAGATCCTGAAGGTGCCGATGATGGTGCATGTCGGCGAGCCGCCTGCGCTCTATGACGAAGTGCTCGAAATCCTCGGGCCGGGCGATGTCGTCACACACTGCTTCAACGGCAAGGCCGGTTCCAGCATCATGGAGGATGAGGACCTCTACAATCTCGCCGAACGCTGCGCCGGCGAAGGCATCCGGCTCGATATCGGCCATGGCGGAGCGTCCTTCTCCTTCAAGGTCGCGGAAGCGGCGATCAAACGCGGCCTGCTGCCCTACTCGATCTCGACCGACCTGCATGGGCATTCGATGAACTTCCCGGTCTGGGATCTCGCGACCACCATGTCCAAGCTGCTGTCGGTCGGCATGCCGTTCGACAAGGTCGTGGACGCTGTCACCCATGCACCGGCCTCGGTCATCAAGCTTTCGATGGACAGCCGGCTATCGATCGGCGAACGAGCAGACTTCACCATTTTCGACCTGGTGGATGCGGATCTCGAGGCGACCGATTCCAATGGCGACGTCTCGCGCCTCAAGAAGCTGTTCGAACCGCGTTACGCGGTGATCGGCGCGGAGGCGATCACCGCTAGCCGCTACGTGCCCCGCGCTCGCAAACTCGTCCGCCACAGCCATGGCTATTCGTGGCGTTAGTCAAAACATTAAGATCGCATAGCAGGAGCATACGTGAACACGTCCCCAACACAGGCCGCTTCAGCAGCGCAAACACCTTACCAGCGACTGGCGGCGCTCGGCATCGAGCTTCCGCCGCCGCCGCCGCCGATCGCCAATTTTGTCACCCATGTCCGCGAAGGCAACGTGCTCTATCTGTCGGGCCAGGGGCCGCGGGAGCTGGACGGTCATCTCCATTCCGGCAAGGTCGGCGGTGATGTCGGCGTCGACCGGGCCTATCAGCATGCGCGGCTGACGGGCATCAACCTGCTTGCCGTCATGCACGGCGCGCTCGGCGATCTCTCCAGGGTGAAGCGGGTGGTAAAATTGCTCGGCATGGTCAATGCCGTGCCGCATTTCGAGGACCATCCGAGGGTCATCAACGGCTGCTCGGACCTTTTCATCGAGGTCTTCGGCGAAGCGGGCCAGCATGCCCGTTCGGCCGTCGGCTTCGGCTCGCTGCCCGGCAACATCACGGTCGAAATCGAAGCGATCGTATCGCTCAACGACTAGTTTTTGCGCAATTCCGGACGCAAAACCGCGTCGTACTTTTGCTGGAATTGCTCTATGGAGGACGAATTCAGTGGTTGCGCCAGCCCATCAGCTTTTCGATACGCTCGGCAGCCGCGCGCACCTGCTCGCCGTAATGGCTGCCGTCGGAAACAGCTTTCTGTTCGGGAAGCACGATCGAAATGGTCGCGACACATTGACCATCCCGGTCAACGACCGGCGAGGCGATACAGGCAACCGCATAATCGGATTCCGCCACCTGGATCGACAAGCGCTCCTCAAAGGCCTTGCCCGCAGAATCGGAAAGCACGCGGGCATCGACCTCCGCCCGTCCGGTCGGAGAGGTGCGGGCACAGCGCTTGAAAAGGTCGATCCTCTCGTCTTCCGCCAGATGGCCGACCAAAAGCCGGCCCGACGCCGTCCAGTTGAGCGGCACGCGGGTTCCGACACGGGAGGCGACCTGGAAATGGCTTGGACCGTCCGCCATGGCCAGCACCAACATATTGTCGCCGTCGCGGCCGCAGACCTGCACCGTCTCACTCGCCTGCCGGCAAAGATCGTGCATTTCACGGGTGGCGACGCTCATGAAATCCAGCGACCGGGCATAGGCAAGGCCGTAGTGGTAAAGACGCGCCCCGAGCCAGACGGAACCATCGGCATTGCGGCCGAGCATGTTCTTTTCGACCAGATCGTCGATGATCACATAGACGGTCGAAAGAGGCGCCTTGATCGCCTTGGCAATCGCGTAAGCGCCAGCGGGCGCGCCGGTTTCATAGAGATAATCGATCACCTGCAGCGCGCGGTCGATGCCGCTTACACGCGAACGGCGCGCGCCCTTGGTTTCCACTTCCCCGATGGAATCGCCGTTTTCAGGGGGTGCGGCAGGTAGGGTCTTGGCGTCCAAATCAACGCTCCTCGTGAGATTTCGAGAAGCTATTACATTACTATGGCATAGCTGTCGATGGCAAACGGCAGCCCGCCTTCACTTTGGAGAGATAGAATGTCCGATGATATCCGTACCAAGATCGGCCTGAGGCCCGTCATCAACGTATCAGGCACCATGACGAGCCTCGGCGCGTCGATCGTCGTGCCTGAAGCCGTTGCGGCAATGGCGGCAATCCTGCCGCAATTCGTCGAGATCAACGACCTTCAGCGCAAGGCCAGCGCCGTCATCGCCCGGCTGACGGGCGGCGAGGCGGGCTTCGTGACGGCATCCTGCTCCTCCGGCATCAGCCTCGCCGTCGCCGGCGCCATCACCGGCAACAACCTCCTTGCCATAGAGAAGTTGCCTGATGCCAAACCGGACAAGAACGAAGTCATCGTGCAGACGGGCCATGTGGTGAGCTACGGCGCCCCCGTGGATCAGGCAATCCGCCTTGCCGGCGGCAAGGTCGTGCTGATCGGCCAGGCAACATCGACGCATCGCTACCACATGGAAAACGCCATCACCGAGAAGACGGCAGCAGCCGTCTATGTGGTATCCCATCATGTGGTCGGTTACGGCCAGCTGCATCTTTCCGAATTTGTCGAGATTGCCCATGCCAGGGGCGTGCCCGTCATCGTCGATGCCGCTTCGGAATATGACCTGAAACTCTTCCTGGCACAGGGCGCCGACATCGTGCTCTATTCCGGCCACAAGTTCCTCGGCGGCCCGACCTCCGGCATCGTTGCCGGCGGGAAGGAGTTGGTGCGCAACGCCTTCCTGCAGAACATGGGCATCGGCCGCGGCATGAAGGTCGGCAAGGAAAGCATCTATGGCACCATGGCGGCGCTGGAGGCCTGGGAAAAGCGCGACCATGCCGGCATCCGCAAACGCGAGACCGGTTATCTGAACCTATGGAAGCGAAGTCTCGACGGCCGCCCCGGCGTCACCGCCCTGATCGAGCCCGACCCCACCAACAACCCGCTCGACCGCATGCGGGTCATTATCTCGGCACCCGAGGCGCATATCAGCGCCTGGGATCTTTCCGCAGCACTTGCCCGCGGCAACCCGCCCGTGATCGTGCGCGACCACGAGGTGGAGCATCATTATTTCTATCTCGACCCATGCAACCTGCATCCCGGCCAGGAAACGATCGTCGCGACGAGGCTTACCGAGGAACTCGACAAGGCACGCGCCTCCAACGAGATCATCGCGACACCGATCGAGAACCGCAGCCGGCATCGCTTCGACGGTGTGCTGAATTGGCCGGACTGAACTGTGGCAGGGATCGCAAGAAGGGAACAAGCATGAGTACGTCGCAGGCAAAGGCAGCAGGGGTCGCCGAACCCATCCTCTCCGTCGAGAACCTCACCACCTCATTCCTGGTGGATGGCGCATGGAGACCCGTCGTGCGCAATGTTTCCTTCTCGGTCGCGCCGGGCGAGACAGTGGCGATCGTCGGCGAGAGCGGCTCGGGCAAGAGCGTGACTTCGCTCTCGATCATGCGGCTGCTGCAGAGTGATTCAAGCCGCATTGGGGGCAGGATCATGCTCGGCGGCCGCAACCTACTTTCTCTTCCCGAATATGAGATGCGCAAGGTGCGCGGCAACGACGTGTCGATGATCTTCCAGGAACCGATGACTTCTCTCAATCCGCTCTTCACCATCGGTGACCAGATTTCCGAGGCCTTGCTCTGCCACAAGGACATGTCGGCCAGGGATGCCAAGGCCGAGACGATCCGGCTGCTCGAGAAGGTCCGCATTCCCTCGGCCGCATCGCGCTTCGACGAATATCCGCACCGCTTTTCCGGCGGCATGCGCCAGCGCGTCATGATCGCCATGGCGCTCGCCTCGAAGCCGAGGCTGTTGATCGCCGACGAGCCGACCACCGCCCTCGACGTCACGATCCAGGGCCAGATCCTCGACCTCATCAAGATGCTGCAGGACGAAGAAGGAACTTCCGTCCTGTTCATCACGCATGACATGGGCGTGGTCGCCGAAATCGCCGATCGCACGGTCGTCATGTATCGCGGCGAGCAAGTGGAGACAGGTGCGACGGCCGACATCTTCCATCGCGGCCAGCATCCCTATACCCGCGCGCTGCTGTCGGCCGTGCCGGTGCTCGGTTCGATGCGATCCTATGAACGGCCGCTGCGCTTCCCAGTCGTCAATACGGCAACGGGAGAATCCGACACGCCAGCCGAAGTGCCCGATACGGTGGCAAAGGAAAAGCCAATCCTGCAGGTGAAGAACCTCATCAAGCGTTTCGACATTCATTCGGGCCTCTTCGGAAAGCTCAAAGGCCGGGTACATGCGGTCGAAAACGTCTCGTTCGATCTCTTTGCCGGCGAAACATTGTCGCTTGTCGGCGAATCCGGTTGCGGCAAGTCGACCACCGGACGCGCGATCATGCGGCTGATCGAGCCACAATCCGGCTCTGTCATCGTCGACGGCCGCGACGTGCTCTCGCTTGGCAAACATGACATGCGCGAGATGCGCAAATCGGTACAGATGATCTTCCAGGATCCCTTCGCCTCGCTCAATCCACGCATGACCGTCGGCCAGGCGATCGCTGAACCCTATCTCGAACACCGAATGGGAACGGCTAAAGAGGCAAGAGAGGTCGTCGCCGACATGCTGCGAAGGGTGGGGCTGACGCCTGATATGGCCAGCCGCTACCCGCACGAATTCTCCGGCGGCCAGCGCCAGCGCATCTGCATCGCCCGCGCGCTGGCACTGCAGCCGAAAGTGATCGTCGCCGACGAAAGCGTGTCCGCGCTCGATGTGTCGATCAAGGCCCAGGTGATCAACCTGATGCTCGACCTGCAGCAGAGCCTCAATCTTTCCTTCCTGTTCATCTCGCACGACATGGCCGTGGTGGAACGCCTGAGCCACCGCGTCGCCGTCATGTATCTCGGCGAAATCGTCGAGATCGGCCCGCGCGCGGCCGTCTTCGGCAATCCTCAGCACGACTACACGAAGAAGCTGATGGCCGCCGTTCCGGTGCCGGACCCCGACCGCCGACGCGAGAAGCGCATGGCGATGAGCGACGAACTGAAGAGCCCGATCCGGCCCGTCGATTATCTGGTCAAGCCACGCGAGTATCGAGCAGTCTCTCCCAGCCATCTGGTTGCCGTCTGACACTTTCAATCCGATCGACCGGAAGGTCCTTCGTCATCCGCAACCTGAGCAGACGCCAATACCGGCGAAACCGCGCTTCTTCCTTGCGCAGTTAAAGCCGCTCTTGCAAACGCACACCGCTTTGATTAATCGTTTAATCAAGGAAACCGGAGCGCGCTCTTGGATGAGCCAGACACGCCCTTCTTCGATTCGGGAAATCGCAACCAAGCTGGGTGTCTCCACGGCAACGGTCTCGAATGCCCTGCGCGGCACGGGGCGAGTGTCGTCAGCCCTTGCGGAGCAGATTCGCCTGGAAGCAGATAGGCTCGGCTATGTGCCTGACCATACGGCCCGGGCTCTACGCACCGGCAAGAGCAATACGGTCGGCCTGCTGGTTCCGAATATCGGCCAACCCTTATTTCCCGCTTTTGCCCAGGCCATCGAACGAGCCGCCAAGCGGCGCGGTCTTGCCGTTCTGATCGGCGACAGCCAAGGTGATCCGCAGCAGCAGGAATTCGAAATCAGAACCATGATCGCCCGCGGCGTCGATGCACTGATCGTGATACCGACACGCGGCACGACCATTGTGCCCGCGGATGTCCCTGTGTCGGTCGCTGTGATCGACAGCGTCGCTACAACAGGCAATGTCGCCGCCAGCGATCATCGTGAAGGCGGGCGCCTGATCGCCCGCCATCTGCTCGAGCTCGGTCACGACCAGTTTCTTGTCCTCGCCGGTCCAGAAAATTCGCTGGTGGCGCGCGAGCGCGTCGAAGGAATGCGTGAAGTCTTCCGCCAGGCCGGCGTCGAACCGGCATTGCGACACAGCGATGCGACCTTTGAAGCTGGCAACGCCCTCGGACGCGAGCTCGATCTCCGCCATTTTACCGCCTGCGCCGCCGCCTATGACGCCCTCGCCATCGGCTTTGCCATTGCCGTCAGAGGCAGAGGCTGCAGCATTCCGGAAGACATATCGCTCACCGGTTTTGATGATCTGATGTGGGCTCAAATCGTCTCTCCGCCGCTCACGACAGTCCGGCAGGATCTGGAAGCGGTGGCGAACCACGCGCTCGCCTTCGTTGCCGGAGAAACCGGGACCAGCGGAATATTCCCGACGAAACTTGTCGTGCGGCAGTCGACCGCTCGCCCATCCGCATTTGCCAAGGGAGACATAAATGCCGAATGAACTCCAAGACCTCCATTCGTCCGAGCTGCGCGATCGTGCCGTCCGGGCGGCATTGGGGCTTGAGCCGTTCGATGTACTCCTCATCGGCGGAACGCTCGTCGATGTCGCGACCTCGGAAATGAGGCCGGCCGATATCGGCCTTGTCGGCCCCTTGATTGCGAGCGTTCATCCGTCGGGGACAAGGAAGGACGCAAGCCAGACCATCGACGCTTCGGGACGATTCATCACGCCCGGATTTATCGACACGCATATGCACGTCGAAAGCTCGATGGTGACGCCGAGGCGATATGCCGAAACTGTCGTTCCCCAGGGCACGACGACGGTCTGCTGGGACCCGCATGAAATCGGCAACGTCGCTGGCCTCGATGGTATTCGCTGGGCGCTTGAGGAGACGCGGCAATTGCCGCTGCGCTTTCTGACACTGGCGCCGTCCTGCGTGCCTTCAGCGCCCGGCCTGGAACTCGCCGGCGCGGAGTTCCGCTCGGGCGAAATGGCGACCATGCTGAGCTGGCCGGAGATTTCCGGCGTTGCCGAAGTGATGAACATGCGAGGGGTCCTTGAGCGAAGCGAGCCGATGCGCGGCGTCCTCGAGGCCGGACTTGCAAGCGGCAAGCGCGTTTGCGGTCATGCTCGCGGCCTCGAAGGCGCGGAATTGCAGGCCTTTGTTGCCGCAGGCATCCAATCCGATCACGAACTCACCTCAGGCGAGGACTTGCTGGCGAAATTGCGGGCGGGCCTGACCATCGAGCTACGCGGTTCCCACGACTATGTCCTGCCCGGCGTGATCGAGGCGCTGAAGAAACTGCCGCATCTGCCGCAAACATTGACGATCTGCACCGATGACGTCTTCCCCGACGACCTCGTGAATGACGGCGCGATGTCATCCGTTCTAAGACGTCTGATCGGCTATGGAATGAAGCCGGTCGATGCCATCCGCGCCGCCACGCTCAACGCCGCCATGTGGTTGAACCGCTACGATCTGGGGTTGGTCGCGCCCGGTCGCCGCGCCGACATTGTCATCTTGTCCGATCTCGAAAACATCGTGGTCGACCGCGTCTATGCGTCGGGACGTGAAGTCGCCAGAAACGACAGCCTCACCGAAAGCAGCGAGCGCGTGTCCTCGGATGCCTATCGCGACACCGTAAAGCTCGGAAGGCTTTCTGCCGCTGACTTCACGATCGAGCTGGCGGACATGACCGAGGCACACGTCAACACCGTTGTCAGTCCGCGGTTCACGAAGTGGGGAGAGGCGGTCGTCAAGGTCGAAGACGACAAGCTCGTTCTGCCGGACAACATGCTCTTGATGGCCGTCATCCATCGTCACGGAAGAAAAGATCCGACGCCTGTCATCGGCATTCTGGAAGACTGGGGTCATTGGCGCGGCGCTTTGGCAACGACCATATCGCATGACAGCCATAACCTCACCGTCTTCGGACGCGATTCCGCCGATATGGCTGCGGCAGCCAATGCCGTCATCGATGCCGGCGGCGGCATGGCGACAGCGGCAAACGGCAAGGTGACGGCCGTGCTGCCCCTGCCCGTCTGCGGATTGCTGTCGGATGCGCCCGCGAAGGAAGTCGCCGACGATTTCGCCAGGTTGCGGGCGGCGGCCGATTCCATCGCCGACTGGATGCCCCCCATTCGCACCTTCAAGGCGGTCGTCGGGGCGAGCCTTGCCTGCAACCCCGGTCCGCATGTCACCGATCTCGGGCTGACCGACGGAACCACCCAGGACATCAGACCGCTTCTGGCTACAAGCCGAAACTGAAGTCACCGGCCAAACGGTAATATGGCCGATTTAGGAGAACATCCGAACCGCAGTGGACGTCCTCTATTCTGTCACATCCATGTCATGAAATACGCCGACACCTCATGCCAAATCAGGAGCGGGTACCCAGATGGATTATTTCAGACGTTTCAACTTTCTGTTCGCGACGCCAACCTTTGACAATGAGGATCTGGAGGGTGCCCGCTACATTCAGATCGTCGAGGAGATCGAACGCTCCGGTTTCGAGGTGGTGCGCGCGCGCAATCTCGAAGACGCCGAGATCGCCGTGCAGACGGACGCTGCCATCGGCTGCATGCTGGTCGACTGGGGCAAGAAGGGCTTGGAAGGCAAGACTGCTTCCCTCATCAACCTCATGCGCCGGCGGGGCCTCGAATTCCCCATTATCCTACTGATCCGCCGCAAGCGCTTCGAGGATGTGCCGGTCGAAGTCCTCGATTTCATCGACGGCTATGTCTTCCTGTCCGAGGAAACGCCCGCTTTCATCGCAAAGAGCCTCATCAGCCGGCTCAAGCAATATGCCGAGACGCTGAAGACGCCTTTCTTCGGTGCGCTTGTCGATTATGCCGAGGAGGGCAACCACCTCTGGACCTGCCCCGGGCACAATGGCGGCATCTTCTATAGCCGCAGTCCTATCGGCCGTGTCTTCATGGAGCATCTCGGCGAAGCGGTGTTTCGCGACGACCTCGACAATTCCGTGCTCGATCTCGGCGATCTTCTGACCCATGAAGGGCCGGCGCTTGCCGCGCAGAAGGAAGCAGCCAAGATCTTTGGCGCCGAGAAGACCTATTTCGTCCTCAACGGCACGTCCACGTCAAACAAGGTCGCTCTGTCGGCCCTCGTCACCGATGGCGATCTGGTGCTGTTCGACCGCAACAACCACAAGGCCGCCCATCACGGTGCGCTGATGATCTCGGGCGGCATTCCGCTCTATCTGCCGACCGCACGCAATCTTTATGGCCTGATCGGTCCGATGGACTTTGCAACGATGGACGAGGACGCGCTGCGCGAGCGCATCCGCACCCATCCGCTGGTGAAAGATCCGGAGGCCTACAAGAAGCCGCGCCCGTTCCGCGTCGCGGTCGTGGAGCAATGCACCTATGACGGCACCATCCACAATGCCGAGATGATCCTCAAGCGCATCGGCCATCTGTGCGACTACATCCTCTTCGATGAGGCCTGGGCGGGCTTCATGAAGTTTCATCCGCTTTATGCCGGGCGCTTTGCCATGGGTCTTTCCGACCTCGGCCCGGATGCGCCTGGCATCATCGCCACCCAATCCACCCATAAGCAGCTCGCAAGCTTCTCGCAGGCCTCGCAGATCCACATGAAGGATAGGCACATCACCGGCCAGAAGCGCCGCGTGGAGCACCGGCGCTTCAACGAAAGCTTCATGCAGCACGCTTCGACCTCGCCCTTCTATCCGCTGTTTGCCTCGCTCGACGTCGGCGCGCAGATGATGAAGGGCCGCTCGGGCGAAGTGCTTTGGGACGACACGATCCGTCTCGGCATCGAGCTGCGCAAGAAAATCCGTGCCGTGCGCCGCGAATTCGAGGAGAAGGAGCATCGCCCGGAACGACGCTGGTTCTTCGAGCCTTTCGTGCCGGATCGGGTGGCGATTCCGGATGTGTCGAGCCCAGGCGCCGTGCATGACGTGCCGTGGGAAAGCGTGGCGACCGACCAGCTCGCCACCAATCCCTCCTTCTGGCACCTGACGCCCGATGAGGCATGGCACGGCTTTTCCGGCATGGAACCGGGCTTTGCCATGACCGACCCGAACAAGCTTACCCTGCTCACTCCGGGCTTCGACCGAGCCACCGGTAAATACACCGAGCATGGGATTCCGGCGCCGGTGGTCGCGCAATATCTGCGCGAAAACCGTATCGTCGCCGAAAAGAACGACCTGAATTCGCTGCTCTTCCTCCTCACCCCCGGTGTCGAAGCCAGTAAGGCCGGTACGTTGATCAGCGGCCTTGTCGCCTTCAAAAAGCTTCATGACGACAATGCGCTGCTGGAAGAGGCAATCCCGGAATTCTATCGCCGCCGTCCAGGCCGCTATGCAGGCGTGCGCCTGCGCGATCTCTGCGCTGAAATGCACAATTTCTTCCGCCAGGCCGATGTGAGCGCCCTGCAGACGAAGCAGTTTTCCGCCGAACACCTGCCGCCGATCGCCATGTCGCCGCACGATGCCGCACGTTGCCTTGTTCGCAACGATGTCGACTATCTGCCGATCGACGCCATTGCCGGCCGCATCGCAACGACACCCTTCGTCGTCTATCCTCCGGGTATCGCGACCATCGTGCCGGGCGAGCGCCTGACGGAACAGGCAAAGCCCATGATCGACTATCTCAAGATGTTCGAAACCTGCTTCAACACCTTCCCCGGTTTCGAGGTGGAGATACAAGGCCTCTATCGCGAGGTTGATGCAGCCGGCAAAATCCGGCTCTATACCTACGTCGTCGCGGAATAGGCTTGGAATTCAGGTTCGGACATGAAGCAGGATAAAGCAATCATCGTTCGCCCGTCCCGGGAGAGCGACGTCGATGCCATGCTGGCAATCTATCGCCGCCATATTCACCGTGGCGTCGAAGCTGGGGTTGATGATAGCGACACGCCGCAGCCGGACGATCTGCGCGAACGGCGCAAGAATTTGAAGGACAAACGCTTCCCGCATGTCGTTGCGATCGAGGGTGAGAAGGTCGTCGGCTATGCCTATGTGGTATTGTTTCGTAAGCGCCCGGCCTATCGCTACACCGTCAAGCATTCGATCTATGTGCATCACGACCATATCGGCCAGGGTGTCGGGAGCCTGCTGATGCGCGGGCTGATCGACGCCTGCGCGGCCGCCGGTTTCCGGCAGATGATCGGCTATATCGATGCCGACAACGTCGCTTCGCTTGCCCTGCACGAACGCTTCAGCTTCGTTCGCGTCGGCCTGCTGCCGGCTGTTGCCTACCGTTACGGTCGCTGGGCCGATACCGTGATGGTCCAGCGCTCGCTCGGTCCCGGCTCCACCACGCAGCCGCCTCCGCCGCCACTCTCCACCCGCTGAAGCAGAGCCGCTTATTGGCCGCCACGGCAAACTTCCCGCTTATGTCGGTTGCCGCGGTTGAGCTGGCCTGAAGCCCAGCACGAAATCCACGACCTTCGACGAGGACATTTCGCAGGGTTTGAGGGTGGGGCTTGCTCCGGAGAGGACATAGAGATTGAAGCTGACGATGTCGGTCCCACCAAGCTCCTCGCCGTAGAGCCAAACTCGCTTCCCGTCAGCCGATCGCTTGACCGTCACACCCCAGGGGCGATCTTGAAAGCGCCCCTCCGAATAGCCGTCAGACAGCTTCGCAAGCGCATGTTCGAGGTCCGACAATTCGGACGCCAGCAGCGCGTCGTTCGTCATGGCGCCAGGCATTCGTCACATATGCCGCAGCCGTCTTCATCCATCTTCCGCGCCGATCGCTGCCTTCGGCAGCATAGGCACGCGGTTCCGTTAGATCGAGATTCCTCGTCATGCTCGGGCGGAAGGATTTCCATCAGCAGGTCGGAAAGGGGTTTGGTTGCGACTTGGCCCATCTTGAGGCTCCGTATTGGGGGACGGACAAAAGATAAGAAGCCTCGAAGGCATCTCAAGGTGGCACTTGCGAATGACTGTCACAGAGCGATTTGCCCGCATCTCTCCGGCACGGCAACTGAGCCGGTTTGATATCGTGATCAGGGATGATATGTTCTGTATTTGTTTCAGATTCTGCAATTGAAGGGTCCATGCTTAACCCTGCAGCATGATGACCGAGATCGCCATGAACGACGCCAACGCAAACCTCGTCCGAAAGATCATCCATGTCGATATGGATGCATTTTATGCGTCGGTCGAGCAGCGAGACAATCCGGAGCTGCGCGGCAAGCCGCTTGCGGTCGGCGGGTCAGCGGCACGCGGCGTCGTCGCGGCCGCAAGCTACGAAGCCCGCGCCTTCGGCGTTCACTCGGCGATGCCTTCGGTCACGGCAAAACGCAAATGCCCAAATCTGATTTTCGTGCCGCCGCGCTTCGATGTCTACAGGGCAGTGTCGCAGCAGATCCGCGAGATCTTTGCCGAATATACTTCGATGATCGAGCCGCTGTCGCTCGACGAAGCCTATCTCGACGTCACCCAGAACCACAAGGGCATGGAAATCGCCACCGAGATCGCGCTGGAGATTCGGACTAGGATCAAGCAGGTCACCGGGCTCAACGCCTCGGCCGGTATTTCCTACAACAAGTTTCTTGCCAAGATGGCAAGCGACCTCAACAAGCCGAACGGCCAGGCCGTCATTACGCCGAAGAATGGGCCGGCCTTCGTCGAAACGCTTCCCGTCAAGAAATTCCATGGCGTCGGGCCGGCGACGGCCGAGCGCATGCATAAATACGGGATCGAAACCGGGCTGGATCTGAAGTCGAAATCCCTCGCTTTCCTCCAGGAACATTTCGGAAAGGCAGGCCCCTATTTCTACGGAATTGCCCGCGGCATCGACGAACGCCAGGTGAAGCCCGACCGGATCCGCAAATCCATAGGCGCAGAGGATACGTTCGTCGAGGATATCGACGATCTCGAGTTGGCGACGGCGGAGCTGCGCCCACTTGCGCAGAAGGTTTGGCGCTACTGCGAAACAGGTGGTTTCAGCGCCAAGACGGTGACTGTGAAGATCAAATATTCGGACTTCACCCAGGCGACACGCAGTCGGACAAGCTCCTTGCCGGTCGCGGACGCCGGCGCTGTTCTTGAGACAGCGGCGGCGCTTCTGGCAACCGTCCACCCGTTTGCGCGGCCGATCCGGCTGCTCGGCATCACGCTTTCGTCTTTGACGAACGAAGAGGCCGACGATGGGAGATCACAGCCTCAGCTCGATCTTGGCATCTGAGAGATGATAATCTCCCATCCGCCATCTGGGACGCGCTCGGCATTCCCTTGGTCGAGGGGCCGTAGAGCCGATTGAGGCCTAGCCAGGACGGGACGCGCCGTCGCCGGCACCTGATCACGCATCGGGTTCCCCCTTCACGATCTCCGGCAACGCCGTTCAGCAAGCCCGCCTACGCTTCATCATCGCGCTCAGCTTCTCCGCCCCGGCTTCGTCGACGGGTGTGTAGACGATCATGCGGTCGTCATTGCTGGGGCTTGCCCACCAATTGTTGGATTGCAGCGGCAGGATCGTGCCATCCGCCAGCCGGAAACGCTTCACGGTATTTTCGATGCCCTTGAGCTGATAGCGATCCCACACGATGCGGAACTGATCGGAAGCGCTCATATAGCGTTCCAATTGCCGCTCCCAGCTCGGATCGTCGAGATGCTCGGCCATGGAGGCACGAAACAGCGCTGCCATATTGGCCAGCATCTCGTCGGGATCGGCCTGGCTTGCGCGCCAGGCAGGATTGACGAGGGACAGATAGATGCAGTTCCGGTCCTCGGGCGGAAGGGCATCGAGATCGACGCCGACGAGGCGGCGATAGGCCTCGTTGAAGCCGCGTATATTGTAGCGCTTTGTCTGGATAAGGGCGGGATAAGGACAGAGATGATCGAGAATGTGCTGGCTTGCCTCGGTGAGCGGCTCGCAGACGCGAGGATTTTCGAGCCGGGGCGGAACCGGTAGATTGGCCAATCTGAACAGGTGCTCCGTCTCGACTTCGTTGAATTCCAGAGCATGCGCGACAGAGAGCAGTACGCGCGGCGACACGCGGATCGGCCGCCCCTGCTCCAGCTTGGTATACCAGGTAATGCCGATATCGGCGCGCGAGGCCACTTCTTCCCGCCGCAATCCGGGTGTACGAATCCGTCCTGCCCGACCGAGTCCCAATCTTTGCGGGTCGAGGGATTCCCGCCGCCTGCGCAACATCTCGCCGAGTTCCTGCGCCCGCGAAAGCATCTGATTGGGAACGATATCGAGCGTGCCGTGCATTTCCATTCTCCAGCCTGACACTTTTTATACCAGTCTAAATAGGTATCTTGTACCAGTTTAACATGGGTGTAAAACGCTGTGGACTCAGTTTTGAAAATACTTTGAGGTCCCCCATGTCTTCCGCACCAATCCGGCTTGGCCAATTCGGCCTGCTGATCCTGCTGGCCGGGCAATTGCTGCTGCAACTCGATTTTTCCATCATCAATGTCGGCCTTGCCGCCATCTCGGCCTCGCTGCACGCCGGCGAGACCGAACTCGAGCTTTTCGTCGCCGCCTATGGCGTCGCCTTTGCCGTCTGCCTGGCAATGGGTGCGCGCCTCGGAGACAATTTCGGCCGCAGGCGCATGTTCGGCCTCGCCGTCCTGTTGTTCTGCCTCGCCTCCCTGCTATGCGGGTTGGCAACATCAGTCACTTTCCTCATCGTTGCGCGCGCGCTGCAGGGAATTGCGGCAGCACTCATGGTGCCGCAGGTGCTGGCGACCATCCATGTCAGCCTGACCGGACGCGATCACGCCCGCGCCGTCTCACTTTACAGTGCAATTGGCGGCATCGCCTTCATCGTCGGCCAGGTTCTCGGCGGCTTCCTGATCTCTGCCAATATTGCCGGCTCCGGATGGCGTAGTATCTTCCTCATCAACCTGCCAGTCTGCATCCTGATTCTGATCAGCGTGTGGCGCCATGTTCCTGAAACGCGTGGCCAAGGCAGAGTGCCGGTCGACTGGTCGGGCATGATAACGCTGGCGCTTCTGACTTTGTCGGTCCTGCTGCCGACCGCGCTCGGCCCGTCACTACACTGGAACTGGCTTTGCCTGCTCAGCTTCGTGCCGATCCTGCCGCTGGTGGCACTTCTTTGGCGTATCCAGCGCTCCAAGGAGGCGCGTGGCGCCTTCCCGATCCTGCCGCCGTCGCTCACGCGCATCTCCAGCATGCGGTTCGGCGGGCTGATCGCCATACTCTTCTTCACCTGCTGGAGCGGCTTCATGTTCGTCTTCGCACTGACGCTGCAGGCAGGTGCCGGGCTGACCCCGCTGCAATCGGGCAATGCCTTGATTGCACTTGGCGGCTCCTATTTCGCCTCAGCCGCCTTCGTCACGCCTCGCCTTGCAAACGTACGGCGCGAACTCATGCTGGCGATGGGCTGTGTGATCCAGATGAGCGGGCTTGCTCTGCTCATCGTGACGCTCGAAACGGTCTGGCCGCGACCTGGCGTCATCAACCTCATTCCGTCCACAGTCCTGATCGGTTTCGGCCAGGCGCTGATCGTCAACAGCTTCTACCGGCTGGGGCTGGCCGACGTGCCGCATGAACATGCCGGCGCCGGCAGCGCCATGCTCGCGACCATGCAGCAGGTATCGCTGGGTCTCGGGCCGGCAATTCTGGGGGCCGTATTTGCCCAGGTGCTGCAATATTCCAGCGCCTATCTCTCCGCCGGGGTCACGGCGATCGCCGTCGAACTCGGGCTGATGGCCATCCTGCTGGTGGCCACGCTTTTACGATTGGCACGGCAGCGCAGCCGACCAGACGAAGACTCCGAGATCGGCGACGCCCTCATCGTCGCGCCCGAATGATCGGACGGTCGGCGTTAAAAGCATTGATCCCATAACAAAGTCCGGCCTGTCGCCAGGCCGGACTTGCAAGCATAGGCCTCGTCTTCGACCAGATGCGGCTACACCGGCAGCTGGAAGGCCCAATTGGCGATCAGCACGATGGCAAGACCACCGGCAAGCGCCAGATAGGGCAGTATACCCGCCTTCCTGACACCCAGATCCTGGCCGACCAGACCAAGATCATCCATGGCGCCGGTCGGGAACTTGCCGCCATCGCGAACATAATGCCTGTAGGCAAAGACCGGCAGAATGAGAGCTGCAAAGGCAAAACCGATCCAGAGAGCATTGGCATAGCCCCAGACCTTGGCGCCGGCGCCGAGGAAGAGCGCGTTGACGAAGGCAAGGACGGTGTTGAGGCCGATGAGCCACGACGGCGCTTTCCACGGGCGCTCGACATGACCGGAGTCCATGCGGTGGATCCAGCCGGAATTGAGGTTCAGGAAGTTGAAGATGATGTATCCGACGTTGGAGACGGCAAGCACGAAGAAATAGCCGCTCGTGTCGGAGGCAATGGCGAGAAGAAAGAGATTGAAGGCGAAGTCCGTCCACATCGCTCTCGTCGGCGCACCGTTCTCGTTCACATGATCGAGATATTTCGGCAGCCAACCGTCCTTCGAGCCCTGATAGAGAGTGCGCGAGGAACCCGCCATTGCCGTCATGATCGCAAGGAACAGTGCCAGGATCATCAGGATGACGAGCAATTGCGTAACGATCCGGCCAGCGCCGATCAGGCCGCCGAGCGCTTCACCGACGCCGGTGCCGTCGACGATGCCGGGCGCCAGCATGCCGGCATGACCGAGCACACCTTGGAAAGCAAAGGGCACCAGGAAGAAGAAGACGCAGCAGGCAAGGCCCGAGTAGAAGATTGCCTTGAACGTATCCGTCTTCGGGTTCTTCAGTTCGCGCGTGTAGCAGACCGCCGTCTCGAAGCCATAGGTCGACCAGGCGGCGATATAGAGGCCGCCGAGGAAAAGCGTCCAGCCGCCATTGCTCCAGGTGCCGTCAGTCGCAGCGTAGGCCGCTGTCGGCGGCAGCAGGCCGGTCACGTTGGCGGAGAGAATTTGGCCGCTGACGATCGGATAGACACCGATGATCAGAAGCGGCACGAGCACGATGATCGCGAGCCACTTCTGCACGCTGGCCGTCTCGGAGATGCCGCGATGCTGGATCGCAAAGATGATCAGCATCAGGACACCGCCGATGAAGAAGGTGGCGTTGATATTGGCGGTCGCGAGGAAGGGAATGTTGAAGCTGACGAGAGACCAGTTGCGGATGGGCGGCGTAAAAGCTGCAACGCCATCGGCGCTGAGCAGCGCTTTTACCGCATCGTCGGGCGATGTACCGGCATGGGCCGCGATGTATTCGGCAACACGCGGGCTATCCGCCGTGATCGACGTCGCATGGGCACTGATCCAGCTGAGCACGGCCTGTGAGTCCGCCGCCGGGATCGGGAAGAAGGCATTGAGGATATAGCCTGCCGCAATGGCGCAGCCGAGGGACAGCACCGGCGACCAGGCAAACCAGTTGCACCAGACCGAAAGCGGCGCGATGAATTTCGAGTAACGCAGCCAGGCCGTCGCGCCATAGACCGAGGCGCCGCCGGACTTGTTGCCGAACATGCCGGCAATTTCGGCATAGGTGAAAGACTGCAGGAAGCCCATGATCATCGAGATGATCCACACGACAAAGGCAAGCTTGCCCGTCGTGCCGGCGATGCCGCCGATGGAGAAGAGAACAAGCGGCGGCACGCCCGCAGCCACCCAGAACGCGCCCTTCCAGTCAAGCGCGCGTATAAGCTTACCTTCGGTGCCGGCGGAAGCGCCGGCGTCCACGATGTCAGTCATTGGTGATATTCCCCATTTTGTTCCGGACGTATCTCTCGTACGTCTCCCTGAACGTGCCTCCCATGGCATTACGGGGCTTGCTGGAGGTTTTCGTAAGCCGAGTCTGCGCGCGGATTTCCAGATGCATGCCCTTTATACATAGTGAAGATATTTTCTTTTTAGTCAATATCCCTTTACTTTCGGACGGCATTTTGTCAGCATGATTCCGGTGTCCGACACGCCTCATTTCTCGAGAGGGCTCTATGCGAGATCTCCACCCGTCAGCGGGAATACGGCCCGTCTCGGCGAGCATTATCCGCTATCCGGGCATTCCAGCGCTGCCGCCGGACACCGAGCGCTATCGTTGCAAGGGCGGTGGGTCGCTGGTCGTGCGCGTCGAACCCGGCGATCGGATTTCGGTGGCGGATAGCGAAGGCGGGCAGGTCTGCGAGCTGACCTTCCTTGACGAGAAGGGCCGCTTTCAATCCGCTGGCCTGGGGTCGGCATTCACCGGCGAAGCGACAGGTCTCAAAGCTATTCTTTCTTCTGACGATGAAAGTGCGGCTCGCGTCAGGACGGCGCTGGCGCGGCGTGGGGCCGATCTGGCCTCTGCGGCAGCGCTTCGCCTCTTCGGCGCCTCTTCGCCGGCAGGCAGTACCGCGGAATTCACGATCGCGACCAAAGGCCTGCTTATCGCCTGTGCGCCAGGAATGGCCATGTCGCCGGAAACGCAGGATACGGCAACACCCATCGAGATCAGGATCCGCCGCACTGCGATCCTGCGAGACTATGCCTCCGCGCTGCCCGAACCGCTCGCCGACCCGATCGAGGACATTCGCATCAAGGCGGCGACGGCCTCGGCCTATTTTGTCCGCGCCGGCGAATATATTCAGATCATCGATGTCTATGGCCGGCAATGCACCGATTTCCAGGCCTTTTCCGCCCGCAAGGTCGACAAGGGCCTCGATCTCGCACTCGATTCCACCGTGACCCGCACCCTGCTCGGCCGCAGCTATCCAGCGCCCGGGCTGCCGTCCAAAGCCTTCGACCGCGATTTCGAGCCGCTGGTGGAAATCGTGCAGGATACGGTCGGTCGCCACGATGCCTTCGCCACCGCCTGCAATTCGCGCTATTACGACGACATGGGCTATCCCGGCCACGTGAACTGCACCGACAATTTCAATGCAGCGCTCGCGCCCTATGGCATTGCCGGCCGAAAGGGCTGGGAGGCGCTCAACTACTTCTACAACACCAATGTCGATCACAATAACCAGCTCTATCTCGACGAACCTTGGTCGAGACCGGGCGATTACGTCCTGATGCGCGCACTGACGGATCTCGTCTGCGTCTCCTCCTCCTGCCCCGATGACATCGATGCGGCCAATGGCTGGGACCCGACCGATATCCATGTCCGCACCTTTTCAGGCAAAGAAAAATTCACACGAGCGGTGGCCTATCGCATGACTCCTGATGCCGACCCCGAACTGACGCGGGAGACCGCGTTTCACCCGCGCCTCTCCGCCCTGACGCGCGACTACACCGAATATCGTGGCTTCTGGCTGCCGAACCGCTTCTCCTCGGAAGGGCCGGTCGCGGAATACTGGGCCTGTCGCGAACGCGCCGTGGTGATGGATCTCTCGCCGCTACGCAAGTTTGAGGTGACGGGACCGGATGCGGAAGAATTGCTGCAATATTGCCTGACGCGCGACGTGCGCAAGCTCTCGACCGGCCAGGTGGTCTATTCCGCCATGTGCTACGAACACGGCGGCATGATCGACGACGGCACGCTGTTTCGCCTCGGAGACAAGAATTTCCGCTGGATCGGCGGCGATGACTATAGCGGCATCTGGCTGCGCGAGCAGGCCGAGAAGAAGGGCTTCAAGGCCTGGGTGCGCTCCTCCACCGACCAGATGCACAATATCGCCCTGCAAGGTCCGAAGAGCCGTGACATTCTGAAGGAGATCATCTGGACTGCGCCGCGCCAGCCGACGATCAGCGAGCTCGAATGGTTCCGTTTCGCGGTCGGCCGCATCGGCCACTTCGAGGGTGCCCCGGTCGTTGTCTCTCGCACCGGTTATACCGGCGAGCTCGGCTACGAGATCTTCTGCCATCCGAAGGATGCCGCTACTGTCTTCGATGCGGTCTGGAAAGCCGGCGAGCCCTATGGGCTGAAGCCGATGGGTCTTGAGGCGCTTGATATGGTTCGCATCGAGGCCGGCCTCGTCTTTGCCCATCATGAATTCGACGATCAGACCGATCCCTTCGAGGCCGGTATCGGCTTCACCGTCCTGCTGAAATCGAAGCAGGACGATTTCATCGGACGCGAGGCGCTAATTCGGCGAAAGGAAAACCCGCGCCACCTGATGGTCGGTCTCGATATCGAAGCCAATGAAGCTGTGGGACATGGTGACTGCATCCATATCGGCCGCGCGCAGGTCGGCGTGATCACCAGCGCGACACGGTCGCCGATCCTTGGCAAGACCATTGCGCTAGCGCGGGTCGATGTCACACATGCGGGCGTTGGCACCAAGGTCGAGATCGGCAAACTCGATGGTCAGCAAAAGCGGCTTCCAGCCGTCATTGTGCCGCTCTCCCACTACGATCCGCAGAAGACGCGGCCGCGATCCTAACTTTCATTGCGATCAAAATGGCATAGATCAGCAATAAATCTTGTCTTCGAATGGCCCCGCCTCAAAAACCGCAACACCGTTGACAAACTCGCGCGCCCAGATGTCGCCGGGGCCAAGGTCACCAACACCCTTCACCTCGAAGGACAAGCTGGGGATACGCTCTGCGACCAACGTGAACAAAGCAATAGTTGACCATGGATCAAGGTTGAATACTACCGGAGCCGAAATTCTGTGCATATCAAATGCTTGCTCGAGGTCCTTTAAGACATCCTGACTAAGCGCTTGTTCAGTGAGGTAGGCAGCTATCTCATCTCTAATGGCGATCAAGGCCGCCTTATCGCCATCGTTCAAGGTGAGGTAAGCAGTCGTGCTAAAGCTCATGAGTCCACTTTCATATTTGCGCATCAAAGGCTTTAGCCTGACCATGGCGTGAATGCACATAGGAAATTGGATCCATATGCTCGCTCGTAGTGGAATTCGCAGGCTCCAGCGTCGCCTTTGCTGAAGAAGCGCTGTCGAGGCGTCTGGGAAAAGCGAGCGAGCACATCGGCCGTATTGAAACGGCGGGAGGCATCGCGCTTTTGAGCTTCAATCGGATTTCTTCTGCGCGGCCGAGATCGCGCGCGCTGCCTCTTCCGAGGAGTTGGCAAGCGTGCGCATCTCTGCCGCCAGGACCGCAAAACCTGATCCGGCCGTGCCCGCTCTTGCAGCCTCGATGCCGGCATTGACGGCCAGCAGCTTCAGGTAGCGCAGCGACTGCAGGATCTCGTTGGTCTTCGATGCCGTGATCCGCATATCCGCGGTCTGCTCATCAAGGCGCTGGTAGAGCGATTCGATATTCAGGATGCTGCCTTCGAGATAAAGAAGCTCCCCGGCCTCATCCCATACGCCGCCGCCGGTCTCCGTTACCCAGAGGAAATGGCCGTCGCGATGACGGATGCGATACTCCATCGTCCAGTCGGTGCGGCTTTCCAGCGCCTTGCCGACAAGCTCGTCCATGAGCGGGATATCCTCTTCGCACATGATCGAAGTAAAGGTTCGCGTGCGGTTGCCGATGATCTCATCGGGGGGATAGCCGAAGATGCGCTCTATGCCGTCGGTCATCTCAAGCATCGTATAGTTTTCGTCTGCCCGGCAGCGATAAAGAAAACCCGCCATACGGCCGAGAACGCTTGTCTGGAAATCCATGAAGGCCGTGCCCCGAAGAGAAGGTTGCGGATGAACTCGTTTCGTCTCAACGCATAAAAATCCGGCAAGGGCTGCTCTTCGCCTCCCTTGCCGGTCAGGTGGGGAAATGATCCCTGATCAATTGCGCAGATATTCCTCCATGGAATCGTCAAGCGCATCGACCCAGGGCGTATGGTGCGTCGGCGACATGGTGCCGGTCATCAGCGAGCGGTAGGCGTGGTCGCGGAAGCCCATGATGTTCTCAGCCTTGTGGTGCTCCCACTCCATGAAGGTCCTGTTCGTGCCTTCGATGTCGAAGCTCGGATAATCCGTCTCGGCGAGCAGCTCCTTCACATAGTCGCCCTGGTACCAGATCATCTGTTCGGCATCCTCGAGCGTTTCCTCGCGGGCACGCCACTTGTCGAAGTTCGCCTGCAGTTCCGCTTCCGGCGGCAGCTTGATGCGGCCCATGATGACATCGCGCGCCCACCAGGCCTGCACGTCGAACATGTTGAAGGTGTAGAACTGGTCCTGCATGCCGATATAGAAGAGCTGCGGATTCTTGTCGAAGATCACGCCCTTGTAGAGATGGTCGGCCCACAGGCGGTTTGCCGTCTTCAAACGCAGATCATCCGGCAGGAAGGGGAAATGATGCTGATAGCCGGTGCAGAGGATAAGCGCATCGACCTCCTTCGATGAGCCGTCGAGGAAGTAGGCCGTCTTGTTCTCAAGACGCGTCAACAGCGGCCGCTCCTCGAAATTCTCTGGCCATTTGAAGCCCATCGGCTTGGAGCGATAGCTCGTCGTCACCGACTTCGCCCCGTATTTCCAGCATTGCGAACCGATATCCTCGGCCGAATAGCTGCGGCCGACGAGGAGCACGTCCTTGCCCTTGAACTCCAGCGCGTCGCGGAAATCGTGCGCGTGCAGCACGCGACCATTAAAGGTCTTTACTCCCTCGAAATACGGCACGTTCGGCGTCGAGAAGTGGCCCGAGGCGACGACGACATAGTCGAACTCCTCGTCATACATCCGGTCCTGAGGGCGATCATGCGCGGTTACCGTGAACTTCTTCGTCTCTTCATCGAAACGCACCATGCGCACCGGCGTGCTGAAGCGCACCCATTTGCGCACATCGGCCTTCTCGACGCGGCCCTTGATATAGTCCCAAAGTACGGCGCGCGGTGGATAGGAGGCGATCGGCTTGCCAAAATGCTCTTCAAAGGAATAATCGGCGAATTCCAGGCATTCCTTCGGGCCGTTCGACCAGAGATAACGATACATGCTGCCATGCACCGGTTCGCCATATTCATCGAGGCCTGTACGCCAGGTATAGTTCCAGAGGCCGCCCCAATCCGCCTGCTTTTCGAAGCAGACGACTTCCGGGATATCAGCACCCTTCTTTGCAGCCGATTGAAAGGCCCTTAGCTGGGCAAGGCCCGAAGGGCCGGCACCGATAACGGCAACTCGTGTCATGTGGCATTCCCCTTCTCGATTCTATCGAAATTCTTATGGCATGCAGAAGTTCGGCGTGGCGTCCGGCATCAATCCGGGAAGATGCCGGGGCTGGTCGGCGCGCCGTCGTCATATCGCGAAAGCCAGTCGATCGTGGTCTGGCGGAAGCGCGTCAGGCCCTTGTAGTCGATGAGCTCGGGCGGCAGCGTCTTCAGCACGCGCGGAAAACGGCGCGCCCATTTCGGCACGGTGACGAGCTCATTCATGTTCATCAGATAGCAGCGGATGACGAAGAGAATGGCGTTGGAGCGCGGCAGGCGCCACAGGCTCTGCAGCTCGACGCGCAGATGCACCTTCTCGCCGACATTCTCGGGCGTCACCGTGGTGCGATCCGGACCCCATTTCGGATAGTTTTCAGGACTGGTATCGAGGCGCGGATTGATCGTCATCGTCCAATTGAACCGGCGCGTCGGCTTGCCCAGCTGCAGGTTCAAAAGGAATTTTAGCGCACGGTCGAAGACGCCGATCTGGTGGGCAAGCGGCACCGGCCCGTGCCACTCCATGAAATTCATGCCGATATCGAAATCGAGCGACCAATCGGCCTGGGTCGTCACCATGCCGGCATCCATCCAGAGATTGCCGTCGCGCTGGTCGACGATGCAGAAATCGCCCTGCGCCTGGCGCGAGATGTATTCGAAGGGTTCGTGAGGCAGAGTGGACGCATCGCCGAAGGTGAAGGTGTCGTCTATGCCAAGGGGACGATTGATCCAGCGCCACTGGTCGCCGTTCTTGGTGAGCGTGAAATGCTCGGGATAGCCGGCCGCCTGCTCCTCCATCAGCAGTTCCAGCGTATCCCATTGCGCCGTCATCATGTGCGGCAGCGCCTGATAGCGCAGCGGATCTTCCTTTAGCACGAGAGCCCGGTCGTGCATCTCGGCGACATAGTGCTCATCGACGTCGATGAGGCTTTCGTAGACCGTGTTCTTCCGCCCCTTCACATGCGGCTCCATGTTGACGGAATACATGTATTCGTCGCGATCGAAGGGGAACGGGAAACGCCTGATGTTTTCCGGACTGTTGCGGTAGCTGAAATCGTCCCTGAACGTTTCCTGCTTGAAGGCGATTGCCATGTCCGTTCTCCTGGATATCGGTTGGGTGCCTAAAGGTCGAGATGCAGCGCGCTTCCTTCGAAACGGGAAACGCAGATCATCACCTTCCGGCCGGAGGCCTTTTCTTCGTCGGTCAGATAGACGTCATTATGCAGAAGCTTGCCGTCGCAGACGGCGACACCGGTCTCGCACTGTCCGCAGGCACCGCCGCGACAGAGGAAGGGCGCATCGATGCCGGCAGCCTCGATCGCCTCCAGCATGCTCTCATGATGGCCGACGTGAACGGTCTTGCCCGACCGCGTCAGCGTGATGGAGAAAGGCTTTCCGGGCTGCGACGACAGGAAGCGTTCGGAATGCAGGTTCTGTTCCGGCCAGCCAGCCTCGATGCCCGTTTTCAATACACCATCGATCATGCCGGCCGGGCCGCACACATAGAGATGCGTGCCGAGCGGCTGGCTTTCGAGCAGACGTGCCACAGGAATGAAATTGCGATCGGCATCGCAATAGATCTTCACCCGCTGCGAGCCATATTGCTCGACAAGCTCCTGGCAATAAGCGCCGCGATCGAGCGAACGCACAGCATAATGCAGCTCGAAATTCGCGCCCTCACGCGAGAACTGCTGCATCATCGCAATGAAGGGCGTGATGCCGATGCCGCCGGCAATCAGCAGGTGCTTGCGGCCGCGCCAGTCCGGCTGGAAGAGATTGACGGGATAGCTGACCTTGAGCTCGTCGCCCTCCCTCACCTTCTCATGCATGAAGGCGGAGCCGCCGCGCGAGTCCTCGACGCGCAGCACGCTGATCTCATAGGCCGAGCAATCATGCGGCGCCGACATCAGCGAATAGGCATTGCGGCGAACATGGCCTTCGTCGTTCATCGACACGATGACATGGGCGCCGCCGGAAAAATAAGGCATCGGCGCGCCGTCGAGACGCTCGAAGCGGAAACGCTTGATGCGGTCGGCAATGGGCGTCACCTTCGCGACACGAACAGGAATTTCCGTACCACCGCTCACAGGAACAACTCCTCTGGATCGGGCGCAGTGCCCGGCTCTTCCGCATCGATATTGACGCCCTGGAAGGCGCCGAGACGACGCGAGTAGTGGTCGCGCACCAGAAGCGGCAGACCGCAATGGCTGCAGTTGAACGGGCTGTGCGTGACATCCTCGGTGATGCCCTTGCAGTGGACGCATTGCACACGGCGCGCCGGGGAACCGCGATGTTCCGTGATGATCGAGGCATGATCCATGCCGTAGTCGAGCGCCACCATCATTGCCTGGCCGATAAAGCCCTCGGTGCCGGCTATATAAAGCCGCGTGCCCATGTGAGCCGTCGCAAGCGAGCCCTTCAGGCGGAAGAGCAATGTCGCAATGGTCGGCGCCGTGAAGAACATGTCGGCGCCGAGCCCGCGCAGGGCCTCATCATGGCCTATGCCCTGCGAACCGCGCGCGACATAGAGGATTTCGCTGCGCGACAGGATGGTATCGTCAAGCCCGGCCGTCTGGTCGAGGAGGGCATTGGCCCCCTCGCTTTCCAGCGCGAACAGATGCCGCCGGGCATGCGGCTGGATGGAGAGACCTTTGTAGACCGGTCGGCTCTTGATGCCTTCGACAAGCATGAGCGCCTCCTTAACCGATAGCCGTCCTCTTCTTCTTTTCAGGATCGTCGAACGGCAGCGTATGGGCTATTGCGCTCGCCTTCAGGCTCTTGCCGCGCACTTCGAGCTTTGTACCCTGTACGGCCTTGTCGACATCGAGGCGGGCGATCGCCATCGATTTCTTGGTGAGCGTCGAATAGCAGGGGCAGGTGATGACGCCGACCTTTTTGCCCTCGTAATACACCTCGTCGCCGAGATCGGCCGGGCCGTCTGCATCGATCAGCATGCCGAAGATCTTGAAGCGCTCCTTGCCCTTGAGGCGCGCATGTTCCTCGGCACCGCGGAAACCCGTCTTGCCGGGGCTGACGGTGAAGTCGAGGCCGAGCTCCCAAAGGCTGTCGCCGGGCGGCTGGTCGGCGAAGGGGTACATCTGCGAGTTATCGTATGGATAAAAGAGCAGATAGCTTTCGACGCGCAGCATGTCGAGGACGCTGAAGCAGCAGGGAATGATGCCCATCTCCTCGCCTTCTGCGACGATGCGGTCCCACACCATGGGCGCATCCTGACCACGCACGAATATCTCATAACCGCGCTCGCCGGTATAGCCGGTGCGCGAGATCATTACGGGCGTGCCGAACAGCGTCGTCTGCATGTGATGGAAATATTTGAGGTCGCGAATGCCGGGCACGTACTTGGCGAGATAGTCAACCGCAACGGGACCCTGCAGCGACAGATCATGCAGATCGTCGTCGAAAAGGACGGCGCAGTTGCGGCCTGCTGCCTGCTTGACGAGCTCCTCGTGGCCGGAGCCCGAGCCATGCACCAGCATCCACGAGTTCGGGCCGGTGCGGTAGACGATGCAGTCGTCGGTGAAATAGCCGCGATCGTTGAGCATCGCGGCATAGACCGAGCGGCCGGGATAGATCTTCGACATGTCGCGGGTGGTAATATAGTCGAGCACGGCAATGGCGTGCGGTCCGACCAGATGCACCTTCTTCAGGCCGGAAACGTCCATGATACCGGCCTTGGTACGGATCGCAACATGCTCCTGCGACATGTCCTTGTCGTAGGTCCAGGCGGTTCCCATGCCGCTCCAGTCCTCAAGTTTCGATCCGAGAGCACGGTGCCGGTCCGCCAAGGCGGAGAAACGCCATGATAATGCCATTTCGTTCCCTCATTTTCTTCTATGGAATAATTATTTCCTGACTATAGTCGTCTTTCATGCCTTGGCAAGCCGATCCGAGTGGTTTTTTGTCATCACTCGGATGGCATTTTCTTCAAAACTTCGGCGGCTTCTTACCTGCAGCGCGATGGGCAGCGATGACGGTATTGGCCATCAGCATGGCGATCGTCATCGGGCCGACACCGCCCGGAACCGGCGTGATGGCGGCGGCGACTTCGGAGGCTTGACCATAGGCGACATCGCCCACCAGCCGGCTCTTGCCCTCGCCGCGCTCGGGTGCCGCGATCCGGTTGATGCCGACATCGATGACGGTGGCACCGGGCTTCACCCAGTTGGCCTTCACCATCTCCGGACGGCCGACGGCCGCGACCAGAATATCGGCGCCTCTTGCCACGGAGGCGAGATCCTTCGTGCGCGAATGTGCTGTCGTCACCGTCGCATTGGCATTGAGCAGCAATTGCGCCATCGGCTTGCCGAACAGGTTGGAGCGACCGATGACGACGGCATTCAGACCCGACAGGTCCTCGCCGTGGATCGAACGTACCAAAAGCATGGCGCCGGCCGGCGTGCAGGAGATCAGTCCGGTTTCGAGATCGCCGGTCGCAAGTTTGCCGGCATTGACCACATGCAGGCCGTCGACATCCTTCTCCGGCTTGATCGATTGGATGATGTCATCCGAATCGAGATGCTTCGGCAGCGGCAGCTGGACGAGGATGCCGTGGATGGAGGGATCGCCGTTCAGCGACTGGACGAGCCTTGCCAGCGCACCTTGCGTCGTCTCGGCCGGCAGGGTGTGCTGGATGGAGTTGAAGCCGCACTCCTTGGCCATCTTGCTCTTGGAGCTCACATAGGCGTGGCTGGCCGGATCGTCCCCGACGATGACGACCGCAAGACCTGTCTTCACACCGGCCTCAACCTCAAGTCCCGCCGCCGCACCCTTCACAGCCTCGATCACCGAAGCCGCTGCCTTCTTCCCGTCGATCACTGTTGCGGGTGCCATCGCTCACCCCATGCGCTCGGAGGCATAGGAGCCCGGGCTTGCCGGGAAGACGACGGTGCGGTTGCCGTTGATGAAGTTGCGGTGATGGATATGGGCATGGATGGCGCGGGCGAGAACCTGGCTCTCCACATCGCGGCCGATCGAGACGTAATCCTCGGCAGATTGCGCATGGGTGATGCGCGCCGTGTCCTGCTCGATGATCGGACCCTCGTCGAGATCGGCCGTCACATAATGCGCCGTCGCCCCGATCAGCTTCACCCCGCGCTCATAGGCCTGCTTGTAGGGATTGGCGCCCTTGAACGACGGCAGGAAGGAATGATGGATGTTGATGATGCGGCCCGACATCTTCTGGCACATGGAATCCGACAGGATCTGCATGTAGCGCGCCAGCACGATCAGCTCCGTGCCGGTCTGCTCGACCACATCCATGATCCTGGCTTCCGCCTCCGGCTTGTTGGCCTTGGTCACCGGAATATGGTGGAAGGGGATGTCATGATTGACCACCACCTTCTGGTAATCGAAATGGTTGGAGATGACGCCGACGATGTCGATCGGCAGCGCACCGATCTTCCAGCGATAGAGCAGGTCGTTCAAGCAATGGCCGAAGCGCGACACCATCAGCAGCACCTTCATGCGCTTCTTGGCATCGTGGATCTCGACGTCCATGGCGAACTTTTCCGCGATCGGCTTGAAGCCTTCTGCCAGCGCCGTCTCACCGACGCCCTCCTCGGAGATGAAGGAGACGCGCATGAAGAACATGCCGGTGTCGAGATCGTCGAACTGGCTGGAGTCGATGATGTTGCAGCCCTGCCCGGCCAGATAGTTCGAGATCGCCGCAACGATCCCGCGCGTCGATTTGCACGCAACTGTCAATACATAGCTCGTCATGCTGATTTTCCTCCGCCGTCCGCGGCCAAAATTCCGCTGTCGTGCCGGGGGATCGCGCCCCGGCACCTGAGCCCTTAAGGGCATCTTGTCGCTGCGCACTCAGATATCGAGCGTGCTGTCGCGCTCCCACTGCGTGAAATGCGAGCAGTAGGCGTTCCATTCCTGATGCTTGAGCTTCAGATAGGCTTCGGAGAACTCCGAGCCGATCGCCTGCTTCAACCCCTCGTCCTCGTCATAGGCCCGCAGCGCATCGAGCAGATTGAGCGGCAGGCGCGGCGCATTCTTCACGAGATGGCCTTCCGCATACATGTCGATATCGTGATGCGGTCCCGGATCGGCGTTGCTGCGCAGGCCATCCAGGCCGGCAGCGATGATGACAGCCTGCAGCAGGTAAGGATTGACGGCACCATCGGGCAGGCGCAGCTCGAAGCGGCCGGGACCGGGCACGCGCACCATGTGGGTGCGGTTGTTGCCGGTCCACGTCACGGTATTGGGAGACCAGGTGGCGCCGGAGGTCGTGCGCGGCGCATTGATGCGCTTGTAGGAATTGACGGTTGGGTTGGTAATCGCCGCCAGCGACGAGGCATGTTTCATGATGCCGCCGAGGAAATGCTTGCCTTCGGCCGACAGGCCGAATTCGGCCTCCCTGTCGGCAAAGACGTTGGTCTTGCCGTCATTGCTCCACACGGAGATATGGCAATGGCAGCCATTGCCGGTGAGACCCTTGAAGGGCTTCGGCATGAAGGTTGCTCGCAAGCCATGCTTCTCGGCGATCGACTTGACCATAAACTTGAAGAAGGAGTGCTTGTCCGCCGTCTTCAGGGCATCGTCGAATTCCCAGTTCATCTCGAACTGGCCGTTGGCGTCCTCGTGGTCGTTTTGATACGCACCCCAGCCGAGCTCAAGCATATAGTCGCAGATCTCGGAGATGACGTCATAACGGCGCATGACGGCCTGCTGGTCGTAGCAAGGCTTTTCTGCGGTATCGTATTCATCCGATATCTTGGCGCCATCGGCCGTGATCAGGAAGAATTCAGCCTCGACGCCCGTCTTGACGCGCTTGCCAGCGGCTTCCGCTTCTTTCACGAGCTTCTTCAGCACGTTTCGCGGCGCTTGGCCGACGAGTTCGCCCTCCATCATGCAATCGGCCGCGACCCAGGCAACATCCTTCTTCCATGGGAGCTGGATGACGGAGGAAGCATCAGGTACGGCGAAAAGATCGGGATGGGCGGGCGTCATATCGAGCCAGGTCGCGAAGCCTGCAAAGCCCGCACCGTCTTCCTGCATCCCGGCAATCGCCTGGGCCGGCACCAGCTTGGCGCGCTGGCCGGAAAAAAGATCCGTATAACTGATCATGAAATATTTGATGCCTTTGTCTTTCGCAAAAGCAGCAAGATCCAGTGTCATTCTCGTTCCCCTTTGGATTTCTTCGAGACACTTCGATGTATGCATGCGTCCGCCGGGCTCTTCGGCCCGGTCGGGCACATCAGATGACTAATAGCCCCCCTTGCCCGGATACCAGTTGGTGCCGGCGAGAGGGATCTGCGCCATGGCGGCAGCTTCCATCGTCAATGCGCACAGGTCCTCCGGTTCCAGGTTGTGCAGGTGATTCTTGCCACAGGCGCGCGCAATCGTCTGCGCTTCCAGCGTCATAACCTTGAGATAGTTGGCAAGGCGCCGGCCCGCAGCAATCGGATCGAGCCGGCTGGCCAGCTCCGGATCCTGCGTCGTGATGCCGGCCGGGTCCTTGCCCTCATGCCAGTCGTCATAGGCGCCGGCCGTCGTGCCGAGCTTCTGGTATTCCTCTTCCCATTTCGGATCGTTGTCGCCGAGGGCTACGAGCGCAGCCGTGCCGATGGCAACCGCGTCGGCACCGAGTGCGAGCGCCTTCGCCACATCAGCCCCAGAGCGAATGCCGCCGGAGATGATCAGCTGCACCTTGCGGTGCATGCCGAGATCCTGCAGCGCCTGGACGGCGGGACGGATACAGGCGAGCGTCGGCATGCCGACATTCTCGATGAAGACGTCCTGGGTCGCGGCCGTGCCGCCTTGCATGCCATCGAGCACGACAACGTCGGCCCCAGCCTTCACGGCAAGCGCCGTGTCATAATAGGGCCGCGCGCCGCCGACCTTCACATAGATCGGCTTTTCCCAGTCGGTGATCTCGCGCAACTCCATGATCTTGATTTCGAGATCGTCCGGCCCGGTCCAGTCCGGATGACGGCAGGCCGAGCGCTGGTCGATGCCCTTCGGCAGATTGCGCATGTTGGCGACGCGATCGGAAATCTTCTGGCCGAGCAGCATGCCGCCGCCGCCGGGCTTGGCCCCCTGTCCGACCACGACTTCGATTGCGTCGGCGCGGCGCAGATCCCTAGGGTTCATGCCGTAACGCGAGGGAAGATATTGATAGACCAGCGTCTGCGAATGACCGCGCTCCTCGTCCGTCATGCCGCCGTCGCCTGTCGTCGTCGACGTGCCGGCAAGCGTGGCGCCTCGGCCGAGCGCTTCCTTGGCGTTGCCGGAAAGCGCACCGAAGCTCATGCCGGCAATGGTGATCGGGGTCTTCAGCGTGATCGGCTTCTTGGCGAAACGGCCGCCGAGGACAACGGTCGTATCGCATTTCTCGCGATAGCCTTCGAGCGGATAGCGCGAGATCGAAGCGCCGAGAAAGAGCAGATCATCGAAATGCGGCACCTTGCGCTTCGTGCCGGCGCCGCGGATATCGTAGATACCGGTCGCTGCCGCACGGCGGATTTCAGCGAGCGTATGATCATCGAAGGTCGCCGACTTGCGGGGTGGCGTATATGGATTGTGGTAGCTCATGAGGTCCCCTTCGCCTTAATACGCGTCGGCATTGTCGATGTTGAAATTATAGAGCTTGCGGGCCGATCCGTAGCGCTTGAACTCTTCCGGCCTGACGCCGCGCACGCCGGCCTTCTCGAGAAGCTCGGAGAGCTTTGCGAGATGCTCCGGGCGCATCTCCTTCTCGATGCAGTCCGAGCCGAGGCTTTGGACCGAACCACGCACGAAAAGCTTGGCCTCGTAGAGGCTGTCGCCCAAGGCATCGCCGGCGTCACCGAGCACGACCAGATGCCCGGATTGGCCCATGAAGGCCGACATATGGCCGATATTGCCATAGACGACGATGTCGATGCCCTTCATCGAGATGCCGCAGCGCGAGGCGGCATTGCCCTTGATGACAAGCAGCCCGCCGCGGCCGGTCGCGCCGGCATACTGGCTGGCATCGCCTTCGATGACGACGCTGCCGGACATCATGTTCTCTGCGACGCCCGGACCTGCCGAACCATGCACCGTGACGTTGCCGCCATCGTTCATGCCGGCGCAGTAGTAACCGACAGACCCTTTGATATCGACGGTGACGGGCGCGTCGATACCGGCGGCGACAGCATGATGGCCGCGCGGATTGACGACTTCGAAGGCCAGATCATTGGCGCCGGCGGGCAGGCCATGAAGGGCACTGTTGAGTTCACGCAGCGGCGTAACGGATAGGTCGAAAACTGGCATAAAGATCTCTCTCGATTGCGGCGCTTCTGATCAGGCGGCCTTTTCGTGATCCCAGAAATAGACGGTCGCCGGTTCCGGCTCCCAGACGCGGGCATTTTCGATACCCGGGAGATTGACAAGCGCGCGATATTCGGAGCCGAACGCCACATATTGATCGGTTTCCGCCATGACCGCCGGCTTGCAGGCGATGGGGTCGCGAACGACGCCGAAGCCTGACTTGGTGCCGACGACGAAGGTGAAGAAGCCGTCGAGATCGTCGACCGCGCCTTCCAGCGCCGCCCCAAGATCCTTGCCTTTCGCCATCTCCGCCGTCAGATAGGCGGCCGCGACTTCGGTGTCATTTTCCGTCTCGAAGGTCATGCCCTCGCGCTTAAGCTCGCGACGCAGGTTGTTGTGGTTCGAGAGCGACCCGTTGTGAACCAGGCATTGATCCGAACCTGTCGAGAAGGGATGAGCGCCAAGCGTCGTGACGGCCGACTCGGTCGCCATACGGGTATGGCCGATGCCATGCGTGCCGGACATGGCGGCGACGCCAAAGCGCGAGACCACATCTTTCGGCAGGCCGACTTCCTTGTAGATCTCGACAGTATCGCCGCTGCTCATAACGCGGATATTCGGGCGCAATGCCGTCAGGGCCGCCCTGCCCTCTTCGAGCTTGTCCTTGGCAAGAGTGATGACCGCATGCGTGCTCTTGACCACGACGGATACCGGCACGTCGAGCGTGCGCCGGAGTTCATATTCCAGCCCGTCGAAATCCTTAGTCGGATCGGCCGACTGGACGGTTATCTTCGCCGTGTTGCCGTTATCGTTACCGTAGATCGCAATGCCCGCGCTATCGGGTCCGCGATCGGTCATCGTGATTAGCATGGAGGACAGAAGCGCGCCAAGTTTCGGCTCCAGCGCCTTATCCTTCAAGAAGAGACCGACAATTCCGCACATGCCCAAACCCTCCGTTTTCGCATCTGCAAAAATGGCTATCAGGTCCAATGCGGTTTTTCAACTCAAAAGAATAAATTTTTCTTTTTAGGCAAGTTAGTCAGTCTTGCCCCGCTGTGGATAGCTGATGATCGACAGGTATTTCGCCGGCAGTTTCACCAGCACCTCCGGGCCATGTGGCGCGTCGGCATCGAAGAAAAGACTGTCGCCGGGCTGCATGGGATAGAGCTGGTCGCCATGGCGGTACATCACCTCGCCCTCGAGCATGTAAAGGAACTCCATTCCCTCATGCTGGAATGTCGGAAAGACATCGGAATCGGCCGTCAGCGTAATGAGATAGGGCTCAACGATGACGCCGCTCGAATTGTTGTCGATATGGCCGAGCACATTATATTGATGGCCGGCACGCGTGCCGCGGCGTTCGAGTTCCACGCCCTGGCCAGCCTTGACGAAGACGGCGTTGCGCGGCTCTTCGTAACGACGGAAGAAAGCTGTCAGCGGCACGCCGAGTGCGCGCGACAGCGATTGCAGCGTCGTCAGCGACGGCGAGATATTGCCGTTTTCGATCTTCGACAGCATGCCGAGCGAGATACCCGTCGCGGCGGCAAGATCCGTCACCGTGATGCCAAGCTTCTTGCGATAGGCACGGACCTCGTGGCCGATCGCCATCTCGAGATTGTTTTCCTTCGGCTCGCGCACCGCATGCGGATTTTGTGAGAAAGCTGACCGTCCGCCATGGGACTGGTCGTCAGCCGATATCTTGTCTGCCTTGGTTTTCATTTATGATCCTTTTTGCCGGCAGGGCTTGCTGCGGCGATCCTATCCTCCGAGTGAAATTTTCTCAACTGCGGCGAAAATCACGCGTGACGGGTATCACCGGGGGCAATCCCATAAAGAGAGCGATAGGCCCGGGCGAAATGGGCACCGCTTGAAAAGCCGGTGGCGATGGCGATTTCGGAAATCGAAAGCGGGCTCTGCTCCAGGAGCCGCCGGGCATGCTGCAGCCGTATTCGCCGATATTGCTCCAGGAATGTCGCGCCGAGATGCGTGGCGAACAGCCGGTCGAGATGACGCGGCGTGACCCCGGCAATCCGCGCCATGGCGGCACGATCGAGAGGCATCTCGATCGTCTCTTCCATTTTTTCGAGCACGCTCAGCAAACCCGGATGGTGAACGCCATAGCGCTCGGCGAGCGAACCGCGTTGCGGCGCAGTCGGCTCGCTCACGTCAGTATGCAGGTACCAGTCGCTGACGCGGCGAGCGAAATCGGCACCCATGCGCTCTGATATCAGTACATGCATCATGTCGAGCGGCGCAATGCCGCCGCCGCAGGTGATGCGATTGCCGTCGATGACGAAGCGCGCCTGGCGTGGTGTAAGCGTCGAAAAGGCTTCGAGCAGGGCCGGCGCGTGCTCCCAGTGAATGGTAAAATCACGCTCGGCCAGAAGACCGGCCGCGGCAAGCAGATAGGGACCGCCTGAGATACCACCGATACGGACGCCCTCGCGTGCGAGCTGGCGCAGGCAGGCAAGGACCGAAGGGTAATGCCAATCGCGTGGCGAGCCGCCGGCGCAGACGAAGACCGTGCCAAGACCGGATCCGCGACCTGGAAGAGGCTCGGCCGGCACCGGCACGCCGCCCGACGATACCGCCGGAGTGCCGTCCGGCGAGAAGGTCGACAATCGATAGATTTCCCGCCCGGCCAGGAGATTGGCGGCGCGCAATGGCTCGCTTGCCGAGGCAAAGGACATCAAGGCGAACCCCGGGATCAGGATGAAACCGATATTCTGGCTATTTTTGCTATCGATCGCCGTCATGTCCCTTTTCTATCGAAAAAGGTCCTAATTAGGCAAGTCGGCATTTGCCGCTCTGTCATCATGAGCGCAGTTCAAACCGGATCCAACCATGCGCTATTCGGCTTTCTCTGTTTTTCTCAACGGCCTTCGCGGCAATACCAGCTGGGCCCCCGCCTGGCGCCAGCCGCAACCGAAGCCGCATTATGACGTCATCATCGTCGGTGGCGGCGGCCATGGTCTTGCAACTGCCTATTATCTCGCCAAGACCTTCGGCATCGCCAATGTCGCCGTTCTGGAAAAGGGCTATCTCGGCTCTGGCAATATCGGCCGCAATACGACGATCATCCGCTCGAACTACCTGCTGCCCGGCAACAATCCCTTCTACGAGCTTTCCATGAAGCTTTGGGAAGGGCTGGAGCAGGATTTCAATTTCAATGCCATGGTCTCGCAGCGCGGCGTGCTCAATCTCTTTCATTCGGATGCGCAACGCGACGCCTATACGCGACGCGGCAATGCCATGCGCCTGCACGGGGTCGATGCCGAATTGCTCGACCGCGAGGCCGTTCGCAAAAAGCTGCCCTTCCTGGATTTCGAAAACGCACGATTCCCGATCATGGGCGGCCTGCTGCAGCAGCGCGGCGGCACGGTGCGCCACGACGCAGTCGCCTGGGGCTATGCCCGCGGAGCCGATAGCCGTGGCGTCGATATCATCACCGGCTGCGAAGTCACAGGCATCCGCACCGACCAGGGCCGCGTCACGGGTGTCGAGACGACGAAGGGATTCATCGGCTGCGGCAAGCTGGCGCTGGCGGCAGCCGGCAATTCCACCGTCGTCGCCGATATGGCCGGTCTGCGCTTGCCGATCGAAAGTCATGTGCTGCAGGCGTTCGTCTCGGAAGGTCTGAAGCCGTTCATCGATTGCGTCGTCACCTTTGGCGCCGGGCATTTCTATGTCTCGCAATCCGATAAGGGTGGCCTCGTCTTCGGCGGCGATATCGACGGCTACAACTCCTATGCCCAGCGCGGTAACCTCGCGACCGTCGAGCATGTTGCCGAAGCAGGCGTTGCAATGATCCCGGCGCTGACCCGCGTGCGCTATCTACGTACCTGGGGCGGCGTCATGGATATGAGCATGGACGGCTCCCCGATCATCGACCGGACCCATATCGACAATCTCTATCTGAACGCCGGCTGGTGCTACGGCGGCTTCAAGGCGACGCCGGCGTCAGGCTATTGCTACGCGCATTTGATCGCCCGCAACGAGCCTCATGAAACAGCGACGCAGCTGCGCCTCGACCGATTCCGGCGTGGCTATCAGATCGATGAAAAGGGCGTCGGTGCCCAGCCGAACCTGCATTGAGGACATGACGACATGGCAAGCCTGATTTCCTGCCCTCACTGCGGCACACGTCCCAAGGAAGAATTCACCATCAAGGGGGATGCGAACCTTACCCGCCCTGCCCCGGATGCCGGCGCGGAAGATTGGTACGACTATGTCTACCTGCGCAACAATCCAAAGGGACTTCATAAGGAATATTGGCACCATTCCTCGGGCTGCCGCCGCTGGCTGATCGTCGAGCGCGACACCGTGACACACAAGGTCCATGGCGTCAGCGATGCGGCGCTTACCAAGCTTGGAGGCGGCGCATGAGCAGCTATCGCCTTTCCTCCGGCGGTCGGATCGACCGCTCCAAAACCATTGCCTTCAGCTTCGACGGCAGGAGCCTGGAGGGCCATCCCGGCGACACGCTTGCGTCCGCCCTCCTCGCCAACGGCATCCAGCTTGTCGGCCGCAGCTTCAAATATCATCGCCCGCGCGGCATACTGACGGCGGGTGCCGCCGAACCCAATGCGCTCGTCACGACCGGCACGGGCGGCCGCACCGAGGCCAACAGCCGTGCCACGATGATCGAACTTCACGACGGGCTGATCGCCCGCAGCCAGAACCGCTGGCCTTCGCTCAATTTCGATGTCGGCGCCGTCAACGGCCTGCTCTCACCCTTCCTGAGCGCCGGCTTCTATTACAAGACCTTCATGTGGCCTGCCGCCTTCTGGGAGAAAGTCTATGAGCCGCTGATCCGCAAGGCAGCCGGCCTCGGCAAGGCGTCCTATGAGGCAGATCCCGATTCCTATGAAAAGTGCTGGGCGCATTGCGACCTGCTCGTGATCGGCGCTGGGCCTGCAGGTCTTGCCGCGGCGCTGACGGCGGGACGCGCCGGAGCGCGTGTCATTCTCGCGGACGAAGGCTTTGCTCTCGGCGGCAGTTTGCTCTTGGAGCGCAACTCGCCGCTGAAGGACATGTTGGACGAACTCGATAGCCTGCCGAACGTGCAACGCATGCCGCGCACGACTGTTATCGGCTGGTATGACGATAACGTCTTCGGTGCGGTCGAGCGCGTCCAGAAGCATGTGGCTGCGCCCGACCGGCGCCAGCCGGTCGAACGCCTGTGGCGCATCATCGCCAAGCAAGCGATCCTTGCGACCGGCGCCGAGGAACGACCGCTTGTCTTTGGCGGCAACGATATTCCAGGCGTGATGATGGCAAGCGCCATGCGCAGCTACCTGAACCGTCAAGCTGTTGCTCCCGGCAAGCGCACGGTGGTCTTCACGACCAACAGTTCCGGCTACCGGACCGCCGCCGACCTCGAGGCCGCGGGCGTCGACGTGGTCGCCATCGTCGATACGCGCGCCGCAGGTGAACACTGGGGCGGCAAGGCGCGGGTGCTGACCGGTGCTTGCGTCCTCGATGCGGTCGGCACCAAGCAGGTCCGCGGGGTCAAGATTGCGAGCGGTTCGGGCACTCATGAGATCGATGCGGACGCTTTGGCCATGTCCGGCGGGTGGAGCCCGATCATCCATCTTGCCTGTCATCGCGGCGCAAGGCCGGTATGGTCCGAACGCCATGCAGCCTTCCTTGCGCCCGAAAGACAGGAGGGTTTGTTGATTGCCGGCTCGGCATCCGGTCCTGCCTCCACGGATAGCTGCCTTGGCGACGGAGCAATCAAAGCTGCCGAGGCGCTGGAAACCATCGGCTTTGGAAAGATCGCTCCCGCCTTTGCTTCAGCAGCGGAAGAAGTACCGGCTGTTGCCGCGCGGCTCTGGCATATCAAAGGGAGCAAAGGCAAAGCCTTCGTCGACTACCAGAACGACGTGAACCTGAAAGATCTGGGGCTTGCCGTGCGCGAAGGTTATGGCGATGTCGAGCTTGCCAAGCGCTATACGACCAACGGCATGGCGACCGATCAGGGCAAGCTTTCCAACATCAACGCCATCGGCATTCTGGCCGAGGCCCGCGGCGTCTCGCCGGCCGAAGTCGGGACCTCGACGTTCCGGCCCTTCTATACGCCGGTTTCCTTCGGCGCACTGACAGGTACTTCACGGGCTAAGCACTTTCAACCGGCGCGCAAATCTCCCTTGCATGAATGGGCAAAGAAGAATGGTGCAGTCTTCGTCGAGACCGGCCTCTGGTACCGCTCCTCCTGGTTCCCGCGTGACGGCGAGAAGACCTGGCGCGAAAGTGTCGATCGCGAAGTGCTGAATATCCGGAAAAATGCCGGCATCTGCGATGTCTCGACCCTCGGCAAGATCGAGATTTTCGGCAAGGACGCAGCAACCTTTCTCGACCGCATCTATTGCAACGGCTTCGCCAAGCTTTCCGTCGGCAAGGCGCGCTACGGCATCATGCTGCGCGAAGACGGCATGATCTATGACGATGGCACCACCAGCCGCTTGAGCGAAGACCATTTCTTCATGACCACGACGACGGCGCTTGCCGCCGGCGTGCTCACCCATCTGGAGTTCTGTGCCCAGACGCTCTGGCCCGAGCTGGAGGTCTATTTTGCGTCGTCAACCGACCAGTGGGCGCAGATGGCGGTGGCAGGCCCAAATTCCCGCACCATCCTTTCCGAGATTGTCGATGACGACATTTCCGACGCGGCTTTCCCCTTCATGAGCGCACGCGCGGTCTCTCTGTTCGGCGGCAAGCTCGAGGGCCGGCTCTTCCGCATCTCCTTTTCCGGCGAGCTCGCCTACGAGCTTGGCGTACCCGCCGCCTATGGCGAGTTCGTTGCCGATGCCATTATGCAGGCGGGTCGGAAGCATGGTATCTGCGCCTATGGCGCCGAAGCGCTCGGCGTCATGCGCATCGAGAAGGGCCACGTCACCCATGCAGAGATCAACGGCACGGTAACACCAGGCGATCTTGGCTTTGGTCGCATGGTTTCGACCACGAAACCCGATTTCATCGGCAAAGCGATGCTCGCGCGCGAAGGCCTGCAGGCGCCCGACCGGCCTCGCCTCGTCGGTGTCAAACCGTTGGACCCTGCGACCAGCTTCCGCACCGGTGCGCATATTCTGGCGGAAGGTGCTGCCGCAACGCTCGAAAACGATCAGGGCTATGTCACCTCGAGCGCCTTTTCCCCCAATCTCGGCCATACGATCGGGCTCGCACTCATCAAGAATGGGCCGGAGCGTATCGGCGAGAAGATCGTCGTCTGGAATGGCCTTAGAAACGAATACACGGATGCGGTGATCTGCAGTCCCGTCTTCATCGACCCTCAGAACGAGAAACTCCATGCCTGATTTGCCGACATCGAAGCCGGTCCTCGCCGGCAAGGCCGTTCTACAAGGTGAGACCATCCGGCTTGAAGCCTTGCCTGAGGGCCATCTACTGCATGTAATGGGCACGACGACGAGCGAAGAGCTTGCGGCGCATCTTGCAGCAGCCGGCGTCGAGGACAGCTCCGTGCGTCCGGCCGGATACCGGCAATGGTTCATCGCCGGCAGCGAGCAGCTCGCCGGCTCCCAAGAGCGGGCGCTTGCGGACGCTCTGGCGGGCAGAGCTTTCATCTCCGATCAAAGCCATGGGCGCATCCGTATCCGCATCTCAGGATCGAGCGCTGCCCGGATGCTCAACAGGGGTACTGCTGTCGACCTGCATCCAGCGAACTTCCCGGAGGGAAGCAGCGCCATGACGCTCTTCGGCCATATCTCCGTGCAGCTCACGCGCCTGGGCATGGAGGATTTCGAACTGATTGTCCTGCGCAGCTTTGCGGAATCGCTGTATGAAGAGCTCGAAACGCTGGCCGCAGCCATGTCAGAGCTGATCGGCACGCTGCCGTCTCCGGCAGAGCAACCCCTCAAATAACTCTCCAAATCGTCATCCACGCATGCGAGAAACAAGTTATCACAACGATCAAGGCGTCCGAGGCAACCACTTCTCGATCATGATTCACAAGCACCTATCACGGGATAAAACCAGTCGCCCGATAGGCCCGGATCGTTCGGTCATAGATGCCAATATCCCGGCAACCGCGCGCGATCAGTTGAGCCCCCTCGATGGCTGCGAAGATCGCCATCGCGTGCTCCTGCAGGTCCTGGTCCCGTGCGGAAGGCCTGGCCCGCGAGAGCACCTTGGCCAGCCAACCGACGTTCATGGCGGCGAATTTGTCGACCTCCGTCCGAACCTCCGTGGGAAGATCATCAAGTTCCGCGCTCATGATGCCGCACAAGCACATGCGATTGTCGTTGGCCAGAGCCGAGCGAAAGATCTCGGTATATCTGTCCATGCACCAGGTCGCGTCTTCGGGCGCCGCCAGCAGCTCCGTCAGATAGGTCGCCCCATCTTCGGTGTAGCGGCGGGCCAATGCTGCGCCGAGGTCGCCCTTGGTGGGAAAATGGTAGTGCACGCTGGCGCTTTTGATCCCGACCTCTTTCGCCAGCTCGCGAAAGCTGAGCGCATTGTAGCCGCGCGCCTGTATCGTCGCCTTTGCCGCGGTCATTAGCGCCTCGTGCATATCAGTTTTGGCTTTAGTCATCATTGCTCTATTGCCTATCACTCGATAGATAGTTGTTGACGTCGAAAAAGGGAAGGGATAAACGGCAAAGCGTTATCTATCTATCGATAGACAGATTAAGGAGCTTTGTTATGAAAATCTTCGATCGCCCCGGCTTTCCCAATCCCGCCCGCATCCGCATCGTGCTCGCCGAGAAGGGTCTTGAACCACAGATCGAATTCATCTCCGTCGACCTCATCGCCGCCGAACACAAGCAGCCAGCCTTCCTCGAAAAGAACCCTTCCGGCGTGCTGCCGGTGCTCCAGCTCGAGGACGGCACCTACATCAGTGAAGCTACCGCCATCACCGAATATCTCGACAATCTCGACGGCGATCCACGGCTCACCGGTAAGACACCAAAGGAAAAAGCCGTCATTCATATGATGCAGAAGCGGGCCGAGACCGAACTGCTCGACGCCGTTGGCAACTATTTCCACCACGCAACGCCCGGCCTCGGCGACGCGTTGCAAGTGTTCAAGAGCCCTGAATGGGCCGGCCGTCAGGACTGGGGCAACCGCCAGCGCGACAAGGCGCTCGCCGGCATGGGGTATTTCGACACGGTGCTGCAGGACCATCCTTTCGTTGCCGGCGATGTGTTCTCAATGGCCGACATCACTGTGTTTGCCGGACTGATGTTCGCCGATGCCGCCGGCATCGCCGTGCCGGAGGATTATTCCGCGCTGAACGCCTGGCGCGCGAAAGTCTCAGAGCTGCCGAGCGTCAAGAATCGCAGCGGCCAGATGTTCGTCTCTGAGGACCTGCGGAGGCTCGGCTTCTAATTCCCCGCGCAAAAGCGGCTCGAACGTCGCACCGACACTCCCATCTACATTTGCCAATCACGCCGCCCAGGGCGGCAATTCTCACGGAGTTTCCTCATGTCCACAATCTCAACACGCGACAGCGCTTCGCGGCGGAACCTGCCGAAAGGGGTCGCCATCGCTGGCGTCGGACTTGCAGCCGGCGCCGGCGCCTGAGTTGATGTGCATCCTTGCCCGGCAGGTGGAGCGGGCTCGAATTCGCTGAAGTCTAACTAAGTAGACATTGCCACCACACCGTCCAATCGCTCGGAGGCTTCTTCCCTTCGTAGGAAATGGTCAAAAGCGGGCGGTCTTTTAGGCCGCCTGCCAGCCGTTACCGGACGGATGTGGTAGGTACCGGTTCCGCCATCACCTGGTTTCGACCGACCGCCTTCGCGGCATGGAGGGGCTGTCAGCGCGGTCGATGGCTCATCCTTTATGCCATAAGGTGGTGTGGTATTAAGGCTTCCTACCCGAACGCTGCTTCAAAGGCTCATGGCTGATTGAGATACTCAGGCTCAATCATGGAATGAGCGCAAGGGCAATCCGATTGGCAGCTGCGACGACGACCAGCGCGATCGCCAGCGTTGGCCAACCGAGGTGATTCAAAATCAAGGCTGTGATCAAGAAAATGCCAGCTTCGAGAATGAGCCGGCCGGCCGGGCCAACCTCGTATCTCCGCTTCGGGGAAAGGAATTTACCCCAAAAAGTGGCAACTGCTTGTCTTATGACTTTGTCTCGTTTTAGGCGACAATGGATTGCCGCCTGTGGACCTGAACACCCACAGGCGGCGGGAGGGGTGGGATCGGGAAACCGCTGGTCTGAAAGAACCGTTGCGCAATAGGATCGCCCCTTTCTTTTCCATGAGGCCTGAACGGATAGCGGGGCTTTGACGGCCCGCATGACAAGCATGGGACACGGAAAAGATGGCTGACACGATAGCACGAACCCTCGGTATCGACATCTCGAAAGATCGCCTCGATGTCCATCTCCTGCCGGATGGCATCGACAAGCAGTTCCTCAACGACGCCAAAGGGCTGCGGACATTGATCCGCTGGCTGTCGCCCTACGCGCCCACCCGCATTGTCTTCGAGGCGACCGGCGCCTACCATCGGCGCCTCGAACGCATGCTGGCAACGGCGAACCTACCTGGCGTCAAGGTGAACCCGCAGCGCCTGCGCGCCTTCGCCAAAGCCTGTGGCCGGCTGGCCAAGACGGATCGCATCGACGCCAGCGTCATGGCTCGGTTCGGCGCAGTGATGGCCCCGGACATCCGGCCGATCCGCAGCCAGGCGCTTGATCTTCTGGCCGAATTGCTGACCGCGCGTCGCGCTCTCGTCAAGGACCGCAGCGCTCTGCTGCATCGGCAGAAGCAACTGACCATCCCCCTGCTGCAGCGCCAGGCCGAGCAGCGGCTGCGGCAGGTCGAGGCTCAAATCGAGGCCGTCGATGCCGAGAGCCGTCGGTTGATCGCCGCCGAGCCGCAATTGCAGCACCGCTTCGACATTCTCACCAGCATTCCGGGCATCGGCGCAACCTGCGCCATGGCGCTGATTGCCGACATGCCGGAACTCGGAACGTTGGCCAACAAACAGGCCGCCAGTCTCGCCGGTCTCGCGCCCATCGTGCGACAGTCCGGCCAATGGAGGGGCAAAAGCTTCATTCAAGGCGGAAGGACCCAGCTTCGGCGCGCCCTCTATATGCCGGCCCTCGTCGCCATCCGCTTCAATCCCGACCTCAAGAGCAAATACCAGCAACTCACCGCAACCGGAAAAGCCGCTAAGGCGGCCATCACCGCCATCATGCGAAAGCTAATCGTCCTCGCAAACGCACTCATCCGGGAGGATCGCTTTTGGACGCCTCAGCAAGCTTGACTAAGACGGATACTGCGCACAGCCCAAACCCCGACAGCACTTGTGCCATGATCGGTACGGCAAGATGTGCGGCCAATGCCGCAAGCGAAGCGAGTATACAAAGCTCGAGCGCAAATCTGATACCAAGTGCTATCGCTTTCATCTTCCCTCTCAGCCGTGGAGCTATGGTTCATTCATTTTTGAAGAAGCCTAAGGCCACTAAGAAGCCCGAACGATATCTGAATAGCAGTTTTTACTCGAAGTCTGAGGTTTATGTGGCCACACAGCGCGATCGGCACAGCGAGTGCCTTTACCCGATTGCGCATTCGATTGCGGCTCGGTGTGCAGCCGCAAACTCCGACAGCGAGCGGAAGTGACCAGCAACTTTGGGAGGATTGTCGAGGGTTTTCGTCGCCCCTTGGCCCGCTTTACCAAATCACCTGTCGATCCATACACTGGTCAGACCCATTTGCACGGCCGGCGCATGGTCGTGATATAGGCTCTGCGCCACATGCAAAAGCTCACTCTTTTGAACGCCTAGATCCTGCCGCAGCCGCGAGAAAAGGAAATGGAAATTCTTCGGATCCGGCTTATAGCTCCCAAGGTCCTCTGCGGTGTAGACAGCATCAAAGGAAACACCGAGCTTACGGTTTGAAGCCTCAAATCTCTTGCGATCCACGCACTTGCCCGCAACGGCACGATCCGATCGATTCCATCATGGTATGTCCTCATCATCGCCTACATTCGTGATCGGGCCTTGCCAGCGCCCGTCAGACAGCTGGTAGCTGATTTCGGCATCCTCACCGCGCTGTTGCTGCCAGGCTGCAGCAGATTGGCAGCCGCAGCGCACTCTCATGGTCGGGAAAGGTCTCCGATCAGACATAAGCCAATCTTCAAGAAGATGGACTCGGTCTTTTCCTGCCTTTCCCGATCCCTGGGGCCATCCTTTCGGCATTATTCGAGGATGCGAACAACCGTGCGTGTCTTCGGTTGGACAATGACACGTTTGTGGTTCACAACAGCGTAGGCATAGGTCGGGTTGTCCGGGACCGGTGTGACGACAACCGTCTCTGGGAGCGCGCGGCCGACAACGATCTGGTCCTGGACGACCGCCTCGGATGGAGGCAGGGGCTGCTCCTGAACGTAAGTGACCACTTTCTCTGGCGGTGGATCGATCGCGGTGCCAGCAATCGCACCGGCGACACCTCCGACTGCAGCGCCGACAGGGCCGCCTACTACTGCTCCTGTCACCGCACCGCCGGCAGCGCCGGTTACGGTGGAAGACTGCGCGAGGGCTGAACCAGCCAGAAGGCCGAAGGCGGCCATTGAAACGACAAGTCTCGTTTTCATAGCATTCTCCTTTAATTCCAGCTCTTGTGAGCTGAAAGGAGAATTACTGAGCCAATAGAATGTTCCTCTTAGGTTACCATTCAGAGCCATCACGAGTTAGCCGGCTGCGACAAACTTCGTGATCGGCACGGAAGGGGCAGGCGCATCGGCGAAGGATGCGGTAACAGCAACACTCCCGACTGGATCTCACGTTCTGTCATGATGCCATGCCGCCCAGGCGGCTCTGTCTGAGGCAGACGGTGGTCGTTATGATCTGTTGTCTTGGCTTCTCCTTGCCGCTTCGAACCGATGCAGCAGCCGTTCACGCTTTTCGCCCCGCATGCGCTGCGGCCCTTATTGGGGATAGTCTTGTGTGCCGTTACAGATTGTTAGCTCGTGGATTTTGTCCCACGACCTGTTCTGCATCTACCGGCACCTCGACCAAGATGGATGGGTGACCGGGGCTGTAGCTTTCGCGCATGATCTCGGCCAGGTTGCTGAGATCCGGCATCAGCTTCCGGCTTGTCCAGCCGCATGCGCGCGCCATTGACCCAAAGTCGATGCGGTAGAGGTCACTGTGGTAGCGATCGGATGAATAGTCCGGAATGACCACGGGAAGGCCCTGCACCATGATGCCGAGCGCGCCGTTGTCCAGCACGAACAGGACTAGCCCCAATGATCGCGCTTCCGCCAGGCAACCAGCAATCAACCGAAAGCATCCATCGCCCAAAAAAGCGAAGACTGTCGCCTCCGGCTTTGCAAGCTTTGCGCCGATTGCCGCGCCGAACGCTCCGCCCATTGCCGAACCGCGATAGAGCGAATGGAAGCGGACATTCGGATGCGGGCGCTGCGTAACATATTGACGATCCTTGTAGGCAAGGCATACATCGTCGAACGCGATGCTTCCCGACTGCCATTGGCGGTCGAGCTCCTGATAAAATCGGGCGATATCGATCGTCCCGGCGCGTGGCGGCAAGATGTTGCGATCATTGAGATCAGCCACAAAGGCCGGTGCGGGAGGGCGCTGCAGGTGAAGACCCTCGAGGCGACCGATCGCTTCGCTCAGAACCTGGTCGATCGGGCCTCGAACATCGAAATATTCGCCGCGCACACGATGCCGAAATTCGCCGCCAACGCTGCCGTATGGCGCTGTTAGGTTGGTGAAATTCCATGTCGTATGGGCGGGTATGTCAGAGAAGTTCAGGGTATATTCGTCAGGGCAAAACCCGAGCGTAATGACGATATCGTCAGGGCCGAGGCTTTTCCAGAGCTGCATTGCGCGATCATTGCCGCCAAATCCCAGATAGCCGAAACCGAAGCTATTGTTGCGCGCCACCGCATTCGCCCCGTTTATGCTCCAGACGATCGGTGCCTGTAACGCTTTGCACAAACGTGTGGTGAGGACAGGCATGTACGGATACCTGGCCGCCTCTTCCCCGGCGAGCACGATCACCCGACGCCCCGCCGATTGCCGCGGAAATTCAGCCAGAAAATGGGTGAGCGACCCATGGTCGATCTTATTCGGTTTATGGACGCCGTCGCGGTGCCAAGCCGTCTGGACCAGCTCAGGCATCCTCCTGCCGAGTGCCTCCGGCGGCATAAGAAGTGCGATCGGCGAGCCCTGATCGAGCTGTTTGCGGGCCTCTTCAAGTTGTTCTTCGATACTGTCCGGATCGTTCAAGACGAATGTACCCGATGGTAACTCGGCCCTCAACTGAGCCACGACATCGGCCCCGTCCGGGCTCGTGTCCTGTAGTGGTGCGCGGTATCGCGTATCTGCGGGGCTAAGGGGAATCAGATAGATTGCGGGAATATTGTGCAATTTCGCGTCGCTCAGGCCGCAGGTCAGCAGCCGCGTTGCGGCTCCCGTCGTTGCAATGGCCGCACTGATTTTCCCGCTCGCCAGATAGTATCCCAGAGGAATGAAGCCGGCGACATACTCTCCGACATTGAAGAAAACCGGGCGTTCAGCCCCGTCGTCGGGGACAACCATCGGCTCGAGATGTTTGAGCAAATGGATGACCCCTCCACCCGTGACGCCGGCATAGTGACGCACATGCCAGGTCGCAAGCGTGTCGATCAGGAATTCATATCCCGTTTTCGGCTTGACTACCTGAACATCGCCTGCCGCTTCGACTGTGAGATTCACCGTCATTTGCTCGCCTCTCCGCTATGGCCTTTTCCTGAATTCAGCAAAGTATTGACGTTCACTCCCCGGACCGGCCGGGCCCGGAGGAAGCGCGGTTCCGACTTCAAGCCGATCCCGGTTACATGTTGTGGAAGCAAAATTATGCGATATGTTTTTCGCGGGAGAACGCTTCCGTACCGGCAACCGTCGCCAGAAGGTCCTCATCGCAAAGCGATGCCTTTTGATCGGCGATATCCTTGAAACGGGAGAATGCGAGATCGAGATCGGCATCGGAGCCGAACTCGACACCGAGCGACCGCATGCACATGCGAAAACCGTTACGACCCGAATTCTTGCCTAGAACCAGCCGGTACTCATCGGCGCCGACCTCCGCCGCCGTCATGATCTGGTAGGTCAGCGGGTTCTTCAGCATGCCATCCTGGTGAATGCCGGACTGATGCGAGAAGGCGTTCCTGCCGACGATCGCCTTGTTAGGCTGCACAACGAAACCCGTGATCTCCGAAACGAGCCGGGAGGCGGCAGTCAATCGGCGGGTTTCGATCGACGTCCGGCATCGGAAAAAATCCTCGCGCGTATGCAGAGCCATGACGATCTCCTCAAGCGACGCATTGCCCGCTCGCTCCCCGATACCGTTGATCGTGCATTCGATCTGGCGCGCGCCCTGCCGGGTCGCCTCGAGCGAGTTGGAAACAGCCATGCCCAGATCATTGTGGCAATGCGCGGAGAACACGGCCTTGTCAGCATTCGGCACGACATTGCGCAGATAGGTGAATAGCTTGCCGTATTCGTACGGCGTGGCGTAGCCGACCGTATCAGGCAGGCTTATCGTCGTCGCACCGGCCCCAATCACCTGTTCCACAAAGCGGGCGAGAAACTCCGGCTCCGACCGGCTTGCGTCCTCGCAGGAAAATTCGATATCCTCCGAATAGCGTCGCGCATGGACCACCGCGCGAACAGCGTGTTCGAGCACGTTTTCCGGTGTCATCTGCAGCTTGTATTTCATGTGAATGGGCGAGGTCGCCAGCACGATATGGATACGGGACGATGCCGCACCGGAAACAGCTTCCGCCGTCAGGTCGATGTCGCGCTCGACCGCGCGGCTCAGACTGCAAATCGTGCTGTCCTTGACGACACGCGCCACGGCTTTGATCGCTTCGAATTCCCCGGGACTGGAGACGGCAAAGCCAGCCTCGATCACATCGACCTTCAGCCCTTCGAGCATAAGCGCGATCTCAACCTTTTCACCCGTGTCGAGGTTGATACCGGGGCTTTGCTCGCCGTCCCGCAATGTGGTGTCAAAGATAGTGATTTTTTCGGCACTCATGCGACTCTCCCCAATCGATTGAAACATCGGCATTGACGAATTCGTAAGGGCTAGCTGCACAGCATCATGTACAGGTCGCATAAATCGACGCTTCCGGCACATTCACGCCGGCAGCGACATCGATCATCTCATGCAATTCCTGTCAGATCTGATCCCGTTCGACCGGGCTTCGCTTCTCAAAACCGGACAAGCTACACCGTCAATTCGGACAGCACTTTTCCATTGAACATGTGTGAGATCGAAAGGGAGCTTCATCTCCCCAGGATGCGGCAGGCAAGTAGATTCCGGGTTCCACAATGGTCGGACGGCTGGCAAATTGCCGCCGCGAGGCAGCCCGGACCATCTCGATTTTCGGAGCCAAAATTTCAAGATCTGAGAATTGAGTGTCCATAGCGCACCGAATGGTTACCATCGCGAGCATGCCTCCATTCTCGATGGCCGTATTTTAGAAAACTATGGATTATTTTTAGGAAGTTACGGCTTTTTGCTCCACCCGCGGGGAGTGTATCGACTTTGCCACACTTGCTTTAAGCCGCTGGTATTTTAGGGCTATAGTGGGAGCGGCACCGTCGCCGGCTCGCGAGCAGCATCGGACAGCCCGGTGATACAGACCATGTATCTGCGCCGATCACCATAATAAGATTCGGCATTGCATACGACTGCCCTCGCCCAAGCCATCCGGGCCGGACGATGGCAGCCTTTGCCTGGCGCGGCTTCCAAAGCAAGTCGCTATTTTTTAGCCCTGTGTCACGCCACCAGCTTTTCACCCCGGAGATGACGTTCCAGGAAGGGAAGGCTGTCCTGTCCCCAATAGAGCTCGCCTTCGTAGCGGAAGGTTGGAAGGCCGAAGACGCCCGCCTCCTTGGCAACATCGCGATTGCTGCTCCAGAGTTCGGCAATATCGGGAAGAGCCGCGCGCGCCTCGAGCGCAGCGCCGTCAAAACCTGCAGCCTCGGCAATCGCCTTTCGCACATCGGCATTGCCGATATCCGCAGCGGTGCCCCAGAAGGCGTGTTGCAGCGCGCGGGCGAGAGCAGTCCAATCCTGCCCATCGAGCTGGGTCGCCAAGACAAGAAAGCCCGCGGGCGTCGGATCGGACAGCGCCGACCGGTTGGTAAAGTCGAGCGGCTTGCCGCGAAGCGCGGCCCACCGACGGAGATCCTTCATCCAGTAGGCCCGGCGCGCGTCAGGGCGATCACGCGAGTAGATCGCGCCATTTTCGACGATCAGCGGAATGAGATAAGGGCGGATTTCGGCGCCCGATCGCGCTGCGAGTTCGACAAGCGCGTCAAAGCCTATATAGGCCCAGGGCGATCCGATGCCGAAGAAGTAGTCGATGGTTTTGGTCATAAAGTTTTCCTCCCGACGGGATCAAATATGAAACAGATCTAGATTGCTGGAGCGAGCTTTACGCGTCACATGTGACGCCCGGTACTGTGGTCGCCATATCGAAAACGGACAGCGCGCAATCACGCGCGATCAGAACAGACCGGGGGTCGCGGCCGACAGCGACCGTAGCCAAAGCGCCTTCGTAAAGCAGAGACAGATGCGCAGCCGGCTGCTCGGTCGGACACCTTGCGGCCGACATGACAGAACGGAATATCTCGCGCACCGCATTCTTATGCTCGCGGGCGATAGTGACGACCCGCTCGGAATCGCCATGCTCGGCAACCGCCAACGCGAAAGCGCAGCCGCGAAACTCGGGACTGTCGGCCTTTTCGAACAGGCGCTCGAAAATCATGGCGATCTGATCGCGCGGCTGCAGGGTGGCGTTGGATATGACCTCTCTCAACTGGAGAAGGACGCGTTCGTGACGTTCGGTCAGATAGGCCGCGACAAGATGATCCTTGGATGGAAAGTGCCGGTAGAGCGTGGCTTTTGCAACATCGGCTTCATCGATGATGCGATCGATGCCGACGGCGCGAATACCCTCCCTATAAAAAAGAGTGCCGGCGGTGGTCAGGATATGGTCTGCTATTTTCATTATGTCGGTCCGGATGCCGTGACTGCACTATCTCGGAACTAGCCCGTCAGTTGTGCTTTCGGCCTCGAATGGGTGGGGGTGGAGAAAGACAGGTGGTTCTTGGCAAGCTCGCGCAGACTAGCGAAAGGAAGCAGCGCCGTGAAGCCACCCTGTCGCGCCGCCGATCCGGCAATTTCCTGGGCGGCACGATTATAGGGCGTCGCTATCCCATGCAGACGCCCGAGAAGCACGATTTCTCCGTTCAGATAGTCGACTTCGCTCGAGGCGCCGCGCGTGAAGCTCTGCCACGTCGATTGCTGACCGGGGCGAATACCGGCATTCTCGGCGATCTTCCAGTGCGCTATGCTGACCGTACGTTCCGAGGGAGATGCAAATGTATAGCCCACGGCCTTGAGAACGGTCTCGGCCTCATCGACAAGGGCCGCGCTGAACGTTGCTCTTTCGTCGTCCGCGCCGTCGAAAAGCTCCAGCACATTGCGCACATTGTGAAGAAGCTTCGCCGCCTTCCATCGCTTGATATCGCTTGTTGCCTCGGCAATGTAATCCGACCGGCTAAGATCCGCGACGATCCTGGCCGCGGTCTCGTCCGAGCCTTGCGGATAGCGACCGATGGTGACGATCGCCACTTGCGGATCGCCCCCGACCACGACGTGGCCGACTTCCGTAAAACGAGCTGGTGTCAGGATGCTGGCGCCGTAGACATTCGGAAATAGCCGAAGAGCCGCCGCTTCCGTCGCCAGGCCATTCTGAAACGTGACGATCGGCAAGGCGGAGGCGGTCAGTCCCTCGGTATGCTCGACGGGCCGCCAGGCCCAAAAGGCGAGGGCTTCGGCAGCATCCTGCGATTTTACAGTCAGCAGGAGGATGTCTCCCTGCCTCAATGATGGCGGTTCAGTCGTGTCGAAGGCTTTGAGCCGGATTTGCCGGGTGCCGGCGGGCCGCTGGTAGACGAGGCCATGATCGACGATATGCCTGATCTGGGCGCCGCGTCCGACAAGGGCGTAGTCTGTCCCCGAAAGCTCAAACTGCGCGGCAAGGCTCGCACCGACGGCGCCCGCTCCGATGATGATGTAACGTGTCATGCTCGCCGCCCGGAAACTGCATTCAGGAGCTCCCGCGCGTCTTCTGCCTGCCGGGAACTGGGGGAGACAGCTGACGTCTTTTCAACCGCGAAAAGATGAGGCGATTCCTCTGCCTTTCGGCTCCATCTGTCACATGCCGAGCGCCCTAGAATGGAAACAGACGTGTCTTCCTGCGGCGCGTGGACGAGAACCGATTGGATGTCGCGGAAATGCCGCTCGATCCCGAGATCGCCATTGAGACCGGGATTGCCGAGCGTGCGAACGGCAAGCTGAACTGCGGCGCGTATGTTGCGGGCTGCAAGAAGGCGCGCCCTGATGAGCGCTTCAGGTTCATCCAGCGAATGGTCGAGCGCGTTGAATAGGATCTGTCTCGCACCACCCACGAGCAAGTCGATTTCACCGGCTGCGGAAATGAACCTTTCCGTTTTTGCGATCGGAACACCGAGATTGGCGGGGATGCGTTCATGACCGAAACGGATGAAAGCCTCCTGGGCAGCTTCTGCAGCTCCGAGGTATATGGCGGTCAGCGCGACGTTAGCGGCGGCATGGGCACGATTGTCCTGCGTGCCGATGGAAACGTCGACAAGGTCGAGGACGTCTTCAAGCGGCACCTCGACATCCTTGAACTCGACGTCGTGCGAGCCGCTGGCCCGCATTCCGAGGCTCTTCCAGTTCTCGATCACCTTGATGCCGCGAAGGGTCGACGGAACGACGAAAGTGCCGACGCGCTGCGGTGTCTCATCGGTGCGCGCCCAGACGAGGAAATGGGTCAGGCCAAGCGCACCCGTCACGAAACGCTTGCGCCCTGTGATCACCCATCCACTGGCGGTGCGGCGCGCCAATGTGTCGGGAAGGCCGCCTCGGGCGGGGGAACCGAGCTCGGGCTCGACGCGGGCCGCGTTCAGCAGGATCGGGCGATCGCGCGCGTCGTCGAGCAAACGTCGATAAAGCGGCTCCGGCCATTTGCTGCCCGCCGCCTGTCCGAGATGGGTGAATATGGTCATAGCGCTAATCAGGGCGACCGAAGGATCGCCGCGACCAAGCGCGGCCAGAATGCGCCCGACATCGGCAAGACCAGCACCTTTTCCACCGAACCTTGGCGCCACGGTGCTTTCGAGCAGCCCAGCCGCATGAACGGCCTCGATGCCGGCCCAGGGGAAGGCGCCGGATTCGTCTGCCGCCGCAGCTGCGGCGGCAAGCTTGCGGGTCACATCCGTCAGATCAATGGTGTTAAAGGACACTTTGCATCAGCCTCTTTGAAGCAGCGAGGAGCGCCATGCGCGGCGTTTGCCGCGCGATGGCCTGTCTTTGCGAACACAACCCGAATGGCGTTCGCCAATCTGTTTGTCGGTGCGTGACAATGTGGGATCAGGCGACGGCTTGCTGCGGCGCCTCTCTTGCCGCCAGATCCGCCCTGACGAGCGGCAGAATATAGCGGCCATAATCGACGGCATCGTTCAGGTTGTCATAGCCTCGGATCGAGATCAGATCTGCGCCGAGATCGACGTAATCGATAATGGAGTCCGCAATGGTTCTTGGAGAGCCGACCAGGGCCGTGGAGGCGCCACGCGCATTCGTCGCCGTCACCGTCGGATACCAGAGAGCACGATCGTGGACATCGCCGCGCGAGGCGATCTCAAGCAGGCGCTGCGAGCCGATATTCTGCGGAGAAGGCGCTGCGGGTGGCACCTTGCCAAGGCCCTTTGCGCGATTTTCCTTCAAAAGGTCGAGGGTGTGATGCGCCTTGGCCCAGGCAAGCTCGTCGGTCTCCGCAACGATCGGACGGAACGTCACCCAGATCCGCGGGCGATCCTTGCGCCCGGCGCGTGCCGCTTCGGCATGGATCCGATCGATTTGCTGCTTGGTTTCGGCCAGCGGCTCACCCCATAGGCCGAAGATGTCGGCAAGCGCGCCGCCGATGCGATAGGCATCGTCCGACGATCCGCCGACCGACACCGGGATGGTGCCGTTTACTGGACGCACGCGGCTGTGGAACTGCTTGAACTGATAGTAGCGGCCATCGAAGTCAAAGGGTTCACTCGACTGCCAGACGCGCCGCAGAATGCGGATATACTCCTCCTGCCGTTCGTAGCGCTGGCGCTTGTCAAGGAAGTCACCTTCCTTGGCCTGCTCCTCATCGCTTCCGCCGGCAATGAAGTGAACCACCACGCGCCCGCCGCTCAGCTGATCGAGCGTCGCGAGCGATTTTGCCGCGACTGTCGGATAGATCGTGTTCGGACGAAGGGCGATGATGATCTTGATATTCTTCGTATGCGCCGCAACCGTTGCGCCGATGGTAAAGGGGTCGAAGGAGGCGCTGTCGTAGGGAATAAGGGTATAGTTGAAGCCATAATCATCGAGCGAACGTGCATAGCGCTCTAGGAATTGCGGGTCGAGCGCGGGGTTTTCCAGAGGATTGAGCTCGGTCGAGGCATTCGGAAAGGTGACGCTGATGAATTCGGTCGGCATATCGATGTCCTATGGTTTCCTTCATCGGATTTGGACAGAATGCTAGCGTGACCCCCCGGCCTCAGAAAGACAGGTCGTTCTTTTTCTACTAAATTTATAGAATATTCGTGCTTAGGATGTCTTCAATCCTGAAGGCACAGTTCTATTCGACCCAATTCGTCATCCAATAGGTGAGTGCGGAGATAGCAGCCGCAGCCGGAAGCGTTATTACCCATGCGATGACAATATTGCCCGCCAATCCCCAGCGAACTGCGGAGACGCGCCGGGCGGCACCGACGCCGATGATAGCGCCCGTGATCGTATGGGTCGTCGAGACCGGGATGCCGAGCCATGTGGCGGCAAACAGTGTCAAAGCACCGCCGGTCTCGGCACAGAAACCCTGCATTGGATTGAGCCTAGTAATCTTCGAACCCATCGTATGCACGATCCGCCAGCCGCCAAACAGTGTCCCGAGCGCCATCGCGGACTGGCAGGACAATACAACCCAGAGGGGGACATGGAATTCCGCTCCGGTATGGCCCTGGGAATAGAGCAGAACGGCGATGATCCCCATCGTCTTCTGAGCGTCGTTTCCGCCATGACCAAGGGAATAGAGGGAGGCAGAGACAAATTGCAGTACACGGAAGGTGCTGTCGACGGCGAAGGGCGTCTGGCGAATGAATATCCAAGTCACGCACAGCACGAGGAAAAGCGCGAGAACGAAGCCCAGTAGCGGAGACATGACGATGGCGCCGGCCGTCTTCAGCAAGCCCGACCAGACAATGGCACCGATGCCGATTTTAGCCAGGCCGGCGCCGACGAGACCACCGACCAGTGCATGCGACGAACTTGATGGAATGCCGAACACCCAGGTCACGATGTTCCAGACGATCGCCCCCATCAGGGCAGCGAAGATGACCTGTGGCGTGACGATATTGGGATCGATGATGCCGGTGCCGAGGGTTTCGGCAACGTGGAGCCCGAAGAACAGGAAGGCGATAAAATTGAAGAATGCAGCCCATAGCACGGCATATTGCGGTCGCAGGACCCGGGTCGAGACGATGGTCGCAATGGAATTGGCGGCATCGTGCAGCCCGTTCAAAAAGTCGAAGAACAAGGCCACCGCGATGAGACCCGCCAGCAGCGGAAAAGCGAGGGTGGCCTCCATCAGACGTTCTCGATCACAATGCCGCTGATTTCATTGGCGACATCTTCGAACCGGTCGACGACCTTCTCCAGCTCGCCATAAATCTCGCTGCCGATGATGTAGGCCATCGGGTTCGTTGCGCCATGGCGGCGAAAGAGATCCTTCAGCCCTTGCTCATGGAGTTCATCGGAACGCTCTTCGACACCAACGATTTCTTCCGTGAGCGCGCTGAGGCGGGAGGAATTGGCACTCATACGATCGAGAAGAGGAATCGCATCAGCCACCAGTTTTGCCGCCTGAACGATCGCGCCGCCCATTTCCTGCATGCCGGGATCGAAGCTATCCTGCTCGAACAGGCGGATTGTCTTGACCGTCTTGTGCATCATGTCGATCGCATCGTCCATCGACATGATGAGATCCTTGATATCGCCACGGTCAAAAGGCGTGATGAAGCTGCGCCGTACCGCAAGCAAAACTTCGCGCGTGATGTCATCGGCCTCGTTCTCAAGTTCGACGATGCGTTTGCAGTGCCGCTCGGTGTCTTTGCCGCTCAGCAGTTCGTTCAGGGCTTCTGCGGCGCTGACGATTGTACGGGAATGCCGGCCGAACAGATCGAAAAAGCGATCTTCACGAGGCATCAATTTACGGAACCAATTCACTCTCGGCGCTCCGAACGTGTGTTGTCATAAATCCGTCATAAATGATGGAGGCCACCATGAAAAGCCAAAGTGCCCGCGAAACCACGGTCTTCGACAGTCTCGCAAGAGTTGGGATGCCGATAGAGGTGCTACACCGTATAGAGCGGGTCAAAAATCGCCATCCGCTTCTGTCGGCTTCTCCAACAAAACAAGGACAACAGGGAACAATGACCGCCAGGCCCCGTTTGTTTCCTGTCGTCGACATGGAGTCCGCTGATGAGTGCGCGTGCGCAATGGAAAGGATATCTGAAGTTCGGGGAGGTCGGCTGCGCTGTTGCGCTCTATACGGCAGTTTCCACGTCCGAGCGGATTTCCTTTCACACGCTGAACCGCGCAACCGGCAATCGCGTCCGACGGGAATTCATAGATGCCGCGAGCGGAAAACCGGTGTCGCGCGAGGATCAGGTCAAAGGCTACGAACTCAACAAGGACGATTACATCGTTCTTGAGCCTGAGGAAATCGCTGCGGCGGTGCCGGAAAGCGACAAGGTCTTGCAGATAAAGGCCTTCATGGCATGCGACGACATTGATGACGTCTATTTCGACCGTCCGTATTATCTTGCCCCTTCCACTCCGGCGAGCGAAGAGGCATTCGCATTGATCCGCGACGGAATGCGCAAGAAGCAGGTCGCTGCCATTGCCCAAACCGTTCTGTTTCGCCGCCTGCGAACCGTCATGATCCGTGCCCACGGCAAAGGGCTGATCGCGACGGTATTGAATTTCGACTACGAGGTTCGCTCGGCAAAAGAAGCGTTCGAGGATGTGCCCGATATGAAAATCAAGGGCGAAATGCTCGATCTCGCCAAGCACATCATCGCCACCAAGAAAGGCAAATTCGACCCGAGCGAATTCGACGATCGCTATGAGGCAGCGCTTGGGGAGCTCGTAAAGGCCAAGATCGAGGGCAAGAAGATTCCGCAACGCAAGCCGGCAAAGGTCGCCAAGGTGACCGATCTCATGGAGGCTCTACGCCAGAGTGCCGGCATGAGTGGCCAAGGTAAGGCAAGCGCAAAGGAACCCGCCAGGAAATCGGGCGCCGCCGCCGGCAAAGCGGCAAAATCGCGAACGAAGTCTTCTTCGCGGCCGCAACGCAAGGCGAGCTGACGATGGCATTGGAGACCTACAACCGCAAACGCGACTTCAGCAGGACAACCGAGCCGAGAGGACGAGCCGGCAAGAAAAAGATCGCAATATCCGGCAACAGCTACGTCATCCAGAAGCATGACGCGCGCCGGCTCCACTATGATTTTCGCCTCGAATTGGACGGAGTTTTGAAGAGCTGGGCCGTGACCAAAGGGCCGAGCCTGATAGTCGGAGAAAAACGGCTCGCGGTGCAGACCGAAGATCACCCACTGGAGTATGGTGATTTCGAAGGCACGATCCCCAAGGGCGAATATGGCGGCGGGACCGTCATCGTCTGGGACAAGGGCTCTTGGACGCCGCTTGGCGACCCCCATAAGGGCCTTGCAAAGGGACATCTCGAATTCGAGCTCCACGGAAAGAAACTCGGCGGCCGGTGGCATCTGATCCGCATGGCGGGAAAGCCACGCGAGAAGCGGGAAAACTGGCTGCTGATCAAAGGCGAAGACGAGGCGGCCCGCCCGGAAGGCGCTGCCGATATTCTCGAGGAACGACCGGAATCGGCAAAAACGGGGCGTATTATAGACGAAGTCGAGAACGAAAAGCCGGGCTGGTCTTCGAAGAGCGGGAAGATCCGTCGCAGGACCAGCCGAAAGAAGGATGATGACGCCAAGGAGGAAGCCGACAAAGCCGAAACGCAAACGGATGCAACGCCCGTTGATCCCTCATCTTTGAAGGGTGCCCTCAAGGCTCCTCTGCCGTCCTTCGTCGAACCTGCTTTGGCGACATTGGTATCCAAACCACCTTCGGGCTCCCGGTGGCTTCACGAAATCAAATTCGATGGCTATCGGCTCGAGGTCCGCATCGAGGCAGGCCGCATCAAGCTGCTGACACGCAGCGGCCTCGACTGGAGCCAGAAATTCGGCAAGGAGATTGTCAGCGCCTTCCGGGATCTCCCCGTCGGCACCGCAATCATCGACGGCGAGCTGGTCGTTGAGCCGGCGGCCGGCGCTTCCGATTTCTCTGCCCTGCAGGCGGATCTCAGCGAAGGCCGTAGCGACCGCTTCGTCTTCTATGCTTTCGATCTCCTCTATCTGGACGGATACGACCTGAAGGCCTCGCCTCTGATCGGCCGCAAGGAATTGCTGCGGAAGATCATCCCATCCGAAACCGGGATCCTTCGCTTCAGCAGTCATTTCGATGAAAATGGCGACCTGCTGTTGTCGCATGCCTGCAGGTTGAGCCTGGAAGGGATCGTATCGAAGATTGCCAACGATCCATATCGCCCCGGCCGCGGCAAGTCATGGGTGAAATCAAAATGTTCGTCTCGGCAGGAATTCGTGATCGGCGGCTGGGTCCCATCGACAACGTCACGAAAGGCGATCGGCTCGCTGGTGCTCGGCGTCTATCAAGACGGCAAGCTCGAACATGTCGGCCGCGTCGGTACGGGATACACGCACACTGTCGCCGAGCAGCTCTTCAAAAGGCTAACCCGCCTGCAAGTGAAGGAAAATCCTTTCGCAACCAAGCTCACCGCGGAAGAGCATCGCGGTGTCCGCTTCGTGCAGCCCGAACTGGTTGCGGAAGTCGAATTTCGCGCCTGGACGGCGGACGGCCATTTGCGCCACGCCTCCTTCCGCGGATTGCGAGAAGACAAGAACCCGCTCGAAATCGTTCGCGAAACACCGAAATCCACGAGGGAGTCCTCAGCTGAGAAGCCGGCGCGCAGCAGCGTATCCTTGACCCACGGCGATCGCCTCTATTGGCCTGACGAAGGTGTTACGAAGGCGGGGCTTGCGGATTATTATGCCGAGGTCTGGCGTTATATGGGGCCTTTCGTCGTCGGCCGGCCGCTCGCGCTGGTACGCTGTCCCAACGGGATTGCCGGTCAGCATTTTTTCCAGAAGCATGCCTGGAAGGGCATGAACCGGAACATCGCCTTGGCGAAAGATCCGCAAGACGAAGAGCCCTATGTCAGCATCGACGACCTGAATGGCCTGATCGGCCTCGTGCAGGCAGCAGTCCTCGAAATCCATCCCTGGGGATCGATGATCGGCAACTGGGAAAAGCCCGACATGATCATCATGGACCTCGATCCGGGCCCAGACGTCGCCTGGAGCAAAGTCATCGCCGCCGCGGAAGAAACGGCAGAACGGCTGAGGCAAACAGGGCTCGTTCCTTTCGTGAAAACTTCGGGCGGAAAAGGGCTGCACATTGTCTGCCCGCTGGTTGCCAGGGCCGAATGGCCAGCGGTCAAGGCCTTTACCAAGGGTATCGCCGACGCCATGGCCGCCGACAGCCCCGATCGTTATGTTTCCACCATCACCAAGTCGAAACGCCGCGGCAAGATCCTGATCGATTATCTGAGAAATCAACGCGGCTCGACTGCCGTCGCGCCCTACTCCACCCGCGCCCGGCCGGGCGCCGCCGTCTCGATGCCTTTATTATGGGAGGAGCTGAGCCCGGCAATAGGGCCGGACTATTTTACCGTGCTCAATGTGCCGACGCGGCTTGCCGCGCTCCATTCGGATCCCTGGGCCGACTTCCGGAAAGCCGCCGAACCGTTGCCCCAGCCCGCCGCGAAGGCCAAGCGTAAGTTATAACTAACAAATCTCTTCCTGGCAGCGAAAGCCCGCAGGTGACTAGCGTTTCCTTGCGCCCTTTTCCTGCGAAAGGCTCTTGCGAAGGGCATCCATAATGCTGATGACATTGCTGGGTGCTGCGGCTTCTTCCACCTTTGCTTTGGCGGGCCGCTTGCGCCCTTTCTTCTTGGCAGCGATGATATCGAGCAGCTTTTCCTGAACTGGGTCCGAAACCATCGCCGGATCCCACGGTTTCGTTCGTTCATCTATCAGCTCGCCGACCAGCGTCATCAGCTTGCCGTCCACCGACTCTGATCCGATATTTCCAAAATAGTTCCGTTCATCGCGCACCTCGTCGCCGAAGCGCAGGGTCCAAAGGACGATCCCCCTGTCTCTAGGCTCGAGCATGACGGCACGTTCGCGGCGATACATGACGAGCCGGGATATGCCGACCATGCGGCTTGCGGCCATCGCATCGCGGATCACACAGTAGGCCTCTTCGCCAACAGCATCGTCTGGTGCCAGATAATGCGGCGTATCGAACCAGATCCATTCGATGCTGTCGCGCGGTACGAACATCTCGATATCGATCGTCCGGGTGCTTTCAAGGCCAACCGCATCGAGTTCCTCATCCTCAAGCATGACATAGTCATTTTCCCCGCGCTCATAGCCCTTCACTTCATCGTCCTCATCCACCGCCTTGCCTGTGACGGAATCGACGTATTGGCTGACGATGCGATTGCCTGTCTTTCTATTGAGTGTGTGGAAACGAACCTTTTCATTATCACTTGTCGCCGGCGCCATGGCGACAGGGCAAGTCACCAGCGACAGTTTGAGATAGCCTTTCCAGAAAGAACGCGGAGCCATGTTTTTCTCTCCAATAGGAAGGGAACGATCTCCGGCATTTCCTGGTTCCCTGGCAAGATGCTATTGCGGCCGAGACTCAATGCATACCACCACCGCCGCCCTCCTTGAGATCGACATTGCTGAGGATCAAGGCGAGTGGAATGGCGCAGAGCACGATCAGCATCAACACATGGAATACATCGATATAGGCCAGGAAGCTCGCCTGGGTCTGCACTTGCTGCCCGACCCAGGCGGTCGCCTGCGCCTTCGCATCCGCCATGGTCGCTCCCTTCTCGGCAAAATAGCGTGTCATGGTTTGCAGCGCGTCGTGATAGGCGGGTGAAGATGGCGTGATATGCTCGACGAGCCGACTCTGGTGCCACCGCTCGCGATGAGCCAGCACGTTCGACGCAATGCAGACGCCGATCGAACCGCCAATATTTCGGGCGGCATTGATCATGGCGGATGCCTGGTTGGTCTGCTCCGGTCTCAGACCGTAATAGGAAGCCGAGGTGATCGGAATGAAGATCAGCGGTAGGCCAAGTCCTATATAGAGGCGCGACCAGACGAAGAAACTGAAGTTCAATCCCGGATAAAGCCTGGTCAATTGCCACATGGATACCGCAATGATCGCCGCACCGATCGCAATCAGATATTTCGGTTGAATCACGGAATTGACGCGTCCGGCAACGAACATCATGACCATGGTAACAAGACCGCCCGGCGATAAGGCCAGCCCCGCCCATGTTGCGGTATATCCGTAGTTCTGCTGCACGACTTCAGGAATGAACTGCGTCGTTGCGATCAGGATCGCGCCAACCGCCATCATGACGATGAAGCAGGAGCCGAATTGCCGTGTGCCGAGCAGCCAGCCATCGATGATCGGATTGGCTTTCGTCAAAACCCATGGAATGGCAAGAAGAAGCGATAGCAGGCAGATCGACGCTGTCAGGATGATGAAGTTGGAACCGAACCAATCATCGGTTTGCCCTCGATCGAGCGTAAGCTCCAGCGAACCAAGAAATGTCGCAACCAGCAGAAAACCGACGATGTCGAAGCGCACGCCCTTGCGCCGAAACTCCTCGCGCATCTGCTTCGTCTTCGTCGTTTCCTTGAGCAGGGCATAAACGAGGATGAAGGCGAAGACGCCGACCGGACCGTTGATGAGAAAACACCAGTGCCAGGAAAGATTATCCGAGAGATAGCCGCCCAGGGTCGGGCCGATGACCGGCGCGACGACCACGGCGACGCCGAAAAGCGCAAAAGCCTGCCCGCGCTTTGCCGGCGGGAAGGCATCCGCCAGGATCGCCTGCGAGGTCGGCACCATGCCGCCGCCGGCAAAGCCCTGGATCATCCGAAAGATCAGCAACGTCTCGAGATTCCAGGACAACCCGCACAGGATGGAAGCGATGGTAAAGGTTGCGAGGCACAGAAGATAAAAACGTCGGCGGCCGAACCGTTCAGCAAAGTAACTGCTGGCAACGAGCACAATGGCATTCGAGACGAGATACGTCGTCACCACCCAGGAAGCTTCATCGGAACTGACGGCAAGGCCGCCGGAAATGTAGCGCAACGCCACGTTGGCGATCGTGGTATCCAGCACCTCCATGAAGGTCGCAAGCGACACGACGATGGCGATGAGCCAGGGATTCGTCGCGCGCTCGGATGAGGTCGCACCTCCGTTTGCCGTGGCCGCGCCGCTCATCTCAGTTCCTCGGCCGGACCGTGACCGTCGGCACGACGGACATGCCGGGGCCGATGGGGAGATCGGCGGGCCATTGGTCAACGACGATCTTGACGGGTACACGCTGCGTGACCTTCACATAGTTGCCGGTCGCGTTTTCCGCCGGCAGGAGTGAAAAGGCGGTGCCGGAGCCTGGCTGGACGGAGGCCACCTTGCCATGCAGCGTATGATCCGGATAGGCGTCGATCGTCACATCCACCGGCTGATCCGGACGCATGTCGGTCAGCTGCGTTTCCTTGAAATTCGCAGTAATCCAGATCTCATCCGGGACGAAAGTTGCGATCGCCTGGCCGGCGTCGATGAACTGGCCCTTTGCGCCGGTGAGACGGACGACGCGGCCGGGCTGCGCAGCGGTTATCGTCGTATAGCTGAGATTTTGCTGGGCTTCTTCGGCCTGCGCTTGCGCCTGCTTGAGGCTTGCCAGCGCGCTCGATTTCTGCGCCTCAGCCGCGGCCTTGTTCTTCAAGGCGGAAGTCACGTTTGCCTGCATCTGGGCAAGGCTTGCCTGATCCTGCTGCAAGGTGGACGCCGCCTGCTGTACCGCCTGCACGCTGCCCGATCCGGATTTGACCAGCTGCTGCTGGCGACTGGCCTCCTGCTGCGCATATTGCAGGGCCGCGTTGGCCGAGTTCAGCTGCGCCTTTGCCACATCGACGGAGGCGACAGCCGCCTCGATCTGCGCACTCGCGCTCTCGACAGAGGCCTCAGCGGCCTCTATCTGCGCGTTTGCCTGGTCAAGCGCGATCTGGTAATCCCGCGGCTCGATCCGCAGGATGACATCGCCGGCCTTGACATGCTGGTTGTCGGTCACCGGCACGTCGGAAACATAGCCGGAGACCTTGGCGGCAACGGAGAAATTGCGAGCACCGACGAAGGCATCGTCCGTCGTCTCGTAGGGATAGAAATACACCTTCCATGCGAACCATCCGGCGGCGATGAGAACCACCAGAGCCACAACACCGAGCAGGATCCAGAAGGGATGACGGCGAAGGAAGGAAGGCCGCTTTGCTTCCTGCCGGGCCTCTTTCTGACGTTCGATTTCATCTGAAACCTGCTGTGTCGGCCGGTCCGGCCTGGTTTCCATGTTTGTAGATTGATTGTCAGCCATGACATGACCTTTGCTTTTGTCCTGCTCAATCTGACGTCGGCGGTTCAATGAAGAGGTGGTCAGCGCTATAGAAAGCGCGCGATCTCTTTCAGATCCTGGATGAAGGCGGCCCGGTTTCTTTCTCTCTCGTCAGCCTCCCTGATCCGCAACAGCGCCGAGGGATGGATGGTCACGAGAACATCGAGCTTTGCGGACGAATGCAGGATATGTCCGCGATCGCGCATGACCTTCACCTTCGTCCCCAGCAGGGAGGATACGGCAGTAGCGCCGAGGGCGACGACCAGTTTTGGCTGCAGCAGCTCAAGTTCCGCGCCTAGCCACCAGGCGCAACGTTGTATCTCTCCGGCATTCGGCCGAGCGTGCAGACGCTTCTTGCCGCGCATCTGATATTTGAAATGCTTGACGGCGTTGGTGACATAGCAGCGATCGCGATCGACGCCTGCCTCATCAAGGCATTGATCCAGCAGCCGGCCTGCAGGCCCCACGAAAGGTCGAGCGGCCTGATCCTCCTTATCGCCGGGTTGCTCACCGACGAGAACGATTTCAGCGCTGCGAGGCCCCTCGCCGAATACAAGATGAGTGGCGTTGCGATAGAGGTCGCAGCGTTGGCATGATTGCGCATCGTCGTGCAGCTCGTCGAGTGTCTCTGCGTCTGCATGTTCATACGCTAAGGAAGGGCCTGCGCCGGCCGAAGCAAATCTCTCGAGCATTGGGGGCTCGCAATGGTTCCAGATTCTTCAACGATCAACTAATCGCCCTTCTGTTTGTTCCATCGCTGCGACCCTGACCCTGCGGGGAACCCACGCAACCGGCATTCGTTACATCGATAGGAACATCCAAAAGGAGAAATCCTCATGAGCAGTCAAAGCAAACCCGAGTCCCTCACACTCAGTGCATTCTTCGCTGACGAATATGATGCGGAAGCTGCGGCTCAGGAACTGATGGATGCCGGCATTCCGAAGGATGCAATTACCATGACGCCCGGCAATCGGCCTGACACAACGCCAATCGATCATATGGGCTTTCTCGACGCGTTGACGGGTATCTTCTTTCATGAAGAACAGCGCACAGCCTATGCGGCGGCGCTGGAACAGGGAGGAATGCTGGTCACTGTCCAGGAGTTGGACGAGGCGCAACACAATATCGCCCTGCCCATCCTGGCGGAGAAGGGCCAGATCGAGATCAACGAACGGGAAGGCGGGCGCTGAGGCAGGTCTCCGCTCTTGGCAATCACGTGCAATCAGTTTGGCGGGTGGCCCGACCTATGCTGATCACTGCGAATCTTCTGCGCATCCGTGAAGCCATGCGCCCATTCATCGCGCCGTTGATCGCCCTGTGGAAACGGATTGTTGTCGCTGCACGCCCGTTCGCAAAGGCCCTTCTGCCGAGCTCATAGGCATCGTCTTCGGAGTTCCTATCGTCGCTCCCGGTTTTCATGGCTATACCTGCTCCAACACAAGGCGTGCATCGAGGCAGGCGGTCACGAAAGCAGCTCTTGATGCCTCGATGGGAACCCTGTGCAAAACGGCTGCTGCGCATTTTGCCTTCGCATTGATGTAAGCTGAGCTTCTTTCACAGGGCCATCCTCGTGACAGGAAATGAATTGCCTCTTCGGGCCCCCGGATCATCTGATCGTCTCGACCACGGGCTGCAAGGCGGACCGGCTTGGTCCAAAGCGTCGTGAATTCCACGTCAATGACATCGTACATCCCATCCTCCCATCTCCTGCCTCTCATTCATCTGGATGGCCGCCTCCCCTTTCGATCGAACACTGGATATTGGCATTTGTTCCTCAAATCCTCCGATACAGAGCGGCCTTGCAGAGGTCTCCACATCGGGTCAGGAACCTCCGTCTGACGGGCATATGCGGGGACAGATGGAAACCCACACAAAGCCCGAGGTCTCGTGGTGGAGGCAGGATTGGGGGATAATAAGATCGTCAATGACCCTCTTCGCCGAGGCGCGCCGCCAATTGCTGGCGAGCACGGTTGATCCGGCTTTTCACCGTGCCGATCGCACAACCGAATCTTTCCGCGGCAGCATCATAGGACCGCCCTTCGATGACAACGTATTGAAGCACCGAGCGATAATGTTCCGGCAACAGATTGCATGCCTCCTCAAGCTCTTTCGCCCGAATGGTCCATTCCTGTGATGGCTGCGCTACTCCATCGCCGGAAACGCATTTGTTGGCGCCGGGAGCTTCGCGCCTGTTGATACGAAATTTGGTGCAGAAGGTATTGCGCATGATCGTGAACAGCCAAGATTTCAGCCTGGTGCCGCGATCGAATTGGTCGAGATTGGCCAGCGCTTTCGTCAAGGTTTCCTGGACCAGATCATCCGCGTCGTTGGCATTTCTGTGAAAGCTACGCGCAAAGGCGCGAAGAGCCGGAATAAGCTCAACGATTTCATTTTGCAGACCGGCCGTTCGGTACATATCGCTCACAAGCCTTCTCCTCGGGAAGTAGCGCAAGCGGTATCCGGCGGCATTGGATCGCAATGCCGGGACTCGGCTTCTGCCGAGGCGCAACGCGCGTCAGCACACCCAGGAGTCGTTAGAACAAACGACCTGATGAGTTGTGCAGATTTGCTGCTCGCTATGCGCGGTGATGCATATCAGGATGCTTCGGAGCGTTCTTCCTACTCGGGATGCTCCTGGCATCTTTCAAGGGAACGGTTGCATCCGGAGCTTGTTCCAAGAGAATCCAAATAATTGCAGTCTATCGAAACAGGACGACAGGAAGGAAGCGAAATCGCTCTATTCCGACTATCGCTCGATCGGTCCTACGGCTTGTCTCCGGCATTCGAGTAGGTACACCCGATCCGCTCCCAACGGACGAAAAATCCAAAAATCCGGAAACAATGGTGCGGTTTCCGAGTTTGAAGGCAGCAAAGCCAAAAGAGGAAATACCAATGTTGACAAGAATGATCGCGGTATGTGCCCTTTCGATCGGCATGGCCACGGCAGCCATGGCGCAGCAATCGGGCTCCGGCGCAGCCGGCACCGGTAGTTCAGGCAGCGGTAACGGTGCCGGAACCAATTCGCAGAACGGAGCTACTCCCAGCGGAAATGGAGGTACCGGCAACAATACGACGGGAACCAATGGCACCCCAAATTCCAATGGTCAATCACAGGATTGCAATGCCATGAAGACTGGTAAGAATACTACGCGAGGTACGGATACTCAAAGCAGCGGCCAGTCGAGCGACAGCACATCACGCAGCAATTGCCCGCAGTGACAGCAGCTGATGGATACGACAATGCCATCTGAATTTCACGCCCCCCCTTCGTTGCCGGTATCCACAATGTGGATTGCCGGCGACAGGCGACTCATTCGAGGAGCAGAATCATGATGAACAGTGCTCAGGAGCTGGCCGAAGAATATCTGAGGCTTGGCGGCAGAAGACTGCTTGTAATGGATGACAATATCCTATCAACAAATAGTTGGGAGGCCGATCCTCTCGAAGCGGAAACCTTCTGGAATAGGGAAATAGAGAGTCTGCCGCCTAAGCGGCGCAGCGAAGTCATGTCATTCCTGCCTTCCATCAACGTCACCTGAGACGACAGGACGTTGGACGTCGGCAACGTCCCGCATGAACGCAATCCGATGCAAGCGCAATAGATAACATGAAAAGAACTGGAACCATCCGTATCGGTATTTCAGGTTGGACTTACGCTCCGTGGCGCGGTGTTTTCTATCCGAAGAACGTGCCGCAGAAAAGGGAGCTCGCCTACGCGTCCTCACAGTTTCCATCCATCGAAATCAATGGCACTTTCTATAGCCTTCAAACCCCCGAGACTTTTGCCAGGTGGCGGGATGCGACACCGGATGATTTCGTCTTCGCAGTCAAGGGATCCCGCTACATAACCCATCTACGCAGGCTCCGGGAGGTCGAGGTGCCGCTTGCCAACTTCATGGCGTCCGGCGTGCTGCGGCTGGGAGCAAAACTCGGCCCGATCCTCTGGCAATTCCCTCCGCGACTGCGCTTTGACCCGGTACTATTCTCCACCTTCATGGAGATGCTGCCGAAAGATACCGATGACGCTGCTCATCTGGCCAGGCGGCACGACGAGCGAGTGAACGGCCGCGAATGGCTGCGGGCAGAAGAAAAAAGACCGCTCCGCCATGCCTTCGAAATCCGCAACGAGAGCTTCGTGGACCCCGACTTCATCGAACTCTTACGGAAACATAAGATCGGGCTCGTCTGCGCAGATACCGTGGAATGGCCTTTGCTCATGGATGTCACCGCAGACTTCGTCTATTGCCGCCTGCATGGCTCGGAGGAGCTATATGTCAGCGGATATGACGACGAGGCTCTGAAGGTCTGGGCGGAACGGATCGACGATTGGGCGCACGGGCGCGAGCCGACCAAGGCCAACCGCGTCCTGGAGCCGCTGAAACAACCACAGCGTGGCCGCGACGTCTATGTCTATTTCGACAATGATGTGAAGGTACGGGCGCCGGCCGACGCACAACGACTGAGCCAGCGTCTTGGACTAACCCCGCAAAAGGAGAGTGTAGCCCGTACGAAGCACCTGCGGCGGCATCGGCGGGAAATCCCAAAGTCTCGACCGCAACATCGGCCAGCATAATCAACTCAGCTCATTCGAGCTGACCCCATGCCGGGTTCCAATTCACGCCTTCCGACAATTCGACGTAAATGGGCCGCATGATTTCACCGGACATTTTGTTGCGGGCTGCCCGGAAAGCATCATCGGGCTCCATCTCCTCACCTGGAAAGATGGTGTCATCCTCTCCGGGCGGCGTGACCTTGCGCAGGAATCCGCGGATCTGATCGCCAGAATGGTAGAACTTGACGACGATAGAACCCGGCGGCACCGCGTTCTCGCGATATCGATGATAGATTTCCATCTTACACCTCCCAACCTCGGGGGCCTCTCAGGCGGGGTGCGCCTTGCCGTTACAAGAGGACCATGCATTTCGTCCGGCCGCGGCCGGCCGAATCGTACCAATCCAAACCGCCCTCCTCCGCTTTGGTTCCCACATGGGAATTAAGCCGCGGGCCAAGGTGGCCGAGCGGGGCAATTGGGCGCAAAGAAATCGTCAGCGCAATTCAGCGTACGGCGCGTTCAGTGGTCTGATCATAGGCATTTTTAGGTAGCAGCAGCAGATATGCTTGATCTGACAGCGGTTGCCCGCTAGGTTGCCGCCGCAATCAAACGCAAAGATATGGGGATATCATGCCAACTGGCACGGTTAAGTTTTTCAATACAGACAAGGGCTTCGGCTTCATTACGCCGGAAAGTGGAGGACCTGACGTTTTCGTTCATGTCTCCGCCCTGCAATACGGCAACGTGCTTCGGGAGGGACAGTCCGTTTCCTACGATCTCGGTCAGGATCGGAAGACAGGCAAGACAAAGGCGGAAAACGTCAGACCGCTCTGACGGTTATAAATATGTCACTACCCGACATTTCGGGTAGTGCACTCGGCCGCTATGGGGCGCCTGCCGACGTTTCGCCTGAACCATCGTCAGCCGAAACGGCCATTTGCGTCGTCCGATGGTTCCTACATAAATGCGGTCACGGCCATGCCGATCACGGCGACGAACATGATTGCGCAGGCGATCCAGCCAAGCGCTTTCAACCCGCCGCGGATGACGAACTGTTTCATGACGTCGCGATTGGTGGCGATCAGCATCAGAATCACCATAACTGGAACCGCGACGACACCATTGATGACGGCACTCCAGAACAGGGCCTTCATCGGCGGGATGGGCGTAAAGTTCAACAGCATGCCCACCACCGTCGCCAAGCCCACCGTCGTATAGAAAGCCTTCGCTTCGCCCGGCTCGCGCGACAGCCCGACCTTCCACCGAGCCGCCTCCCCGACAGCATATGCAGCCGAGCCTGCGAGAACAGGAACAGCCAGAAGGCCTGTTCCGATAATCCCTGTGGCAAAAATGACCTTGGCAAATTGTCCGGCCAGCGGCTCGATCGCCTTCGCTGCATCGACGGAACTCTCGATGCTTGTCGCACCGGCCTTGTTAAGCGTAGCCGCCGTCGTCATGATGATCGCGAGCGCGACGATGTTGGATGCCGCCATGCCGATGAGGGTGTCCAGCGTGATGCGAGTGTCCGCCCTTTTTGCTTCCTGAGGGTGTTTGACAAGCGGTTCCTGCCGCGGCTTCTCCTTCAGATCTTCGGCCTCCTGGGACGCCTGCCAGAAAAACAGATAGGGGCTGATCGTCGTTCCGAAAATTGCGACGATCATCGACCAATAGTTCGGATCGGTCTTGAAGGTCGGCAGCAGCAGTCCGCGGGTGAAAGCCGACCAATCGATATGCACCACGAACAGGGTCGCGATGTAGGATAAAAGCGCCAGGCTCAGCCATTTCAGGACTGCAACGTAACGCTTGTATTTGAGAAGGACCTGCAGAAGAATGCAAATGATGCCGAAGGCGGCGACGTAAATCAGCGAATTGCCGCTCAGCAGCAAATGTGCGGCATCTCCCATCGCACCGAGATCGGCGCCGAGATTGATGACATTGGCGATCAGGAGCGGAAAAGTGATGCTTATCCCCACCCAGCGAGGATAACACTTCGCCATGCTGCCCGCCAAACCTCGTCCCGTGGTCCGGCCGATGTGCGCGCTGATCATCTGCACGGCAGCCATCAGCGGATAGGTCAGGAGCAGGGTCCAACTCGCGATATACCCGAATTGCGCTCCGGCCTGCGAATAGGTCGCGATCCCGCTCGGGTCGTCGTCCGAGGCGCCGGTGACCAGGCCCGGCCCCAGGATTTCAAAAATTCTCGGCTTTGACGGCTCGACGACCTCACTTTTGTCATCCATCTGATAGTCGCTCATGACTGCCTCCCAGCAGAAACCGGCACAGCGCATCATCGTGCCTTCCGGTGCGAGTGAACCGCACTTGCAGGCGTTTTGTTCCCGAGAAGCAGATTGTCGGAATGGAACCCGCCCGAGCTTAGGGCGTGGCTGGCAAGGAGTAAAAACGCTTTCACTTCAGAGCGATGACAGGTCAGGAGCAGGGTCCAACTCGCGATATACCCGAATTGCGCTCCGGCCTGCGAATAGGTCGCGATCCCGCTCGGGTCGTCGTCCGAGGCGCCGGTGACCAGGCCCGGCCCCAGGATTTCAAAAATTCTCGGCTTTGACGGCTCGACGACCTCACTTTTGTCATCCATCTGATAGTCGCTCATGACTGCCTCCCAGCAGAAACCGGCACAGCGCATCATCGTGCCTTCCGGTGCGAGTGAACCGCACTTGCAGGCGTTTTGTTCCCGAGAAGCAGATTGTCGGAATGGAACCCGCCCGAGCTTAGGGCGTGGCTGGCAAGGAGTAAAAACGCTTTCACTTCAGAGCGATGACACTTATCGTATCGGGCACGACGGAATCGCCAGCTGATTTGAGGGATATGACAATGAGCGTGCTTCTTTCTCCTGAACTCACGGTTTGCGGCATTGAGGAGTTGCCCGATCAGCGCTTGCGAAACGTCACCCACGTGCTTTCCCTCCTCGATCCGGAATATCCCGAGCTCGACGTCTTCCATTCCTACGCGGAGCACCATCGCACGACGTTGCGTTTTCACGACATCATAGCGTCAGCGCTGGGTCGCGTGATGCCGCAGCCGGAACATGTCGAAGCGATCCTGAAATTCGGCTCCGAGTTTCAGGCTCGGCAAGACGCTGAGGCGCCGAGCCATCTGCTGGTGCATTGCCATATGGGCGTATCGCGCTCGACCGCAGCCATGCTCTCATTGATGGCGCAATCAAACCCCGAAGAATCGGGGGAGAGCCTCTTTGCTCGCCTGATTGCCATCCGCCCGCAGGCTTGGCCGAACTCTCAAATGATCGGCTTTGCCGACGAACAACTCGGCAGGAACGGCGACTTGAAGGCGGCACTTGCCCGCCACTATGGCCGGCAGATCAAGGGACGGCCCGACTTTGTCGAATGGATGACCCGCCTCGGACGCCAGGCGGAACTCGATATGGCAATCCCGGCGTAAAGAGTATGCCTCCGGCCTGACGAGGGCCGTCTGCACGAAGCTTTTAGCCGCTCGAGCAGACAGCCGGATCATCGCAACGGCCGTCTCCGCGGCCGGCACACTTAATGTGCAGGAGCCGGCTCTGCCTCGGGCGCATCCTTCTTGTGATGGTCGGCCGCAAGCAGCATATAGACCGCAGGCACGACGAAGAGCGTGAACAGGTCAGGAGCAGGGTCCAACTCGCGATATACCCGAATTGCGCTCCGGCCTGCGAATAGGTCGCGATCCCGCTCGGGTCGTCGTCCGAGGCGCCGGTGACCAGGCCCGGCCCCAGGATTTCAAAAATTCTCGGCTTTGACGGCTCGACGACCTCACTTTTGTCATCCATCTGATAGTCGCTCATGACTGCCTCCCAGCAGAAACCGGCACAGCGCATCATCGTGCCTTCCGGTGCGAGTGAACCGCACTTGCAGGCGTTTTGTTCCCGAGAAGCAGATTGTCGGAATGGAACCCGCCCGAGCTTAGGGCGTGGCTGGCAAGGAGTAAAAACGCTTTCACTTCAGAGCGATGACACTTATCGTATCGGGCACGACGGAATCGCCAGCTGATTTGAGGGATATGACAATGAGCGTGCTTCTTTCTCCTGAACTCACGGTTTGCGGCATTGAGGAGTTGCCCGATCAGCGCTTGCGAAACGTCACCCACGTGCTTTCCCTCCTCGATCCGGAATATCCCGAGCTCGACGTCTTCCATTCCTACGCGGAGCACCATCGCACGACGTTGCGTTTTCACGACATCATAGCGTCAGCGCTGGGTCGCGTGATGCCGCAGCCGGAACATGTCGAAGCGATCCTGAAATTCGGCTCCGAGTTTCAGGCTCGGCAAGACGCTGAGGCGCCGAGCCATCTGCTGGTGCATTGCCATATGGGCGTATCGCGCTCGACCGCAGCCATGCTCTCATTGATGGCGCAATCAAACCCCGAAGAATCGGGGGAGAGCCTCTTTGCTCGCCTGATTGCCATCCGCCCGCAGGCTTGGCCGAACTCTCAAATGATCGGCTTTGCCGACGAACAACTCGGCAGGAACGGCGACTTGAAGGCGGCACTTGCCCGCCACTATGGCCGGCAGATCAAGGGACGGCCCGACTTTGTCGAATGGATGACCCGCCTCGGACGCCAGGCGGAACTCGATATGGCAATCCCGGCGTAAAGAGTATGCCTCCGGCCTGACGAGGGCCGTCTGCACGAAGCTTTTAGCCGCTCGAGCAGACAGCCGGATCATCGCAACGGCCGTCTCCGCGGCCGGCACACTTAATGTGCAGGAGCCGGCTCTGCCTCGGGCGCATCCTTCTTGTGATGGTCGGCCGCAAGCAGCATATAGACCGCAGGCACGACGAAGAGCGTGAACAGCGTTCCGATGGCAAGACCGGCGGCGATCACGAGGCCCATGTTGAAGCGGGCGACAGCCCCTGCTCCGGTCGCCAGGATCAGCGGCGCGACGCCGAGAACCATGGCGCCAGTCGTCATCAGGATCGGCCGCAAGCGGATGGCGCAAGCGCCTTCGATGGCTTCGCGCTTGGTCTTTCCTTCGGCCTGCAGCGTGTTTGCCACCTCGACGATCAGAATGCCGTGCTTGCTGATCAGCCCCATCAGCGTCACCAACCCGACCTGCGTATAGATGTTCATCGACGCGCCGCCGATGCCGAGGCTGATGAAGGCGAGTGCGCCTGCGATCGACATTGGCACAGATACGAGGATGATGAACGGGTCTCGGAAGCTGTTGAACTGTGCCGAAAGCGCCAGGAAGACGATGATCAGAGCGAGCGCGAACGTCGTCGCCATGCCGCTCGATTCCTGCACATATTGGCGCGACTGCCCGCCGTAATCGACGGAATAGCCCTGCGGCAATGTCCGCGCCGCAATCGACTTCAGCGTATTGAGCGCATCGCCGACGGCAACGCCGGGCGCCGGCACGCCGGAGATCGTGGCCGAGTTCAATTGCTGGAAGTGCGCAACCGAGCGCGGCGTGGCCTGAAGTTTCGCCGTCGCGATCGCCGAAAGGGGGATCTTGTTACCGTTCACGTTTGCGATCGGATAGTTCATGATCTGATCGATGGTCTGGCGTGACCGCTGCTCCACCTGCGGAATGACCTGATAGGAACGGTTGTCGATACTGAAATAATTGACATAGCCGCCGCCTAGCATGGAGGCCAACGCCGAACCGACATTGTTCATGGACAGACCGAGGGCCGAGGCCTTGCTGCGATCGATCTGGATCGAATATTGCGGATTATCGACGTAGAGATCCTTTGTGATGAAGATAAACTGGCCGGATTTCTGCGCTTCCTGCAGGAACGCGGTAGAGACCTCGTTGAGCTGTTCGAAGCCGCTGGTGCTGCCGATGGCGAACTGCACGGGCAAACCGCTGGCGCCAGGCAGCGGCGGTATCTGGAAGACGACGGACTGTCCGCCGGCGATCTTCGCCAGGTCTGCCTGTACCAGCGGCTGCAGCTGATCCGCCGTTCTCGTGCGCTGGTCCCAGGGTTTCAGCACCATGCCCTGGAAGGACGTGCCCGGCACCTCGACCTGCAGGGTCTTGTCGGTTTCGGGAAAACTGCGGAAGATCTTGCTGACCTGGTCGGAATTCAGCAGCTTTTGCTGAAGCGTTGCATTGGGAGGGTTCGTCACCTGCGCAGCCAGGAAGCCCTGGTCTTCGTTGGGCGCCAGCTCGGTCTTGGCGCTGGTATACAGGAAATAAATGCTGCCAAGCACGATGACCGCAAACACCAGTGCCACCGGCACAGTGTTCAGGCTGCCGTGCAGCATCCGCACATAGGGCCGATGGATCTCCGAAAAACGGCGGTCGATGAAATCGGAGATACGCTCTTCCCAGCCGCTGCGATCGGTCAGGTGCGGCTTCAGGATGCGCGAGCACATCATCGGCGTCAGCGTCAGCGCAATGATCATGGATACGGTGACGGCGCCGACCAGCGTGAAGGCGAATTCCGTAAACAATGCGCCGGTCAGGCCGCCCTGGAAACCGATCGGCACGTAGACGGCAATCAGCACCACCGTCATGGCGAGGATCGGCCCGACGAGTTCGTGCGCCGCGTCCAGCGCCGCCCTCATGGGTGTCGATCCCTCTTCGATGTGGCGGTTGACGTTCTCCACCACGATGATGGCGTCATCGACGACGAGGCCGATCGCCAGAACCAGGGCGAGCAACGTCAAAAGATTGATCGAGAAGCCAAAGATCAGCATCATCGCGAAAGTGCCGACCAGCGATAGCGGTATGGCGACGACGGGAATGGCAACCGATCGCGGCGAGCCCAGAAAGGCGAAGACCACGAAAATGACGATTACCAGAGCTTCGACAAGGCTCTTCACCACCTCATCGATCGACGTGGTGACGAAGGTGCTGGAATCGTAAACGATGTAACCTTCGAGCCCCTGCGGCAATTGTTCCTGGATACTCGGAAACACCGCGCGCACGCCGGCAATCACGTCGAGCAGGTTGGCGGTCGGGGCGATCTGGATACCCATGAACACACCGTCCTGCCCATCGAAACCGATCTGGACGTCGGGGTTCTGGGATCCGAGCGCGACGGTCGCGACATCCTTCAGCCGCACGATCGTACTGCCGATCTGCTTGACCACCATTTCCTTGAATTCATCCGTCGAATGCAGGTCGGTCCTGGCCGTCAGCACCGTCTGCGTCATCTGGCCGCGCGTGGTGCCGATACCGGAGATATAATTGTTGGCGCTGAGCGCGGTCCAGACATCGCCGGCCGACAGGCCATAGGCGGCAAGCTTGTCCGGCTGCAGCCAGGCTCTCAAGGCGAACGTTCGCGCGCCGAGGATTTCGGCCGTCTGAACGCCGTTGACCGCCTGCAATTTCGGCTGGACCACGCGCGTCAGATAATCGGTGATCTGGTTGCTGGCCAGAACGTCGCTTCGGAAGCCGATATACATGGCGTCGATCGACTGGCCGATGGAAACCGTCATGATCGGCTGTTGCGTTCCCGTGGGCAGTTGATTGAGAACGGAGGACACCTTGGCGTTGATTTCGGTCATCGCCGCATCGGCGCTGTAATTGAGCCGCAGGTTGACGGTGATGGTCGATGTGCCGCTGGTGCTCGTCGAGGTCATGTAATCGATGCCGTTGGCCTGCGCGATGGCGTTTTCGAGCGGCGTCGTGATGAAGCCGGCGATAACGTCAGGTGCAGCACCGGGATAGGTGGTCGTCACCGTGACGACGGCGTTCTGGGTCTGCGGATATTGTCGCACGGTAAGCGAGCGGAACGACTGGTAGCCGATCACGATAATCAACGCGCTGACCACGAGAGCGAGAACGGGGCGCTTGATGAAGATATCGGTGATATTCATCGCCACACCTCAGTTGGGGTTCGCCGGGTTCGCATTGGGATCGTTCGACGGCTGCACGTCGTTGTTGATGATGACAGGCGAGCCGTTGTTGAGTTTCAGCTGGCCTGACGTGACCACCACTTCGCCGGCATTCAAGCCCTTGGTCACCGAGATCTGATCACCCCGCGCCTGCCCGGTGCTGACGAACTTCTGATTGGCGACAAGCTGCGGCTTTCCATCCGCCCCGTTGCCCTTGTCGGTCACCACGTAGACAACGTTGCCATAAGGATTGATGGTGACGGCGGTCTGCGGCAGGGAGATGTATTCCTTCGGCTCCCCGACCACTACCGTTATGTTGCCGAACATGCCCGGCAGCAGCTTGCGATCGGCATTGGGGAAGGTTGCCCGGATGGTGATGTTGCGGCTCTGCGTATCGACGAGCGGGCTGATCGCCGTGATCTTGCCTTCGAAAGTCTGGTTCCCGTAGGCATCGACCGTCGCCGTTACCGCTTGGCCGACCTTCAGCTGTGACAGAGCCTGCTGCGGCATGGAAAAATCGAACTGGATCGGATCGAGCGACTGCAAGGTGACGACTGCGGTCCCAGCCGATAGATACTGACCGAGGCTGACCAGCCTGATGCCGAGATGGCCATCGAAGGGAGCGCGGATCGAATATTGATCGATCAACGCCTGCTGTGACGCGACCTGCGCCTGCGCCGCCTTCCATGTCGCCAGATCACTGTCGACCTGGCTTTGCGCGATGGTATTCGCCTTGATCAGCTTGGAATCGCGATCATAGGCGATCTGCGCATTGGCCATCGTCGCCTTGTATTGTTCAAGCGTCGCGATCTGCTGATCGGCAAGCAGCTGCACGATGAGATCGCCCTTCTTGACGTCCTGGCCGTCTTCGAAGCCGATCTTCTGGACGATGCCCTGGACCTGTGCCGAAAGATTGGCGCCTTCGACAGCATTGAAGCTGCCGATCGATTGCAGCGTCGTCTGCCATGGGCTCGCTGCCGCGGTGATTGTCGAGACGGTCTGCGGTGGCGCCTTGAGATTAGCCAGATAGGCCGCAATCATCCGGTTCTTGAATGCCTGGAAGCCGAAGATCCCGCCAAGGATCAGGCCTATGACGATCAGCATGATGATCATGCGTTTTATCATGAGTGTCAGCTCTACTCTTCGGAAACAGGTCGGGAGAAATTCTATTGGTGTCGTCGCAACGGGATTTCACGGCAATTCTATCATTAACCCGCCGGCGCCGAGGCAGTCGCAAGCACATGGCAGCCTGCGGCCAATCTCTGTATGGAAAGTAGCCTTTATCAAGGCTGACAGGTTCGATCAGCCAAATTCCTTGGCTGCTGCGCCTGTCACGCGGATTTCGCCCGCTGAAGACGACACTGACCCTGCAATGATTCCAGCTGGCGGCGTTTCGTGCGGCCATCCTCTGCAAACCTCACCAGTCAAACGCCAACGGCCGCCGCTTCACTTGATCAAGGATAAGTTGCCGATATCCGATCTACAACAGCCGGCTGCATATTCCTGAAACCATATTTAATGGAGTCTTGAATAAAAGCAATCATGGCGTCGACGCCGCCGCCTTCCCAAATTGCCGCGGCATCGGCGATCTAGGCATTGAGGAAAGGGTTCGCGCGTCAGCCTCGGCGTGCCGCTTCGATCGCGGCCACATCGATCTTCTTCATGGTCATCATCGCGTCGAAAGCCCGCTTTGCCTGATCGCCGCCCTCGCGCAGCGCTTCCATCAGAACACGCGGCGTGATCTGCCAGGATACGCCCCATCTGTCCTTGCACCAGCCGCATTCGCTTTCCTGGCCGCCATTGCCGACAATGGCGTTCCAATAACGATCCGTCTCTTCCTGGTCCTCGGTGTAGATCTGAAACGAAAAGGCTTCATTGTGCTTGAACACCGGACCGCCGTTCAAGCCGACGCAGGAAACCCCCGCGACCGTGAACTCGACGACCAGCACATCACCCTCCTTGCCCTCCGGATAGTTTCCCGGTGCGCGAATAACGGCACCCATGGCGCTATCTGGAAAAGTCTCGACATAAAAATTGGCGGCGGCCTCTGCGTCCTTGTCGTACCATAGGCAAATTGTGTTCTTTGCCATTGTTCTCATCCTCCTGTTCTCCATTTCCCGATTGTTGAAATAGGCGCGAGATTGGATTTCGCCACCCTCATCGATGCCATTTCGGCTGGGCAATGACCGTTTTCCTGTCTTGACCTCGCTACCTTCTAAGACCGAAATAATTTGCGGGCGGCGCGGTTGTAATGACGCCATATTGGCAGATGCCGCAACCTTGAGTAAATGATGGGGAACGGGGCCGTCGCCGTCGATCAATTCACGATCGGTCGCCGGGTCGGAAACGTGCAGGAAATCGAAAAGCGGTTGCGCCGGCATTCTGGTCGCAACTACTTTTGGATATTTCTGTTCGCGCCAATCTGGTTGAAGAGTGAGAACAATAGAAATGAACAGCTTGCAAAAGAGCCTGCTTTTACTCCTCTCACCATGCCTTTTGATTTGCACGGAGACTGCTCGCGCTGCCGATAGCGTGACGATTCCAGGATACGCTCCCAAAACGGGCGTCGAATACGTCTATCGCTCTCGCAAGACCACCTCCACCGACATGTCGTTATGGTTCGATAAGCCGGCCGCGATCATACGTGGAGATTTCCGTCAGCGTATGACGGTCGTCTCGCGGAATACGAATAGTATGCAGGTTCTCTGGTCGCTCAGCGCGGATCTGCCGCAAGGTGCCGAAGGCGCCGCCGATTCCTACGCAATGAACGCCCTCTACGGAAATTCATTGTCGGTCTATGGTATCCGTCAACTGGAATATGAAGCGGGGTTGAACGGCTTCCCGAGTAAACTCGTCGGATTCGACGCGATCTTCCGTAACGTACAGAATGCGGCCGCAGTTGGACCAGATGGCCTTGCTGTCGCACCACAAAGCAGCCTCACAAATATTATTGACGGTATAAAAAGCAATCCGCTGCTGGTTATTCATAATCTCGCACCGGAAGCGGAGCTACTCGCCACCATACAGCAGGAGGACGGGGCGACATACGACGTCGGCCAAACGGGAACGGTGGCGACGGTGGAATATTCGCGGGGCATGCCTGTTCCTGCCACCATCGAATGGAAGCTCGACACCGCAGATTTGGACAATCAAACCGCTACCTTCAGCCTAAAAAAAGCCTATGACAAAGTGGCGTTCCAACAATCGCAGGCATCAGCTGTCGAGGGAGTGATCGCAAGCTTTGGTGAAAAGGCCAAGCAGCTCACTGGCGAGCAATTGGCGGCGGCCAGAATTGTCAGCAAAAACGCGACGATGACATTCATCGTGTCCCTGCGCGACGGCTCGACGCTTGAAGCGACAGAAACAGTTACTGCGGAAAGCGGCGGCATAAAGATTACCGCAATGAGCCATGTCTGGCGCGAGGACCTGCCGGCGAGTCTGCCCGAGCTGTCGAACTGGAACAGCCAGGCCATGTCTGCATCCGCTGTTGCTCTGCAGCCAGAGCCTGGTACCAATTCCGCGACAGCCAAGTCGCCGCTTTTCGACAGATCGGCGATCGAGGAAGGACAGGCCGCCTATGATAGTGGCAACTACGCCGCCGCGCTGAGCTACTGGAAGCCGCTCGCCGATCAAGGGGCAGCGGCCGCGCAATATAAGCTCGCCGGGCTTTATCTGTCCGGTTTAGGTGTCGATCGAGATTCCGCCCTCGCTGTCACCTATATCCGCAAGGCAGCGGAGCAAGATTGGGCGGAAGCGCAAAGCAGCCTTAGCGATCTCTATGCCGTCGGCCAAGGTGTTCCGCAAGATTATGCGCAAGCTGTGATTTGGGGCCGTAAAGCGGCTGAGCAGGGGCTCGCTGTTGCTCAGTATAATCTGGGATACAGCTACGAAAGCGGCCAAGGCGTTCCCCAGGACTATGCGCAAGCGTTGATTTGGTATCGCCGTGCCGCCGATCAGGATTTTGCCACGGCCCAGTACGCCCTCGGTCTCTTATACGACCAAGGTCTGGGCGTTCCCCAAGATTACGGTCAAGCGATCGTCTGGTATAAAAAAGCCGCCGACAAGGGCCTGGATGTGGCCCAGGGCAATCTCGGCAACATGTATGCAATGGGCCATGGAGTTGTGCGGGATCGGGACGAGGCAATCAAATGGTTCCGTAAGGCGTCCGACCAGGGACTTACAACTGCGCAAGAATCCCTGAAAAGGCTAGAGAAGCAGGAATAGGCGCGTCTTTTCTTCTTTCGGTGGTCCTGAGTTATTCTCCCTAGCGCGCTCTGCAACAAAGTCGGTGCGCTGCCCGGTCCTTTCATGAAGTACGCGAATATGAAAGACGAGGTCATATGAGAAACATCGGATCGCAGATCGAAACGCCACGGCTGCTGCTCCGTCCTTCGCGTCTATCCGATACTCCTGCTCTGTTCGAATTTCTGGGCGACAAGGAAGCCATGAAGCATACGCATGCGGACGTGACGCCTGGCGAATGCCGTCGCAGGATCGCGGTTCACGAATGGCGCCGGCGGCGCGATGGATATGCACCCTGGACCGCTGTCAGAAAGAAAGATGCAAGAATCATCGGCTGGGGCGGCTTGTACAACGATCCGTTTGACCCAGGCTGGGGCTGCGAAATCGGATACTTTTTCCGCCGGGACGCCTGGGGATATGGCTACGCATCGGAATTGGTCGCCGCGGCGCTGCATTTTGCCGACAGGGAGCTGCGGCTTGGCGAAGTCCGCGCCTTTGCCCACCCTGAAAACACAGCTTCCAGGAAGATCCTGGAAATGGCAGGTTTCGGGATCGTTCGCTTCGTTCCTGAGATGAATCGCCTGCTCCTTTCCAGAGCCCGGCGTGGGGACAACATAGTAGATCGAGACGGATGAGAATTACGTCTTCTCTCGAGAATGCATGACGGGCAAAGTTTAAAAACAAGCGTCGCATTAAATAATATGACTTTTTTTATCTTGTTTTGACCCGGTGACACGGCTATATCGCGCACGCGCCTTCGTTCGATCTCGTCGACAACAGTCATCAGGATATTTTCGTGACCATATTGAAATCAGTTTTGGCCGTTTCAGCTCTTTGTGCGACCCTTGGCTTTGCCGCGTCAACAGCCTTTGCCGCTTCGACCAGCTATCCGTTGACCATCGATAATTGCGGCGTCAAGGTCACGTTTCAGAAGGCTCCGGAGCGCGCGATCGGGCTCGGCCAGAATAGCGCCGAAATTCTTCTCCTGCTCGGCCTCGAAAACAAAATGGTCGGCACCGCTTTCTGGCCCAACAAGGTTCTGCCGCAGCTTGCGGAAGCCAATTCCAAGGTCAAGCTGCTGACGGTCGAGTTCCCGACCTTTGAATCGATCCTCTCGGAAAATCCTGACTTCGTTACAGCCGCCCTGCCGACCCTGATGGGACCAAGCAGCAAAGTGGCAAAGCGCGAGGACTTCGAAAAGCTCAATATTCCGACCTATGTTTCCCCCAGTATGTGCCCGGCCCAGGGAGCCTCTCAGGACAAATACGGCTATGCCGCCCGTAGCCAGATCTGGAACATGAGCACTCTTTACCAGGAAATCGACGAGCTCTCGCAGATTTTCGACGTCCGCGACAAGGGCCAGGCGCTGATCACGGATCTGAAAAAGCGGGAAGAGGCACTGCGCGTGGATGCGCCGAAGGATGGCAAGAAGCTCTCCTATGTCTTCTGGTTCTCCAGCCCATCCCCATCTGCAGATGCCTATGTCGGCGGAAAAAACAGCCCGTCAGGCTATATCGCCGACCTTCTTGGCGGAACCAATGCCATCAAAACCGATGCGGAATCGCCGCAGCTCGGTTGGGAAAGCATCATCGCTAGCAATCCCGACGTCATCGTGGTCACCCAGGTCGACCGCAATCGCTGGGAACTCGACAAAGTCCAGGCAAAGATCAAGTTCCTGACGACCGATCCGGCGACCAGCCAGATGACGGCGGTGAAGAACAAGGCCATGGTGATCATGCCCGCGCAGGCGATGAATCCGAGCGTGCAGACAATTTTCGGCGCCGAACAGGTGGCTGAGCAGCTGAAGGCACTCGGCCTCAGGTGAGCATAGTGGTGGAAACCAGTAAGTCCGGTCGCCTTTTGTCGCGGGTCGCCGCCCCTGCCGGACTTTTTCTGGCGTGCCTTGCAGCGATCGCGCTGGTGGTCGGCATCAGTGTGGGGATCGGCGACATGCCGATCCCGCTTTCCACCACCTATTTCGCCATCACGAACAAGTTGGGCTGGACCTCGGTCGAGCTCAACCGCATCCATGAAACCGTCATCTGGGAATATCGGCTGAGCCGCGCTTTGGTCGCCGTATTCTGCGGCGCGGGTCTCGCGCTTTGCGGTGCGATCATGCAGTCCATGCTGCGCAATCCCTTGGCCGAGCCTTACGTGCTCGGCATCTCCGCCGGCGCCTCCACCGGCGCGGTTGCTGTCGTTATTCTCGGGATCGGAGCTGGCGCCGTTTCGCTCTCCGCCGGTGCCTTCGCCGGTGCTTTTGCGGCCTTTATCCTCGTCGCCGTGCTTTCGAACGGAGCACGCGGTGGCCCGGACAGAACGATTTTGGCGGGTGTTGCCACGTCGCAGCTATTCAACGCAGCGACATCCTACGTCGTCACCACCTCCGGCAATGCCCAGCAGGCGCGCGACGTTATGTTCTGGCTGCTCGGAAGCTTCAGTGGTGTGCGCTGGCCGGAATTTGCACTGGTGTCGATTGTCGTCGGATTGGGTCTGATCGTCTGCCTGTTCTATTCGCGTCTGCTTGACGCTTTCGCTTTTGGCGACGAGGCGGCCGCCTCGCTCGGCGTAAATGTCGGCCGCACCCGTATCATTCTGTTTGCACTGACCGCGGTCATCACGGCAACCATCGTCAGCATGGTCGGCACGATCGGCTTCGTCGGTCTGGTCGTCCCGCATGCGGCGCGCTTCGTCGTCGGGCCGCTTCACATCCGGTTGCTGCCTGCCTGTGCCATTACCGGCGCCATCTTCATGGTTCTCGCCGATATTGCCTCCCGCATCCTCATTCCGCAGCAGGTTCTGCCGATCGGCGTGGTCACGGCGCTGGTCGGCGTTCCCTTCTTCTCCATCATTCTCTACCGGCTCCAGCGGGCATCATGAGCATAAAGGCCGACAATATCACCTGGAAAATCGGCGCGAAGACCGTTCTCAACGGCGTCTCTTTCGAGGCGCCTGCAGGCAAGATGCTTGGTCTCCTCGGGCCGAACGGCTCCGGCAAGACCTCGCTTCTGCGTCTACTTGCGGGGCTGAAACGGCCGAACTCCGGCCGCATCACTCTCGAAGAGAAGAATTTACAGCAGATGTCCCGCCGTTCGATCGCAAGGCGTGTCGCCTTCGTCGAGCAACACAGCACAACCAATGCCAATCTCAGGGTCATCGATGTCGTAAAGCTCGGCCGCTTTCCGCATCGCTCGATGTTCTCAGGCTGGACATCGGCAGATGACGAGGCCGTGGAAGACGCTCTCGAGCGCGCCGGCATGAAGGAGAAACGGGAGGACCGATGGCAGAGCCTGTCGGGCGGCGAAAAGCAGCGCACTCACATTGCGCGGGCTTTGGCACAGTCGCCGAAGGAACTGATCCTTGATGAGCCGACCAACCATCTCGACATCCAGCATCAAATCGGTCTGATGCGCTTGGTTGCCGGCCTGCCCGTCACCAGCATCATCGCTCTCCACGATCTCAACCACGCCGCGATGTTCTGCGATCAGCTGATCATCATGCAGCAAGGCGGGGTCGTGGCCTCCGGAGCCCCGGAAGACGTGCTGACGGAAGATTTGCTGAGAAATGTCTTTGCCGTTGAGGCAAGGATCGAGACCTCTCCTCACCACGACCGGCCGCACATTCACTATCTGCGCTGAGGGGAAATTCGGAATCTGTCCCCTGATCATCCTTGCCTCGAACTGCAACCAAGCGCATCTTTCGCAATGACCCTCGGCATCTCCGAGAGTTTTGATTGGCATCGGCAAAGGGCCGCAGCGGCATCGATTTTGCGCGTGCGGCGGATGGGGGAAATGCGTGACGGATAGGCTCAAGGGCAAGATTGCCATCATTTCAGGCGGCGCCACCGGCATGGGCGGTGCGGCGTCGCGCCTGTTTGCGGCCGAAGGCGCCAAGGTGGCGATCATCGACAGAAACGGCGACGCAGCGACTGCGACCGTGCGCGAAATCCGAGACGCCGGTGGCGTTGCCGACCATTGGGTTGCCGATGTTTCGAATGAGGCGGCGGTCAATGCGGCAGTCAAAGGCATCGAAGACCGCTTTGGCGCGGTAACCGTGCTCTTCAATCATGCAGGCACCATCGTCATCAAGCCGTTCCTCGACACGACGCTTGAGGAATGGGAATGGCTGCACGGCGTCAACGTCCGCTCGATGTTCCTGATGACCAAGGCCGTGCTGCCGGGCATGATTGCTGCCGGCGGCGGTTCCATCGTCTGCACCTCGTCGATCTCGGCTGTTGCCGCAACCCCGATGGAGGTGCTCTACGACACGACGAAGGGGGCGGTGCACATGTTTGCCCGCGCCATCGCAGTCGAGTTCCGCGATCGCAATATCCGCTGCAATGCCGTCTGCCCCGGCTTCATCCGCACGCCGCATGGGCTGCGCGAAGTGGCTGAGTTGCAGGCTCTGGGTGTCGATGTCTCGGATGCGGCAATCGCCGCGCAACAAGGCCGGATCGGCGAACCCGAGGATGTGGCGCGTGCCGCCCTCTATCTTGCTTCCGACGAGTCCAACTTCGTCAACGGCATCCACCTTTTCGTCGACAACGGCTTTACCGCCATCTGATCACTGACGCAGTGATAAAGCCGCCAAACATTCCGTCGAGGCGGCGTCATCGCCCCACCTGATCCGGTGACTTGACGGCTACGCCGAAGGGCAGGAAGTGTTTGAGATTGGCGGTGATCACGGTCAGCTTGTGAATGCTTGCCGTTCCCGCGATGATCGCATCCGCCGTGCCGGGACTATGCCCGGCGATGACTGCTTTCGCCTCGAGCCTCCCGGATTCAAGAGCGATGTCCTTGTCGACGGGCAGGATGTGATCACCATAGCCGACAATCAATCCTTGCAGCCAGGTATGAATTCCCGCAGCCTTTGCTTTGGCGCCTTTTGCTTCCAACAATCGCACGCCCTTTTCGATCTCGTGGATCGTCAGGGCTGACAGGTAGACTGCATCTTGCCGATCCTGTTCATCCACCCATTCGGCAAAAGTATTCGATGCGCTGGCTTTGGACGGAGCGAACATGGAGATCGCGTTGGTGTCGAGAAGAAAGCTCACAAATCGACCTCGCGAGATGGAGCAGGATTTCTGGAGAAAACATCCTCGGTGGGATCGAAATCAGCCGGAAAGGTCTTCAGGTATTGAACCAGGCTCGGTCGGCCCTTCCGGATCGCTTTTTTTGCCTCTTCGGCTGCCTTCACGCTGACAACGACGGCTGCGGCACGCCCATGACGGGTAATTGTTACAAACTCACCGGCCGCAGCCTGATCGATGACATAGGAAAACGACGCCTTGGCATCCTTTAAGCTGATCATTGTCATGGAAGGCTCCTAAAAGGGGTCACTTATGACCTCTTTTAAGCGCACGTTCGTGCAAAATCAAGGCGCGTTCAGGTCATCCACTTGCGGTGCTCAACGAAACGCTCTGCCAAAAGGTCGATGAACAAACGCACTTTCGTCGGCAGATGACTGCGGTTGGGATAGATCGCGCTGATGGTGAATTCCATGGCGCGGTAGTCGGGCATGGCACGCACGAGACGGCCGGCGGCGACCTCTTCGAAGACGATGAAGCTCGGGGCCAGAAAAATGCCCTGTCCGTTTGCCAAGAGAAAGCGCAGCGTCTCGGCATTGTTCGAGACGACATTGCCTGATATCTTGACCCTCACTTGCTTCCCGTCAGCATCTTCGAAACGCCATTCGTCGCCGTAGGGATAATAGGTATATTGCAGGCAATTATGCTCCGCGAGGTCGGCCGGCACTTTCGGCATGGGATGCGTTTCACGATATTCGGGCGAGCAGACGAGCATATGGCGCCAGGGCGCTAGCTTGCGCGCGACGAGCGTCGAATCCGGCGCCGGCAGGGTTCGGATCATCAGATCGTAACCCTCCTCAATCATGTCGACCGACCGTTCACCAACGTTGAAATCAAGCGAGATTGCCGGATATAGCGTCATGAACTCGTTGACGACGGGAAGCAGGAAACGGACGATGGCGCCGCTGGTATAGAGCTTCAACGTGCCGCGCGGCATGGTGCTAAGCGCGCCCGCCGTCCGGTCGGCCTCCTCGAGATCGGCAATGATCTGCGAGGATCGCTCGTAATAATATTTGCCGGTTTCCGTCAGGCTGACCCGGCGTGTCGTGCGGTTCAGAAGCCGCACACCGAGATGATCTTCCAATGACTGCACATGGTTGCCCACCATGGTGACCGACATGTTGAGGCGGCGGGCGGCGGCGGAAAAACCGCCACATTCCACCACCCGGCCAAAGACTGCGAGGCTGGTCAACCGATCCATATTGTCCTCGGATTATCCACTGTGACTTGATGATCCTTCCCGATTTGAGGAGATTATCAGAAGGATCGTTCGGACGCATCTTCATCGCATCAAAAATGACCCCGAACAAAGGGGTAGCGCACTGAAGGAAACGGACGATGGTCGAACTACCGCGCAACGAGGCGTTCAAGAACGCAAGCCAGGCCGATGCTGCTCCAGTCAACGAGGTTGCGAAATCTCCCGCCGCCGACGTTCCGCAAGGAAGAGTTGCCGAAGCGCCTATCGGTGACGCCAGACCAAAGGCGGATAGGAAGCTCATCAAGCGCGGCTTGCTGATCGCCGCGCTGCTGGCCGGCGTCGCGGCCGCAGCGGATTTCGGCTATCGCTACTGGACGGTCGGACGCTTCATCGAATCCACCGACGATGCCTATGTGAAGGCCGATTACACCACGATTGCCCCAAAGGTCGCCGGCTACATCAAGGAGGTGCTTGTCAACGACAATGACCATGTCAAGGCCGGCCAGCTTCTTGCCCGCATCGATGACCGCGATTTCCAGGCGGCGCTTTCCCAAGCAAAAGCCGATTTAAAGGCTGCGGATGCAGCGATCGCCAATATCGATGCGCAGATCCAGCTGCAGCAATCGCTGATCGGGCAAGCCAAGGCAACGGTCGACGCGTCGCAAGCCTCTCTGGATTATGCTGTATCGGATGCCGCCCGTTCGGCTCGTCTGATTACCAACGGCGTCGGCACACAGTCGCGCGCTGAAGAGACAGAATCGGCCAGAAGGCAGGCAGCGGCCGCTGTCGAGCGCGACCAGGCCGCGCTCGTCGCAGCTCAAACCAAAGTTCCCGTGCTGCAGACCCAGCGAGACCAGGCAGCTGCCCAGCGCGATCGCGCCGCTGCGGCCGTCCAGCAGGCCGAGCTCAATCTTTCCTATACCAACATCGTCGCAGCCGTCGGCGGCACGGTCGGTGCCCGCTCTATCCGCGTGGGACAATATGTGACGGCAGGTACGCAGCTGATGGCGGTGGTTCCGCTGCATTCGGTCTATGTCGTTGCGAATTTCAAAGAAACGCAGCTGACCTATGTACGCCCCGGCCAATCCGTCGAGATCAAGGTCGACAGCTTCCCTGACGTCACCATCAAGGGCCATGTCGACAGCCTCTCGCCGGCAAGCGGGCTCGAATTCTCGCTGTTGCCGCCTGACAACGCCACCGGCAACTTCACCAAGATCGTCCAGCGCATACCGGTTAAGATCGTCATCGACGACGATAATCTCGCCGGATTGCTGCGCTCGGGCATGTCGGTGGAGCCGGAAATCGATACCAAGGCTGCCCAGACATCGGCAGCCGGCGCACAGGGATCATCCAGCCACGCTGGATGATCCTTCCCGATTTTCGCCGATTATCACCTCAGCATCGTCATGAGATTGTTCCGGCATGAGCCGAAAGGAGACACGCCGTGGCCACTCTTCAGATCGCCGCAGACAACAATTCAGCCGCATCGCCGGGTGCTTCAACCGCCGCCGTCGCCCGACCGGCCATGAGCCCGCTGCGTATGTGGACCGCCGTGGTCGGCTCCACGCTCGGCGCCTTCATGGCTGTCCTTAATATCCAGATCGTCAATGCCTCGCTTGCTGACATCCAGGGCGCGATCGGCGCGGGCACGGACGACGGAGGCTGGATTTCGACCTCCTACCTGATCGCAGAGATCGTCGTCATTCCGCTTAGCGCATGGCTCGCTCGCGTCTTTTCGGTCCGCAACTATCTGCTGACCAATGCTGTCCTTTTCCTGCTCTTTTCAGTCGCCTGCGCCTTTGCCGCAAACCTGCAGCAGATGATCGTGCTGCGCGCCATCCAGGGCTTTTCCGGCGGCGTGCTGATTCCGATGGCCTTCACGATCATCATCACGCTGCTGCCGAAACCCAAGCAGCCGATGGGTCTTGCCCTCTTTGCCCTTTCTGCCACCTTCGCGCCGGCCATCGGCCCGACCATCGGCGGCTATCTCACCGAAAACTGGGGCTGGGAATATATCTTCTACGTCAATCTCGTGCCGGGCGTCCTGATGGTCGGCATGCTCTGGATCTCGCTCGACCCCGCGCCGATGAATCTTTCGCTGCTCGCCAAGGGCGACTGGCCCGGCATCATCACCATGGCGGTCGGCCTTGCAGCACTGCAGACCGTGCTTGAGGAAGGCAACAAGGACGACTGGTTCGGCTCGCCCTTCATCGTCCGTCTCTCCATCATCGCCGCGGTTTCATTGACGCTCTTCCTCATCATCGAGCTTCGCGCTTCTCATCCGCTCCTCAATCTGCGTCTGCTGGCGCGCCGCAATTTCGGCTTCGGCATCGTCGCCAATTTCCTGATGGGCGTCGCCCTCTACGGCTCGGTCTTCATCCTGCCGATCTATCTGACGCGCATCCAGGGCTACAATTCCGAGCAGATCGGCATGGTGCTGGCCTGGACCGGCATTCCGCAGCTGATCTTGATTCCGCTGGTCCCACGGCTGATGAAGCGCATCGACGCTCGCCTGCTGATCATCGTCGGCTTCGCGCTCTTCGCCGCCTCGAACTTCATGAACATCTACATGACGAGCAACTATGCCAGCGATCAGCTCTTCTGGCCAAATATCGTGCGTGCGGTCGGCCAGGCACTCGCCTTCACGCCGCTGACGGCGATCGCGACCGCCGGCATCGAGCAGGAAAATGCCGGATCCGCTTCGGCGCTGTTCAACATGATGCGCAATCTCGGCGGCGCTGTCGGCATTGCCGCGCTGCAGACCTTTCTTACCAAGCGCGAGCAGTTCCATTCCAATATTCTCACGAATTCCGTCTCGGTATTTGAAGAGGCCACCCGTGCTCGCGTCGCCAATCTCACCAACTATTTCATGAACCACGGGGTCAGCGACCAGGCGCTCGCCACGCACAAGGCGATCGTCGCCATCGCCGCCAGCCTTCGCAAGCAGGCCAATATCATGGCTTTCAGCGACACCTTCTATCTGCTTGGCGTCGCACTGGTCGTTGCCCTGATTGCCAGCCTGCTTCTGAAAAAAGCCGGTCAACTTTCCGGCGGCGGCGCGCACTGAGCGCCGCACCTCGAAGAGGAGGAAATAACCATGACCTTGCTGCACGACATGCCAAAAGCCGCAACAGCCGATCCCAAGACGCTCAGCGGCGGCATCAGTAACAGAGCAACACTGAGCCTCATCGAATGGCTGACGGGCGACGAATGCCATGCTCTCGATGAGGCTAGCCTCGTTGCCGGGCTTGGCCGCCGCCTGCAGGCGCTCGGCCTTCCTGTCGATCGATTGACGCTGCACTTGACGACGCTGCATCCCGAATTCATCGGCCGCACCTTCGCCTGGGCGCCCGGCGAACCGGTCGAGATCCATGATCGCGAACATGGCTCACGCCTCGCGCTTGCCAATACACCGCTCATGAAGGCACAGGAGATGCGCGAGCCGCTCGTCGTCGGTCCGGGCGAGAGCCCCTATGGGCGCTGGCAGCATATCGACATATTTTCCGGCCGGGGGCTGGTGCAGTTGATCGTGGCGCCGCTTTGCAACGCCGACGGACCGATCAGCTGCGCCGTCTTCGCCACGCGGCGGCCAGGCGGCTTCACATCCGGCGAGAAAGACCTGATCGAGCGCATGCTGCCGGCATTGCGCAACACCTGCGAACTCCGCGTCCTCAGACAATGCGAACTCAGCCTTCTCGATACCTATATCGGCCCGATGACGGCGAGCCGCATCCTTGCCGGACACATTCGTCGCGGCGAAATCGAATCGATGGAGGCAGCCCTTTTGCTGTGCGATCTGCGCGGTTTCACCGAGCTTTCCAATCGCCAGCCCGGCAGCACCGTCCTCGAACTGCTGAACGCCTATTTCGACAAGGTGATACCGGCGATTGCCCATGAAGGGGGTGAAGTACTGAAATTCATGGGCGATGCGGTTCTGGCATTCTTTCCAGGCGCCGATACGTCCGGAGCTTGCGATGCAGCGCTGACCGCAGCAAGGACAATCCTCTCCGAGCTAAGCGGTTTTGAATACAGCGGCATACCAGTCAAGGTTGGCATCGCGTTGCACTATGGCGAGGTGAGCTACGGCAATGTCGGCTCCGGCAATCGGCTGGATTTCACCTTGATCGGCCCTGATGTCAATATCGTTAGCCGCATACAGAACGTCTGCAGCGAAAGGAGCGAAGCACTCCTGATGTCCGACGCGTTTCGAGATAAGGCCGGAATCAACGATGCAATCTCCGTCGGCCGGCAGAGGCTGAAGGGCTTTGCCGAGGCGATGGAGCTGTTCACGATCGCTCATTGAAGCTGCGGACAGGGATGCAGCGCAGGGCATTATAGGGAGGCGGCTCCTCTCCCGCCGAATTTTCGCGCTTGGCATGTGTTGCATGAAATCAACAACCCTTTTTTCCGTTTCCGGATACTTCCGGAGCTGATTTACAAACAATCCGAATGTATATAGCTGTGTTGCCGGGAGCTAATTAGCTTGCGATCTGGTGGGGTGTTATTTCAGCCGCCAGCTAACGAGGTTCCAAAGGGGTGGGGATAATACCCGCGGTCTCTCGCAGATGCCTGGTGTTTGCTTCTTGTTGAAGCAATGTCGCCGGGATGGTCCGTTGTGCTCGCTCCTTGGAATATGTACGATCCGTTACAATCAGGAGTTTAAAATGAACATCAAGAGCCTTCTTCTCGGCTCCGCTGCTGCATTGGCAGCAGTTTCTGGCGCCCATGCGGCTGACGCGATCGTCGCTGCTGAGCCCGAGCCGCTGGAATACGTTCGCATCTGCGATGCCTACGGCGCAGGCTACTTCTTCATTCCGGGCACGGAAACCTGCCTCAAGGTCGGCGGCATGGTCCGTACCGAAGGCAAGTGGTACGACGCCTACAATGCCAACAGCCATAACGGCACTCTCTGGCATACCCGCGCTCAGCTGAGCCTCGATACCGCGACCGACACCGAATACGGCCCGCTGAAGACCAACACGGTCATCCGCTGGGACTGGCAGGAAGGCAACTCTACTTCCTCCAAGCTGCTGTTCGCCAACATCAGCCTCGGCGGTTTCCTCGTCGGTAAGGCTGACTCGCAGTTCAACTCCTACATCGGTTATGCCGGCGACGTCATCAACGACGACGTGATCTATGACGGTCCGTACGAACTCAACCAGTTGACCTACAACTACGACGCCGGCAACGGCTTCACGGCTGTGGTTTCGGTTGAAGACTCGAACTCCAGCGGCTCGGGCGCTGGCTACGGCGCAAGCTGGGCATCGGACGACAAGGCTAACCACTACGCTCCCGACGTCGTTGCCGGTGCTGGCTTCAAGTCCGGCGCATGGGGCTTCAAGGTCATTGGTGGTTACGACTCGATCAAGTCGGAAGGCGCCATCAAGGCTCGCGTCGATGCTGACTTCGGCGTCTTCTCGGCCTTCTTGATGGGCGGCTGGAACACCGATGGCGACAACCTGAACAAGTATGCCGGCACCAACCTGGCTCGTTCTTCTTGCCCGGCTAACGATGCATCGAAGTGCGGCTGGGGTGACTGGGCTGTTTGGGGCGGCGTTGGCGTTCCGATCAACGAAAAGCTGAAGTGGAACCTGCAGCTCGCCTACACCGACTCGAAGATCTTTGCCGCAACCACCAACGTCAAGTGGAACCCGGTCAAGAACCTGCTCATCGAGCCGGAAGTCTCCTACACCAACTTCGATTCTGTAAACCAGGATCAGTGGGCTGGTATCCTGCGCTTCCAGCGTAGCTTCTAATAGCGACCTACCTAGTCTCCTAGGGCCCAGGTACGGGAAGCCTGATGTACCCGATCCATCAGGCTTCTCATAGCAATCGGTTGACCTCCGATCAAAGCCGGAAGGATCCGGTTTCCCTCCGCCTCTTCCTTACTGCCCAGCGAACCTACGCCCTTCCCGTCGTCAGAAACGACATCAGTCCGGCGCGTAGTAGCCCGCCTGATGAGCGGCACGATCCAGCGGCTCCCGGAAATCGGGATGAGCAAGCCGGATCATCGCCTTTGCCCGCTCTGCCACCGATTTGCCCTTGAGGTTCACCCAGCCATATTCGGTAACAACGATATGGATATCGTTGCGCGACGTCGTTACAGGACCTGTGAGGGTCGGAACAATACGCGAAAGCGTTCCCTTCGCCGCCGTCGCATGACAGGCGATGATCGAGCGGCCGCCGCGTGAGCCGTAGGCGCCGCGAACGAAATCCACCTGCCCGCCCGAGCCGCTGAACTGCCTTCCGTTGACGAATTCGGAATTACACGCACCGTTGAGATCGATCTGCAGCGTCGCATTCACCGACACCATGCGGTCATTCTGAGCGATGACGAACGGATTGTTCACATAATCAACGGGATGCGCTTCGACATCGGGATTATCGTTCAGGAAGTCGTAAAGCGGCTTGTCTCCCAGCGCAAAGGTGAAGATGGTTCGCCCTAAATGTATCTGCTTGCGGCTATTGTCGACCACGCCGGCCCTGACCAGAGCGGCAAGTCCCGATGTCATCATTTCTGTATGGATGCCGAGGTGACGGTGGTGTGAAAGACCGGCGCAAACTGCGTCAGGAAGCGCACCGATGCCCATCTGCAGGCAATCACCATCATCCACAAGCCCGGCGATGATAGCACCGATCGCATCATCGACCTCCGAGCGAGGCGCGGCAGCAAGCGCCGGCAGGCTTGCGTCATTCTCGACAAGTGCCGTGACGCGCGAGACCGGGATCATGCAATTGCCCCGCAGATAGGGCATGCTGGGATTGACTTCGAGGATCAGCCGAGCGCCGGGCTTGCGGGCGACTGCCAGGGCATAATCCGTACTGGCGCCAAGGCTGAAATTCCCGTCCGCATCCATGGGCGAGACGGTAGCGATCAATGTATCCACGCCGACATGCTCGACAAGAGAGCGCGGCACCTGGCTGAAATGGCATGGTACGATTTCGGCGGCAGGCAGCATCTCCGCCATTCGCCGCTTATCCAAGGCACGATCTACCGCGCCATGAAAATAACTCATGGGAATGATGCGGTCGCGTAGGTCGAAATCGAGCACGCTGGAACCGGCGACACCCGTGCAAAGCAGGTAATAAAGCCGGACATTGTCCACCACGCCGGCCCGCGCACGCTCAGCCAATGCCGCAAGGATGGCGGGTGGCTGGCCGGCGGCGATCGGCATGGCGATCTTCGCACCGGACGGTATCAAGGCAACGGCCTCATGGGCAGAGCGCACGCGTTCGCGATATTGCATCTGATGATTAGCGGCCATCGAGTCCTCCCCTTGAATGCCACCGTCAGCACAATTTGACATCCACTGCGGGATCGTGGCCAGCCCTCCTCCGAGGCCGCCGCGAGCGCTTGCTGCAGTAGAACGCGCTTACATAAAAGCGCCGAACTCGCTGTTTGCGCAAGGCCCGAACATCGCATTCACACCGGCAAAAGTGAAACCGGCCGCAGCCTCATCGAACATAAGTTCCGAGGTGAAGGGAAGGACTATTTTCCCTCCACGCTTCGATGGATGATGGAGGTGTCAGGCCCTGACGTCGACTGTGCCCATCATGCCGAGATCTTCATGCTCGAGGATGTGGCAGTGATACATGCGTCGCCCCGGCAAATCCTGCCGCAACAGGATGCGTACCGTCTCGCCGGCGGCAACGTTCACGGTGTCTTTCCAGGCGCGGTAGGATGGCTGGGTGACTGCGCCATCCTTTTCGCGTTCGACAAGCTGGAACTGCGTCCCATGCACATGAAACGGATGGTCCATATCCGCCTGATTGACGATCTCCCATAACTCGACCTGTCCGACCTTCGAGATCTCGTCAATGCGGTTCATATCGAAACTCGCGCCGTTGATGAGGAACTTCATCTCCATGCCTTCCATGGATTCCGTCAACACAAAACGACGCGTGACTGCCGGTTCCGCGAGGCGGTCAATTGTGCGCAGCGTCGCTGGAAGCAGCGGCACGTTGGGTGCAGCCTCCTCTGAAACATTGGCGGTCAGCAGGGTGATGCCGGCCGCTTCGGGCTTGCCGGGTCCCATCCACCCGCGATCATAGTCAAGCGTGACAAGCTTTGCCGCTCCGGGCCTATCGAAGGAGATGATGAGTTCGACGCGCTCGGCAGGTGCAAGCAGCAACTCGTCGATGCCGACGGGAGCCTCAATAAGGCCGCCATCCGTTCCGATAAGCACCATGGCGGCATTCTCGAAGGCCAGCCGCAGGAAGCGCGCATTTGTCGCGTTGAAGAGACGCAGGCGACGCTTCTCCCCTTTCCTCGCGGTCAATACCGGATTTTTCTGGCCATTGACGAGTACATGATCGCCGACGCGCCCGTTCATCACATCGATCATGTTGCTTGCCGGCATGCTTCCATCTTCGGCGATCCGAAGATCGGTGAACATCAGGACCGTATCGCCATATTCGGCAGGGATCGGGTCATCCTTGGGTTTCACCAGAAAGATGCCGGCGAGACCCCGATAGACCTGCGCGGCGGTGAAGCCATGCGGATGGGGATGGAACCAATAGGATGCGGCGCTGCCTTGCGGCAGATCGAAAGCATAGAGGCGCTCGCTACCCGAGGCGATGGATTCCATGGGATTGCCATCCTGATCGGCCGGCACCGGCATTCCATGCCAATGAACCGTCGTCGGTTCATCGGGAATGCCGTTCCTGAATCTGATCTCGACCCTGTCGCCCTCACGCGCCTCGATCACCGGATTTCCGCCATTATAGAGAAGGGCCGGCGTGTCGAGCCTGTCTGCGAAGCGAACCAACCCCGGTTCGGCGGCAAGCCTTGCCTTGAATAGACCCGCTTCGCCGGCCTCGTTCATCAAACGCGGCAGCTCCCGCAAAGGCTGTCCTTCCGGCAAGACAGGCTTACCGCGGGTCATCGGCATGTCATGAGCGCCGCTTGCTCCCATATGTCCCATGTCATGCATCATCTGGGCTGCGGCCGGCCCGGAAATCGCAAGGCCCGCCAGCCCCGTCAGAAAATTACGTCGATGCATCGATTGCTTCCTCTTACTCAACGATATCCTTATAAGCGCGCTCACCACCGTGAACGCATCCGGACTGGTATCGATCCTGGCGTCCGGAGCGACAGACTGATTGCCTTGGTGGCGGATCTGGCGCAGCCGCAGGTCATGTTTTCAAGTCGCAGCACCATGAGAATTCTCATCTGTTTCGATCTGGTGGTGCTCAAAGTGGAGGTTCCAACCATGGTAAGGTCAAGTGTCCTGCAGCGGAAAATATGCTATTGACCTTCCCATGGTTGGAAGCTCCACCTTCCATCGGCAATATCAGGCAGTGCCTGTCAGGGAGAACATTCATGAATATCGGACAGGCGGCGAAAGCATCGGGCGTATCGGCCAAGATGATCCGCTATTACGAAGAAACCGGCCTTATCCCCGCGGCCGGCAGAACGGCGTCGGGCTATCGCGACTATTCGGACACCGACGTCCACATGCTGCGTTTCATCCGCCGTGCGCGCGATCTCGGCTTTGCCGTTGCCGAAATCAGCGAGCTTTTGGAACTCTGGCGCGACGAAAGCCGCCAGAGCGCCGAGGTCAAGCGCCTCGCTCAGGGTCATATCGCGGCACTGAAGAAAAAGATCGCGGACCTGCAGGATATGGAGCACACACTCACCATGCTCGTTAGCTCCTGCCAGGGCGACCATCGTCCGCATTGCCCGATCCTGCAGCGGCTCGAGACCGATCGGGAGGACGAAAATCTGTCAATCAAGCCTCGAACCGGCGCCATACCGCGGCCGCTGCAGTGATCCCTGCTCGCTGACGTCTTGGTGGCGGGTTGCCAGCGTAAAGCTTGGTGAGGATAAATTCCCCGCAGCGGCCGCTCAGGCGCCCCCGTCCAGAAATTGCCGGAGACGCGGCACGACGAAATCGAGGAAGACGCGCACGCGCTGCGGCATGCGCGCGCCGCCGAGAAAGACCGCATGGATTTGCTCCTCGTCCGGCTCGACGACATCGGCAAGCACCTCGATAAGACGGCCGGCCGCAATGTCGGCCCGTACGTGATAATCGCCCATGCGGGCAAGCCCCACACCCGCCAGCGCCATGCGCCGGACGGTTTCGCCATTATTGGCAAGCAGCGAGCTCGTCATGGCGCGATCGACGATGCGGCCACTTTCCCTGATCGGCCAGACGGGTGCAAGACGGCGGAAATTGAAGCCCAGGCAATTGTGCCGCGAGAGATCATCGACACCCAGCGGTATTCCATGGCGATCGAGGTAGCTGGGTGCCGCCACGATCTTGCGGCGGGCAATACCGATGCGGCGGGCAATCATGCCTGAAGCCGGCAAAGCCCCAACCCGAAAAGCAACGTCGGTGCGGTCGAGATAAAGATCGACGATTTCATCGGACAGCGACAGATCGACGACAACATTGGGATAGGTCCGCCAAAATTCCGGCAGGAGGGGCTCGAGGCCGAGCACCCCCAGGGCAACGGCAATATTGACCCGCACCGTGCCGCCGGTCGTCGTCGCACCCTGCGCCAGCTCCTGTTCGACCTCGTCGAGATCGTGCAGCAGGGCCTGGCTGCGCTCATAATAGATCTGGCCCTCCGGGGTCAGCGACAGCCGCCGGGTGGAACGCTCGACGAGCCGCACGCCGAGCCTGGCTTCGATGCGGGAGATCAGCTTGCTGACGGTCGAAGGCGTCATGCGCAGCAGGCGCGCCGCTTCCGAAAAGCTGCCGGCTTCCACCACACGAAGAAATACCTGCATTTCGCCTGCGCGATTGTCCATGGAGCACCAATCTTTGATTTGGTTTCACAAATAATGTGAAAACTCAGCCAATTCTCAAGCGAGAACGCGCTCTCTATTTCATAGGCGGAAGAGATTGCGCCATCAAGTCCGGTGCTCGATCCATTCACGGCGGCCAAAGCCGCCGAGGCTTTCAAAAGGAGTTTTCGATGCTTACCGTTACCGCCCATGGCGCTGCAATTCCGGCGCTCGGCTTCGGCGTCTTCCGCATGTCGGACGCAGAAGTGGAGCGCGTCATCCCGGCCGCGCTGGAGGCCGGCTTCCGTCATTTCGATACCGCACAGATCTATCAGAACGAGGCGGCACTCGGCCGGGCTCTTGCAGCCGCCGGCGCCAAGCGCGACGATCTATTCCTGACGACGAAGGTCTGGGTCGACAATTATAGTCAGGATAGGTTCGCCGCCTCGGTGGACGAGAGTCTCGACAAGCTGAAGATCGACCGCGTCGATCTTCTCCTTCTGCATTGGCCGGGCGACAAGGTGCCGGTCGCGGAGCAGATCGAAATGCTGAACGCTGTTAAGGCCGCCGGCAAAACCCGCTTCGTTGGCGTCAGCAACCAGAACATCGCTCACATGCGGGAATCGGTCAGACTTTCCAGCGCGCCGATCGTGACCAATCAGGTCGAGATCCATCCCTATCTGCCCCAGCGCGCGCTCGTTGCCGCCGCAAAGGCAAGCGGCCTTGCGATCACCGCCTACTATGGCATGGCCGACGGTGCGGTGCCGAAGAACCCGGTGCTGCAGCGGATCGGCGCCAGATATGGCAAGAGCGCCGCGCAGGTCGGTCTTCGCTGGCTGATCCAGCAAGGCCACATCGCTTTGTCCAAGACGGCCAATCCGGAGCGTGTCAAGGAAAACATCGCAATCTTCGACTTCAATCTCGACGAGGCGGATATGGCCGCCATCGCCGACCTCGCACGCCCGGATGGCCGGATCGTCAGCCCGCCCGGCCTCGCGCCCGAATGGGACGCCTAAGGAGCTTTCAACATGGACACCAAGATTTCGACGGCCCAAAAGGCCCAAACATCCTCTCACGCCCGATGGGCGCTTCTCGCTCTTGCGATCGGCGCCTTCGGCATCGGCACGACCGAGTTTTCGCCGATGGGACTTCTCCCGGTCATCGCCAAGGGGGTCGACGTCTCGATCCCGACAGCCGGCCTCCTCATCAGCGCCTATGCGATCGGCGTGATGGTCGGCGCCCCCTTCATGACGCTCGCCTTCAGCCGCTTCGGCAAGCGCACGGCGCTGATGCTGCTGATGAGTATCTTTACGATCGGAAATCTCATGTCGGCGATGGCGCCGGGCTATTTCACGCTGCTGCTCGCCCGGCTCGTCACCAGCCTTAACCATGGCGCCTTCTTCGGCCTGGGCGCGGTGGTGGCGGCAAGCGTCGTGCCGAAGGAAAAGCAGGCGAGCGCCGTTGCCGCCATGTTCATGGGGCTGACGATCGCCAATATCGGCGGCGTGCCGGCCGCAACCTGGGTCGGTCAGGCGATCGGCTGGCGCATGGCTTTTGCAGGAACGGCGCTGATCGGCATTGCCGCCATTGCAGCGCTATGGTTCGCCCTGCCGAAAGGCGAGCGCGGCGCGATGCCTGATATCAGGCGCGAACTTGCCGTACTTACTCACCCCACCGTGCTGCTCGCGATGGCGACTACCGTGATGGGCGCAGGCGCGATGTTTTCGCTATATACCTATGTCGCTCCGGCTCTCACCGAACTTACCGGCACATCCAATAGCTTCGTGACCCTCGGGTTGGTCCTCATCGGCATCGGCTTCACGATCGGCAACTGGCTTGGCGGACGGCTCGCCGACTGGTCGCTCGACGGTGCGACCAAGATCTTCCTGGCTCTGCTCGCAGCCATCATGTTCGCGTTGCCGCTGGCGATGGTCACCCACATAGGCGCCGCTATCGGTCTGCTTCTCTGGGGCGGAGCGGCATTTGCCATCGTCCCGCCCGTGCAGATGCGCGTCATGGAAGCAGCGGCAGAGGCGCCGGGTCTTGCCTCCTCCATCAATGTCGGGGCCTTCAATCTCGGCAATGCTCTGGGCGCGGCCACCGGTGCAGCCGTTATCAGCCTCGGCTTTGGCTATGCGGCGGTCGCGATTGCCGGAGGCCTGCTGGCCGCCGCTGGCTTGGTACTGGTGTTGATCGGCACGCGCAAGCCGTCGTCATTGCCGGCGAATTGCAACGCTTGATAAGCTCCAAGCGTCCAAGTCCTCGATGATGAGACCCGACCATACCGTCTGCAGGTTGATGCTATCGCCTGCAGGCGGTTTTGCGCCATCCCGGGGAATGCTTCTAGCTTTGTCCTGTCGAAGGCGCCCGTGGTCGTATAGCGCTGGCCGGTGCCGCACTTGCCGAATTAGCCGGCAGTCCTAATTTGTCTGATGAATTGAGAGCCATTGTATTGCCAGCGCAGGTTGCTTTCGGATAGACCCTTTCTATTTCTCGCGTTCAAATTCTCCGGAGCATCGAAATGCGTCTTGAACCGCAGCAGCGAATTTACGTCTGCTTTTTCCTCTTTGCGGTCTCGATGGGCGCAATGCTTTCGCGCCTTCCCGATCTGCAGGACGCCTTGCAGATCGACAAATCCGAGCTCGGCTTGACACTGATCGGCGCCGCTATCGGGGCGCTGATATCGCTCACCTTCGCCTCTCCGATCGTCGCACGTCTCGGCGCGCGCAAGACGGCATTCATCACCGTGCTCGGAACCTCCGCATCCCTGGCGCTCGTGCCCTGGATGGGCGTTGCTCCGCTTGTCTTTGCCATCCTGCTTTGCGAGGGACTGCTCGCCGGAGCGCTCGAAATCAATCTCAATGTCGAGATCGATCGCATCGAGGCGCAGCTTGGCCGGGGCGTGATGAACCGCGCCCATGGCTTCTGGAGCCTCGGCTTTTTCGTCACCGCCCTCGTATCATCGGCAATACGCCAGGCCGGCATTTCGATGCAGTTGCACCTTGCCCTGACATTCACCTTCGTCCTGATCGTGGGTTCGCTTGTCATTGCCGGCATGCGCAATGCCCCGGCCCGCCCGATGCAGGATCACCCGGAGGCCGGGCATATCGCGCTGCCGACGTTCGGCCTTCTGCCTCTCTGCGTGATCGGCATTGCCGCCTTCCTGGTCGAGGGCGCGGGCATCGACTGGTCGGCGATCTATATGCGCGACGTCTTTCATGTCGAGCCGTTCGTCGGCGGCCTCGGGCTGACGCTCTTTACCTTCTTCATGGCGCTGGCAAGGCTGTTTGCGGACCGGTTCGTCGATCACTTCGGCTCCCGCACGGTTGCACTCTCGCTGCTGCTTCTTTCAACTGCCGGTCTCTGCTCCGTCTGGGTCGCACCTCACCCCAATGTGGCGCTGCTCGGCTTTGCCCTCATGGGCGCCGGTTGCAGCGCTGTTTATCCGCTGGCGGTTTCGGCGGCCGCCCAGCGCACCGATCGTCCGGCCCATGTCAATGTTGCAGCACTTGGACAAATGTCCTTCGTCGTCTTCTTCCTGGCTCCGCCACTGCTTGGATTCGTTGCTGAGCATGCCGGTATCCGTACCGCCTACCTCGTATGCATCCCGGTCATCCTCGCCGCCCTGATGGGCATTGGGTCGCTCTCCGCACGCCGCAGCGCTTTTGCGTAAGGACACTGCTATCCCTAAAGTCGCCTGGGTCAAATCCGCCAGGATCCGTTATTCGCTGTGAGGGGGAACGCTATACGCTTCCCCCTCTTCCGCAGTCGAACGTGGGGTATCGCTCGCCTGCGTGCTTTCACCATGTCAGAAGCCTCGCCCGCTTATCGCAGCGAGCGGAATGCCGCCCTGACCTCGTTGGTGAAAATCGCCGGCTGTTCCCAGGCGGCAAAGTGGCCGCCATTCTCGGTCTTGTTGAAGTAGATCAGATTGCCGAAGGCACGCTCCGTCCACGACTTGGGTGCTTGATAGATTTCTCCCGGAAAAACACTAACCGCGACCGGCACGGAAGGGATCCTTTCAAGAGCGTTGAAATTGTTGGTATGGTCTTCCCAATAGATCTGGGCCGCCGAGGTACCCGTCTCCGTGAACCAATAGAGAGAAATGTCATCCAACATCTCGTCGCGAGTGAGAACCTTTTCCGGCTGCTTGTTGCTATAGGTCCACTCGGCGAACTTGTCGTACATCCACGCGGCCATTCCGATCGGTGAATCGACGAGCGAGTAACCGATCGTCTGCGGACGCGTAACCATCATTTGCGCGTAGGCAGCGCTGTCCCGGTAGAAAATCGCGAGCTTGTCGAAGCAAGCGCGTTCGTCCGCAGTGAGACCTGCGGGCGCCGGGGCACCTGCAGCCAAGATCGGCACGATTTCTTTTGGAACGATCGCAGGCATGTTGAGATGAATGCCCAGCAATCCCGGCACCTTTTGATGCGCCATGCGCTCGGAGATGACCGAGCCGCAATCACCGCCTTGCGAGACGAACTTCTCATATCCGAGCCGATTCATCAACGTGCCCCAGGCACGGCCGATGTGATCGGAGCCCCATCCACGGACGCTGGGTTTGCCGGAAAAACCGAAACCGGGAATCGATGGCACTACGAGATGAAAGGCGTCTTCGGCCTTGCCGCCATGGGCGGTTGGGTTTGTCAAGGGATCGATGACCTTGAGCATTTCCAGAACCGAGCCCGGCCAACCGTGGGTCATGATCAGCGGCATTGCGTTTTCGTGTGGGGAGCGCACGTGAATGAAGTGAATATCCAACCCATCGATTTCGGTCATGAACATCGGCAGAGAATTGAGCTTCTGTTCCACCTTTCGCCAATCATAGCCGTCGGCCCAATATCCAACGAGATCGCGCAGGCGTTCGAGTTGCACGCCCTGGGAGTCGTCAGCGACATTTTCCTTGAGCGGCCAGCGTGCCGTCGCAAGCCTCTGCTTCAACTCGGCAATCGCGCTGTCGGGAATATGGACCTTGAACGGCTTTACACCGTCGGGCAAGGCGTCCGATGCGGCAAAGGACAGGGCAGGCTTCAGGAGCGAGGCCGCTCCAGCGACAGCGGCTGCAGTCACAAAGGCACGTCTATTCATTGAGAAGGATAAGGGCGACATCAGAATCTCCAAATGTTTGGGAGGTTTATTGAATGCCGCGAAGTTTTGCTTTCGGCGTGTATCCCGGTTGTGTTCTCAACCCAGCCAAATTGTATCCCTCTGTGTCCAGATCGACCGAGGCTACAATGGAACACAGAATTCTGCGTTTTGGTTTTGCCAGCGGCAAAATGCACCCGAAAAATATGGAACTTGGCCGAGTAGCCAGTGAAGAGGAATTTTTGGAACGTCTTGGAGTGGGAGATGAGGCAATGCGGGCTGCCAAGCCCTGCGGCGACCCCATAGAGATGGCGCGGGCTTGCGAAGTTCCTCGGCTCGATGGCTACCTGCTCGAAGCGGCGCTCGCCTATGGGTAAAATAGGGGCGGCTATCCTGGCGGGAGGAGAAACCATGGATAGCCGGCCGGCCGCGATACGATGAGATCAGGCCGGCAAATTTCACTTAATCGCGTTGCAGCGCCTTACGGCGCATAGCGCGTAAAGACGTAATCGTGATCCCTGACGTTGCCGACATGGCAGCTGAGACAGGTTTCATGTTGCGCAACGTCGACCGGCTTGCCGTCAACGAACCGCCCGAAGCCCCAGCCGTGACTATCGGGATATTTCTTGGAATCCTTCACCATGACCTGCACCGTGGTCGGCGCTCCCGGCACCGTTGCCGGCGCGAACTCCGTCGATTGCTTGCGTTTGTAGGCCAATTTGACGAGGATCGAGCCATCGGGAAAAGGCAGGGTGCCCTTCTTATAGGCGTCGACGGCGATATCGTTGCCGAGCACGGCGCGAAGCTCGTCGAGCGGCGGAGCCTCCTGCGCCGGCGCAATGAATCTCCAGTCCCGATAGCCTTCCGGTATGGTCACGCCGTAGATCGGCGATGCATTTTCCGGCGGCGTTGCAGAACCTGCCGATTGAGACGCGGCGATGCCGACGGCAAGGCTTGAGACGGCAAATGCGCCAAGGAATGCGAGTTTCATTTTAGACTCCTGCCTGACGGATAATCCCGCAGAAGATCGCCGCGAATTGTATCCGCTAAATTTCAGGAAACGGCTCGATTGTATCGCAATGTAGCCAGGGAAACCCATTCGTGTGAGCTGCTCATCGGAAATCGGGTGGCTACCGCTCCGGTTCGGACGCTAGGCTTCAGCTTATCACGGCTTCCGAGGACCCGACATGAACACATCGATCTCCACTTCCGCACCGGCTTTCACGGAAAACTCTATAGAGGCTCGGATCGACGCCTATGATTGGCCGTCGCTCGCAAGAGAGCTTGACGGCTTCGGCTGCGCCGTCCTTCCGAAGCTTCTGGCACCCGATGAATGCGCTGCGGTCTCCGGGCTCTACTGCGAGGAACGTCATTTCCGCAGCCACATCATCATGGCACGCCACGGTTTTGGAAGAGGCGAATATCGCTATTTCAACTATCCGCTGCCGGGACTTCTCGGTGGATTGCGCACCGCGCTCTATCCTCATCTCGCCGATATCGCAAACCGGTGGAATGAACGCATGGGCATCGAGGAACGCTATCCCGATGAGCATGCCGCCTTCCTCAAGCAATGCCACGAGGCCGGTCAGAGGCGCTCGACGCCGCTGCTGCTGCAATATGTGTCGGGAGACTACAATTGCCTGCATCAGGACCTCTACGGCGAACTCGCCTTTCCGATCCAGGTGGCCATTCTGCTGTCCGAGCCTAGCCGGGATTTTATCGGCGGCGAGTTTGTCCTGACCGAGCAGCGGCCGCGCATGCAAAGCCGCGTGGAAGTCGTGCCGCTTCGACAGGGCGATGCCGTCGCCTTTGCGGTCCACAATCGGCCCGTGCGCGGAACGAAGGGAAGCTACCGCGTCAATCTCAGACACGGGGTAAGCCGCGTCCGCTCAGGCATGCGCCACACTGTCGGCATCATCTTTCACGACGCCCGCTAAGGGTGCCGTTACCCGACGAAGCCGGCGTAATTTTCTCCGGTAATTCTGTGCATGATGGCCGAGTATGCCTCGTGATTGTGATCGCCCGCCAAGACGCGCCCGAGCGACGGCTGCGCGAAAGCCGACATAGGCAGGAGGGCGAGCGGCGTCGAGACAGGTGTGAGGTGCGAACCCTGCCCGGCGCGCAATGTCGTCAGCAAGCCGAACATCTCGCCGGTAATACTGGGCCTCGACAATATCGCCATGCGATACTGCCCGGACGAATTCGTCACCAGGTAAATATGCCCCGACAGGTGCGGCACCGACACCGAACCCTGCTGTGAAAACGAGGCATCGCTGCGCTCGCGCTCCCGGAAGCTCAGGCAGGTCCGTTCTCCATCCCAGGCGATCTCGGTGCAATAGGCAAAAATCGCCTTCGCATCACCGAAGGACGGACGAAGCGTCAGGTAAGTGCCCTCCAACCAGGAAACCGAGGCGCGGGAATAGGCACCAAGCTCCTCGGGGGCATGGCCGGGCTTGTCATTGACAACGGTCGCTTGCGTTCCAGCCGGCTCCCGCAGGACGACACCCATCGCCTGCTCCAGCCGAATGAGGGTCGCGAGCGTGAAGGGCCGGTGGCCGGAAAGGGCCTTCTCCAAGGTCGAAAGGCTGATGCGGGCATCATTGGCAAGGCGTTGCCGGGAAATGCGCCGTCTGGCGATCTCCTCGCGAACTCGCGCTGCCACGGCGCTGTTCTGGCTGTCGGACAAATAGGGGTCGCCCTGGACCATTCCTTCGTTTCCTGTTTGCGTAATTTTCTTCACAATTCCACACATGGCCGTAACCGGCAAGACCGTTTGCGGCAAGATGCGGACGAAACAGGGCAAAGCTTACGCTGGCGAGAAAATAGCCTTTGTTCACAATGGCTTCAGTCATTCCACCAGCGAATAAGGAGCCTGTCATGTCAGCCTCGCCAAACTTCTCGCGCTACCAGAAGCGGCAAAACTTCCTCATCCGATTCGGCTTGTTGCTCTGGTTCAGCAATGCCATTCTGCTGCCGGTGCTTGCCGTCATTTTCGCACTGCTGCATCCCCTGGAATCGCACGCGCAACCGGCAGCCTTCGTCACGCCGAACGAAATGGGCACCGGCAGCCTTCTTCTTCAGACCAAGGACGAAGGAAAATATATCGAGGCGCCCCGCCTTGCGACCGATGTCGATCTCGACGTCAATGGGCCTACGGCACGCGCAGTCCTGACGCAAGCCTTCGAGAACACGACCGACAAGTGGGTCGAAGCCCTCTACGTATTTCCTCTTCCGGAAGACAGCGCCGTCTATTCCCTGAAGATGATCGTCGGCAACCGGGTCGTTGTCGCTGATATCAAGGAGAAGCAGGCAGCGCGCGCCATATACGAGAAAGCGCGCAGGGAAGGAAAGAAGGCCTCCCTCGTCGAACAGCAGCGCCCGAACATCTTCACCAATACGGTCGCAAACATTGGCCCGCATGAAAAGATCGTCGTTCAGATCGAATATCAGCAGTCGGTCCGCCTGGCGGACGGCCGCTTCTCCCTGCGGGTGCCGCTGGTCGTCGCGCCGCGCCACAACCCGCAGGACGCATCGCCCATCACCCAGCAAGCCGATCTTAAGGCTGGCTGGGGTCATTTCAAACAGAGCTCATCGCGTGAGGTCAGCAACCAGCCCATCTCGACGCCCCTGATGGTACCCGGCGGCGACCGCGCCAACCCTGTCACCCTCAAGGTCAATCTCAATGCCGGCTTTCCGCTCGATGACGTCAAAAGCCTCTATCACGCGGTCAAGATCGACAAAGTCAACGACGCCGGGCGCCGGATCACCCTCGACGGCGATGCGACAGCAGACCGCGACTTCGTGCTCGAATGGAGCGCCATCGCAAGCAATATGCCGAGCGTCGGTCTCTTCCGCGAGCATGTCGGTAAGGATGACTATATGCTTGCCTATGTGATGCCGCCGGCGGTGGCGACGCCGCAGAAGGCTGGTCGCGAAGTCGTCTTCGTCATTGACAATTCCGGGTCGATGGGCGGCACGTCGATCGAACAGGCAAGGGCGAGCCTCGATTACGCCCTGTCCCGGCTCGAGCCGAACGATCGCTTCAACGTCATCCGCTTCGACAACACGATGACCAAATTCTTTCCCGATTCGGTCATGGCTACGGCCGAGAATATCGCCTCGGCCCGCCGCTTCGTCACCGGCCTGGAAGCTGCCGGCGGAACGGAAATGCTGCCGCCGCTTCAAGCAGCACTCGACGACAGCCACCAGGCCAACGGATTGCGTCAGGTCGTGTTCCTGACCGACGGCGAAGTCAGCAACGAGCAGCAGCTTCTCGATGCGATCGCAAAGTCGCGTGGACGCTCCCGCATCTTCATGGTCGGCATCGGCTCGGCGCCGAACACGTACCTGATGAGCCGCGCCGCCGAACTTGCCCGTGGCAGCTTCACCCACATCGGTTCGGTCGCCGAGGTGAACGAGCGCATGCGCGCCCTCTTCGACAAGCTGGAAAATCCGGCCGTCACCGATGTCGCCGCTGCCTTTTCGGAGAAGAATGTCAGCCTGTCACCGAACCTCCTGCCCGACATCTACCATGGCGAACCGCTCGTTCTGGCGGCCCGGATGGGAAAAGCAGCCGGAACCCTGACCGTCAGCGGCAAGATCGGTGACCGTCCGTGGACGATTTCCCTGCCGCTGGATCAGGCAAGCAATGCCAAGGGTATCTCCAAGATCTGGGCACGGCGCCAGATCGACGATGCCGAGGTCAATCTCACGCTCGGCAAGATCACACAGGCCGATGCCGACAAGCGTATCCTGCAATTGGCTCTCGACCATCATCTGGTCACGCGTCTGACCAGTCTCGTCGCCGTCGATACCAAGCGTCTGCGGCCGACAAACGCGCCGCTGACACAGGCCGACATTCCATTGCAGCTTCCCGCGGGCTGGGATTACAACAAGCTCCTCGGCATCGATGCAACGCGGGATGCGAAAGCCGACACCAGGCATCTGCAGGCGGCCGACAAGTCGCGGGGTGTCGATGACGATGCTGAGCTCGAGCCAATCTCCGCACCGGCTCAGGCCAGCGTTCCGCTGCCGCAGACGGCAACACCGGGAATGCTTCTCATTCTCCAGGGATTGCTTGCTCTTCTGTGTGGGGCTTCGCTGCTGTTCCTGGCATCGCGAAGGAGCCGGGCATGATCGCCGCCACTCGCCTCCAAACCATGGGGAGCGCGCCAGCGCGCTCCCTTCTGACTTTTGCGGCCGGCATTCTCATCGCCGCCGGTCTCTTCCTCGCCGCACAAGGAGGATGGATCTACGCCAAGGCGGCTTTGGCGCAAGTCCTGCTGGAACGTGCCTTTGCCGACAGCGTGATATCAGGCGCACCGGTCAAGCCATGGAGCTGGGCCGACACATGGCCGGTGGCGCGTATTGAAGTTCCACGCCTTGGCGTTTCCGCTATCGCTCTGAAGGGTGCAAGCGGCCAGGCGCTTGCCTTCGGCCCCGGCCATCTCGACAACACCCCGCAGGCAGGCGAAGAGGGTACAGCGGTCTATGCGGCACACCGGGATACCCATTTTACTTTCCTGAAAGATATTCATGTGAACGACCGTATCCGCATCACACGTCGCGACGGCCGGACTTTCATTTTCCGCGTGAGCCGCATGGCCGTTGCCCGCTGGGACGAGGCTGAAATCGACCCCGATGCGCGCGGCGTCCATCTCGTGCTGGCGACATGCTTTCCCTTCGACGCCGTTACCTCTGGGCCGCTTCGCTATCTGGTCTATGCCGATCTCGAAGAAACGATGGCGAAATAGACCACGGCCAGCCATATGGAAATCCACCCCTACCCGCCGTTGCGGGTAGACTCTTCCGAGTAGCGCGCGTCCATGGGTGCGAGACCGTTGGCGTTGGGTTGTGTCAGGATACTATAAAGCTCGGGGCGGCGGCCTCTTATCCAGCGCTGCCCCGTACATTTGTCGAGCAGGGCCAGATCGATTTCAGCGCTTACCCTCGCATCGGCGGCCGCCCAGGTTTCGGCCAGGATACGCCCATAGGGATCGAGGATCATGGCATTGCCGGTGCGCACCTCGTCTTCATCCTGTCCGACGCCATTGCTGAAGACGAGGAACATTCCATTGTCGTGGGCGCGCGACGGCAGCCAGCGCATGAACCACTCCCGGCCGTTCGGACCTCGAAATTCAGCCTCGATCGCCTCGGGGTCTTCGTGGCGATTGATCCATTTTTCGACCGGTATCCGCTTCAGCCCGTGCGGACTAACCGAATGGCCGCCGCCGGCCTGATGCGGCGCGATCAGCAATTCGGCACCAAGCAGCGCCGTGGCGCGCGCGTTCTCGATCAGATTATTGTCCCAGCAGATCAGGATGCCGGCACGAATTCCCCAAGGTGTGTCGAAGACCGTGAAGGCATCGCCGCTGGAAATAAGGCGATGCTCCCAGGCGTGCAATTTGCGATGGCAATGGATGTGTCCATCGGGCATGCAGACCACGTAACTATTATAAAGCTTTCCGTTTTCACCCAACTCGAGGAAGCCAGCGCCGATCGCAATGCCCTTCACCCGCGCCAAGGCTGCGACTCGCGTGATCGAGGGACCAGAGAGCGGCTCCGCCAGCGCCTGCAGCGCGGGGCCATCGAGCTTGGGAACATGCCAATATCCGCAGATGCACATTTCGGGAAAGACGACGAGCTGATTATCAGCCTGAACGGCTTCTTCCGTGAAATGCTCTATACGCGAGAGATTGTAGGCCTTGTCATTGGCCCGATGTTGAAACTGCACGGATGAAATTTTGAGCGTCATGTCGATTGCTCCTTTCGTCATGAGCCCATTTGACCACGCGCCATCTCTTTCGTAAAATGACTTTATCGATTAAAATTATTCCTGGACAGAATGGAAATAAAGCTCCTCCGATCCTTCATTCAATTGATCGACAGCGGCCACTACGGCAAGGCTTCGGCAAAATTGTTCGTCACCCAGTCGACCCTGACCAAGCAGATTCAGGCTTTGGAAGCTGCAATGGGCGGAGCGCTGTTCGAGCGCGGCCGCCATGGCGCCAAACTGACGCCTCTCGGAGAACTTCTGCAGCGCGAAGCACGCCCGCTTCTTCAATTGAACGACGATGTCGACCGGAAGATGCATCGCGCCATGGCCGGCCTTACCGGATATCTCGACATCGGATTTGGAATATCGACACTTGCCGTCGCACCACGGCTGATCGCCGGTTTTCGTGCGGCGACGCCGGATTGCAGTATCACGCTCAACGACTTGCCATCGCGGGAACAGCATCAGCGCCTGGTCGACGGCCGGCTCGATATCGGTTTCTGCCGGGCACCGGAGGACGATAGCGGCTTGGCTTTCATGCCCGTCGTCGAAGAGTATCTAGCCTTGGCGCTTCCAAGTGGGGTGACCATGCCGGCCCAAGATCGACTGTCGGAGCTGAATGAACTCGGATTTGTCGCACTTTCGCCGTCGCGCGGACCTGGATTGGACGACCAGATCAGGCGCTGGTGCTCGCTTGCCGGTTTCGAGCCTCGCATTGCCCAATATGCCGACGACATACTGACCGTGCACGCCATCGTTTCTGCCGGCCTGGGCGCGGCATTCCTGCCTTGGCGTGGCGTGCGGGCATTGGCGGGGTCCATCCGCACGCAATCTCTCTCAGGACCGGAATCAAAATGGCCGGTAGGAATCTGCTGGCATCGCAAACATACGAGCCCCCTGTTAGCCGGCTTTGTAGATCATGTAACGAAGAATCTGGAATTCGACCACCCGGCCTCCGAGTGGCAATCGAGATAAAGGCCTGGCTTGCATCGGCATTCTGCGATGCAAGCGATCACTCTCGTTGCGGCAATGGGGTTATGCATCCAACCCCTTTGTCCGAAAGACGCTAAACGTGAGACTGCCCGACCTCGTCGTCGGACGGTTCAAGCGCCCTGATGCTCAAAACGAACCATGCAGCCAAAGCATTGTCGGCATACCCAGCACCGCCACTGCAATCATCGCCGAAACTGCCATCTTGATCGCTTTGATGCGCCGTGTCCTGACGCCGCTCCAATCATAGCTCAAAATTACTAACCCTCACAAATCATTAATGATTCGCAAACTAGGGCCGATCCAACTTTCGACAAGGGAAGGCGGTGATTCGTCCACAGCGGATATTTTCAATGTCCGTTACGTGAAACTTGTCCAGCCTTTATCCATGGCAGGCGGACAACTGCCGGGGGTAACAAAAGACGGCAGAGCCTGATCCGCTCAACGCTCCAGGCATGCCGAACGGCTATATGCTCGCTGCCTGCACTTGTGCCATGATCACTGAAAGGGAAAGCTGGAGATCCCGCGTGAGAGCATCCGCACGAAGCCGACTCACACAGCCCCATTCGGTGATTCCCGTCGTCGAAATCGTTACAATCTTAGCCGGATAGAGATCGGCAGATCGGCGGCAACGACATTATGCAATCGAAAGTGTAAGCCTTCACCCGCAGCTATTTTCAGCGGGTGGCTACAGAAAGTGTAGGAAAGACAGCGCGTTAAACGGCCCGGCCAAAGTCCTAGCTGTCACACGCTGACCGTTCATTATCCGTTAATCTCTGGACGGCCTGACAGAATCGTGTTCTACCTTCTGGCGGGCAAATGTCGGCAAACCGGCGACAGGCCGCCAAGAGGGATAAATGGCGATAGCGAACCGCACGGAGACAATAGCTCCTTCAAAGGAAAATGCAGCCAGCAAAATCGCGCGGCACGCAACTGTACTGTCTGGTCAGCTCCAGCAGCTCAGAACGCGTATGTATCCGCCGAAATCCGAGAAGATGCTACGCCAGTTCCTGACCAATGAAGTGTCAAAGCTCACGTCCATCCCGGATTCGACATTGAAGCTGATGTCGAGCGAAGGCCGCGGTCCCGTTCCCAGCCGGTTGGAGAACAATCACCGGGTCTATACGCTTGCCCAGATCAACGAATTGCGGGAACTGTTTGCCAAGCAGAAGCCTGCAGAAGCGCTTCGCTTCCTGCCTCGGCGCCGACCGGGCGAACATCTGCAGGTCATGGCGATTGCCAACTTCAAGGGTGGCAGCGCCAAGACGACGACTTGCGTTCATCTTGCACATTATCTCGCGCTGCATGGCTATCGCGTGCTTGCCCTCGATCTAGATCCGCAGGCATCGCTTTCGGCCATGTTTGGCGCGCAGCCGGAAATCGATGTCGGCGCCAACGAAACCATCTACGCGGCGCTTCGATATGAGGCGGCCGAAAGGCGTCCCATCCGCGAGATCATTCGCAAAACCTATTTCGACGGCATTGACCTTATTCCAGGCAACCTGGAGGTCATGGAGTATGAGCACGAGACCCCTCGCGTCCTGGCTCAAAAATCCGGCTCCGGCGTGATCTTTTTCGAGCGCCTCAAGCTAGCGCTGGCCGAAGTCGAAAACGATTACGACATCGTCATCCTCGACACGCCGCCGTCGCTCGGATTTCTGACCCTCAGCGCTATTTATGCCGCAACGAGCATGATCATCACGGTACATCCGGCCATGCTGGACGTGGCATCGATGAGCCAATTCCTGCTCATGATGGGCGACCTGATCAGCGTGCTCAACGAAAGCGGCGCGCAGCTCGATCATGATTTCATCCGCTATCTGGTAACGCGTCACGATCCGAACGATGCGCCGCAGTCCCAGGTCGTTGCGATGTTGCGCCATCTCTTTGGCACCGATGTCTTGTTGCCCACGGCGATTGAGAGCACCGCGGTTGAGGCTGCCGGACTTGCAAAGCGCTCCCTCTACGAGTTGGAAATGGGGCAGATCGGCCGAGATACGCACAAGCGCGCGCGTGAGGCGGTCGATGCCGTCAACGAAGCGATCGTGCAACTCATCGATGGAAGTTGGGGACGTGGATGAGCAAAAGCCCGAGAAAATCCATCGTCGCCAGCTTCGGTCTGCTCTCAGCGGAGTTGGAAAGTAGCGAAAACAAAACGGATTCATCGCCGCCGGCCCCTGCCCCCGTGCAAACCGGCCGTGTCGGTGCCGGCGTGATCGGAGCCGCGCATCGGGCGATCGGCGACATACGCGCCGAGCGTGACCGATTGCGTGCCATTGTCGAATCCGGCGAAGGCTGGATACAGGACCTCGATCCCCAAGTGATCGATGCTTCTCCTTATCCGGATCGCCTGCCTGACGATGATCCTCAGGATTTCGAGAGGTTCAAGCGCTCCATCGAGGAGGAAGGCCAAAAGGTTCCGATCCAGGTTCGACGGCACCCCTCTTCAGGCGATCGGTATCAGGTTGTCTATGGTCATCGCAGGTGGCGGGCCGCCCTGGAGCTCGGCCGCACCGTCCGAGCTATAGAAGTCGAGATTTCCGATCTCGATCTGGTTCTGGCCCAAGGTATTGAAAATGCCAGCCGTCAGGACCTGACATGGATCGAACGCGCCTTGTTTGCCTCGCGCATGGATGATGCGGGCATCAAGGCGCGCCACATCTATGCGGCCCTCTCGATCGAGGATGCGGAACTTGCACGAATGCGGAGCGTCTATCGCGCAATTCCAGCGGATATCATTGAGGCAATTGGTAGGGCTCCGAAGATTGGTCGGCCGCGCTGGCTGGATTTGGCGAAGGCGATATCCGCAGCCCCGAATGCTCTTGATGTGGTGCGCGCCGCTCTCTTGGATGCAAATAAGGACAACGAAACCTCGGACCAGCGCTTTCAGGTGGCGCTGAAGGCAATCAAGCCTCCGTCTGAGCCGCGCAACACGCAAATTGCGATTTCCGATACATCCGGAACCAAGTTGGGTGTGTTCGTGACCTCCCCTCGGGAGGTTCGAATCTCTGCCGAGGGCAAACTGGGTACGGAATTCGTGAGATTTATCGAGGAAGAGCTGCCCGATCTTGTTGAGCGCTTCACTCGTTTCAGAGACAACCGCAACCCCTGACAGCTGTCAGGGTTTTCTGATTGGAAAGGAAACTCGCAAAAGAAAAAAGGCCCCCAAACGTTGCCGTCGTGGAAGCCTTCTCTTCAATGTAGCAACTGAAGAATCGCATTTCCCCGAATCACAGTCAAGAGTCTTTGGCACCGTTTTTGGTGATCGTATTTCTTTTGCCTCTTGAAGGTGAAGAAAATGCAGAACGGAAGTGTGACGACGCCCTTTGGGCGGCGGCCGATGACGCTTGCCTTAGTGAGACGGCAGGTCGCCACGTCCGCTATCGAACCCAACAAGACGGCCGATAAATGGAAAGTCTTTCGAGACATATCCGAAGCACGGGAAAAGCTCGGTCTGCAGGATCGCAGCTTGGCGGTGCTCGACGCCTTGCTGAGTTTTTACCCCGACAATGAGCTTCGTCAGGACGCCAAGCTCATCGTCTTTCCCTCCAATACGCAATTGACCTTGCGAGCCCATGGCATTGCAGGCGCCACGCTTCGCAGGCATCTGGCATTTCTCGTCGAGGCTGGCCTAATCGTCCGCAAGGATAGCGCCAACGGCAAGCGCTATGCGAGAAAAGGCCGAACGGGCGAGATCGAAAACGCATTCGGCTTCGATATCTCACCGTTGTTATTGCGCGCCGAAGAACTTGCAATCATGGCTCAACAGGTCGTGGCAGATCGGATCGCTTTTCGGCGGGCCAAGGAGAGCCTGACAATTTGCCGGCGCGACGTCCGTAAACTGATTGCGGCGGCTATCACGGAAGGCGTCGAGGGCGACTGGCCTCGGATCGAAGAAACCTATAGCGCCCTCCTCGCCCGCATTCCTCGCTCCCCGACCATGTCTGAGGTCACCTCTACTCTCAGTGATATGGAGCTACTGCGTGGCGAAATCATCAACCTGCTGGAAAAACAGCAGAAAATTGAAAATTATAGCACCAATGATGCCCATAGTGAGCGCCACATAAAGAATTCGAATCCCGAATCCTTCAATGAACTTGAACCGGACTTTCGAACAAAGTTGGAAGCAATATCTCGGAAGACGGACGAGCGACAAAAAGAGCCGATGCGCATCTTCCCGCTAGCTCTCGTGCTGAAGGCATGCCCCGAAATTAGCTCTTATGGCCCTGCAGGCGTGATCAGCAATTGGCGAGATCTCATGTCTGCAGCCATCGTGGTACGATCGATGCTCGGTGTCACGCCCTCGGCCTATCAACAGGCTTGCGAGACAATGGGGCCGGAAAATGCCGCCGTGACGATGGCCTGCATTCTCGAGCGATCAGGGCATATCAACTCAGCCGGTGCTTATCTACGCGATCTTGCAGGCAAGGCGAAACGCGGCGAATTTTCACTTGGTCCGATACTTATGGCATTGCTTCGCACAAACGCGGAGTACGGCGATATCGTGTTAGAAGTTTCATGA